>JBEVMR010000107.1:0-14425 GCA_040508545.1 Solirubrobacterales bacterium
CAGCTCGCGGAGGCTCAGGCTCACGTCGCGGCCCCCGCCGACGTTGAACGTCCGTCCCGCCCAGTGATCGGGGCGTGCGAGCTGGTCGTCCAGCAGCTCCACGAGGTCGTCGACGTGCAGGAGGTCGCGGACCTGCTTGCCCTCTCCGCCGTAGCCGATGTAGCTCAGGGGCAGGCCGAAGTGGTGGTGAAACACCCAGAAGGCGAAGACGCCCTGGTCGACCTTCCCCATCTGCCAGGGGCCGGCGATGACGCCGCAGCGGTTGACGACGGCGCGCAGGCCGAAGGCGTCGGCGTACTCCTCGATCAGGAGCTCGGCCGAGAGCTTGGTCGCTCCGTAGAGGGTGCGGGCGCCCGGCAGCGGGAAGTCCTCGGAGATGCCCGCCGGGCCGGCGCCGGGGACCGGCTGCTCGGCAGCCAGCTCGTAGCGCGTCTCCGCCTCGTCCAGCGCCAGCTCGAGCTGCGGCGCCACCGGGTAGACGCGGCTGGTCGAGAGGAAGACGACGAAGGCGTCCTCACGGCGGGCCTGCTCGAGGCAGTTGAAGGCGCCGACGAGGTTGGTCTGCACCGAGTAGGAGGTGTCGGCGAAGCCGGCCAGGACCGAGGGCTCGGCCGAGCACTCGACCATCGCGTCGAAGCTCCCGGCCGCCGCCAGGTCGTCCTGCTCGCGCACGTCTCCGTGGACGAACTCGACCCCGGCCTCACGCAGGCGCGCCAGGTTCAGCTCGGAGCCGCGCCGCATCAAGTTGTCGAGCGCGACTATCCCCCAGTCTGGGTGGCGCGCGGCCAGCGAGACGCCGAGGTTCGCGCCGACAAATCCGGCTCCGCCGGTGACAAGGATCCGCATCGGGGGGGCCACTCTAACGATGCGAGACGCCGCTTCCCCCTCGCGCTCGGTCAGCCGAGCAGCGCCCTCGCGTCGCCGTCTTTGACCAGCCCGCCGTAGAGGTGCCACCAGTCGTGGAAGAAGCTGACCACTTCCATCCCGGCGCGCAGGTGGGGAGATATCTCCCCCCGCCCGGGGCCCTCGAGCCAGGTTGTGAGCTGCGGCGAGACGTGCTCGGCCAGCGGCCCGTCGGCGACGAGGCGGCGGTGCCCCTCGACGGCGACCTGCGAGCACCAGCGCCGCGGCAAGGTCCGCCGCTCCGGCCGCAGCACGTCGTTGGTGGATTCCATCTCCGCCAGGCGGGGCAGCAGCTGGCGCTGCAGCGCCGTCAGCATCCGCCGGTACCGCTTCTCCTCGACCGAGACGGCGAGGATCGGCGAGACGACCGCGTCGTCGGCGCCGGGAACGACGACGGGCGCGCCGCAGCCGAGCAGGGCGCTGGGGTTGGTCGAGACGCCGCCGACGGTGCGGGTCGCGTAGAGCGCCAGCAGCGGCTGTGATGGATGCCCGGCGAAGGGCTCGACGACGGCTTCGTGCTGAGCGCGGGCGTTCTCGACGATTGCCTCGTGGAAGCGCTCGCCGAGCCCTGCCTGACCGTGCCCGTAGCGGCGCAGGCTGTCGAAGAGCGCCCGGTTCGAGGCCCTCGGGTCGCTGGTGTCCAGCACCTCGGGGGTATGGAAGCGGGCGCCGGTGAGCAGGAAGGTGTCGAGCGCGTAGCCGTCTGGGACCGGCGCCCGGGCGCCGTCGACGCGGCGCACCAGCGGCATCAGCCAGGGGTGGTCGACGAAGCGGTGCTCGACCCGCCGGTGGTGCTCCTCCCAGTCCGTCCAGTAGTCCCCGACCTGGGCGCGAAGCAGCTCGTGGCGCACTCCGAGCGCGGCGGCGACCGGGGAGGCGAAGCCCTCCTCGAACTCGGCGCCCTCGTCGTCGTTGACCGTGATCGCGACTGGCTCCGCCTGCCCCGAGCCGGCCAGCACGCTGATCAGCGCCCGCGAGTCGTAGCCGCCGCTGAGCGGGCAGAGAACCTCCCCCTCCAGCGGGGAAAGGGCCACCCGCAGGGCCGTTGCGGTCCCCTCCGTGCCGGCCTCGAGGCCGAGATCGGGCTCGATCTCGGCCCACGGCCACGATGGCGCCTCGGCCCGGCCGCGGCCGAAGCGGCGGCGCAGCGCCGTATGCGGGCCGAGCCGGCGGATCTCGGCAAAGGGAGTGCGGTCGCCGAGCGCGAAGCGCACCGCGAAGATCGATGCCCAGGCGTCCCAGTCGACCGAGAGCGGGGCCGGGGAGCTGCGCACGAGCGGGTCGAGCCGCGTGGCGAAGTAGGTGGCGCCGGCGGCGTCCAGCCAGAAGACCGAGGCGAGGCCGCTGACCGAGGAGTGGACGAGGCGACGGCGGCCGGCGAGGACGAGGCCGCAGGCGCCAAGCTTGGCCGCCTGCTTCCAATCTGCCGCGCCCCCGCGCCAGGCGCCGCCCTCGATCCAGCCGATTCCCTGCTCGCGCCGGCCCTGCCATCTGAGCGGCGCCCGGTCGAGCATCAGGATCGAGTCGCGGTCATCGTGCGCCACTTGCATGCCGCCGCCGAGCAGGGAGGCCATCCGCTCGACCCGGCCGCGGTCGTAGCGACCCAGGGCGCCGCAGGCCAGCGGCGCCCGGCATGGCGTTGCTCCCCCCATCGTCTCGCTAGTCTGCCGCACCATGCCTACCGCAATAGTCACCGGGTCGGGGGGCCTAATCGGCTCCGAGTCTGTCCGCCGTTTCATCGAGGCGGGCTGGGACGTGGTCGGAATCGAGAACGACATGCGCGCCCGCTTCTTCGGCGAGGAGGCGTCCACCGCGCACGTCACCACCGAGCTGCGCGAGGGCTACTCCGAGTTCCGCTCACTCGACCTCGACATCCGCGACGCCGACGGCGTCAACCGCGCCTTCGCCGACCTCGCCGGCTCGCTGGACGCGGTGATCCACACCGCGGCGCAGCCTTCGCACGACTGGGCGGCGCGCGAGCCCCAGACCGACTTTGGCGTCAACGCGTTGGGCACGCTCAACCTGCTCGAGGCGGCCCGCGAGCACGCCCCCGAGGCCCCCTTCATCTTCTGCTCGACCAACAAGGTCTACGGCGATACGCCCAACTACCTGCCGTTGGAGGAGCTGGAGAAGCGGCTCGAGCTGCCCGAGTCCCATCCCTTCCACAAGGGCATCGACACCTCGATGTCGATCGACCGCTCGACCCACTCGCTCTTCGGCGTCTCCAAGGCGGCGGCCGATCTGCTCGTGCAGGAGTACGGCCGCTACTTCGACATGCCGACCGTCTGCTTCCGCGGCGGCTGCCTGACCGGCCCCCAGCATGCCGGCGCCCAGTTGCACGGCTTCCTCGCCTACCTGATGAAGTGCACCGTCACCGGCACGCCGTACACCGTCTTCGGCTACGGCGGCAAGCAGGTCCGCGACAACATCCACAGCGCCGACCTCGTCGCCTGCTTCCAGTCCTTCCAGCGCGCCCCGCGCGCCGGCGCCGTCTACAACATGGGCGGCGGCCGCCGCAGCAACTGCTCGATGCTCGAGGCGATCGACGTCTGCGAGCGGATCAGCGGCCGCGAGCTGCAGTGGGAGCTGAGCGACGAGAACCGGATCGGCGACCACCGCTGGTGGGTCTCCGACGTCTCCGACTTCGAGGCCGACTACCCGGACTGGCAGCCGCGCTACGGGATCGACGAGATCCTGCAGGAGATGTACGAGCAGAACGTCGAGCGCTGGATGGCGACGGCGGGCTGAGATTCAGCTGTAGTTAGGGCCTTTGCTAAATTTAGCTTTAAGTCTAAATTTAGAGAGAGGGCTAATGCAGTATGAATTCCGCCCAATTCAAGAATCCGTATCGCCCCGGGGCAGGGCATATGCCCCCTTATCTCGCTGGCCGGGAGAGCGAGTACGCCGAGTTCGATCGGCTCTTGGAGCAGGACGACATCCTCGAGAATCTCGTCCTGACTGGGTTGCGTGGGGTCGGCAAGACCGTCCTGCTCGAGAAATTCAAGTCGATAGCACTAGAGCATGGTTGGGGTTGGGCGAGCGCAGATCTCTCCGAGTCGGCCAGTATCAGCGAGACGGCACTGGCGGAACGGCTGTTGGCCGATCTGGCTTTGATCACCTCATCCATATCCATTGCGGATCCGGCCTCTCGCCAGCAGCCGGGTTTTTCAGCACCGTCTGAGCCCGGCGAGGTTCCGCTGACGCACGAGGTTCTGGTGGATGTCTACAAGGGGACCCCCGGCTTGATCGCCGACAAGATCAAGGCGACCCTTGAATTCGCCTGGGTGCACCTGCGTGAGCATGGACAGCAGCGAGTGATCTTTGCCTACGACGAGGCGCAGAACCTTTCCGATCACGCGGCCAACGAGCAGTTCCCGCTCTCCGTGCTGTTGGACGTCTTCCAGTCGATCCAGAAGAAGGGCGTTCAGTTCATGCTGGTGCTTGCCGGGCTGCCAACCCTCTTTCCCAAGCTGGTTGACGCGCGTACGTATGCCGAGCGCATGTTCCGTGTCATGACGCTGACGAAGCTGACTGAGGGCGAGAGTCGGGAAGCGATTCTCAGGCCGATCGAGGCAGCGGAGTGTCCGGTGCGACTGACCCCTGAGTCGGTCGAACTCATCGTCTACGAGACCTCTGGGTATCCGTATTTCATCCAGTTCATCGGTCGCGAGGTCTACGACGTCTTCATCAGGCAGCACGCGGACGAAGAGAAGAAGCGCGTGCCGATCGAAGCGATCCAGCGCAAGCTGGATGCGGACTTCTTCGCGGGGCGCTGGGCGAGGATCACCGATCGGCAACGCGAACTGCTCTGGGTCGTCGCGCATCTCGCCCGGCCCGACGAGGAGTTCACGATTCTGGAACTGACCGAGACGGCCAAGGCGCTCCTGCCGAAGCCGTTTTCCCCCAGCAATGCCAGTCAGATGCTGTCGAGCCTCGCCGAGCGGGGAATGATCTACAAGAACCGCTTCGGCAAGTACTCGTTTGCCGTGCCCTTGCTCGGTCGGTTCATTCTCCGGACCCACGAGCAGTCGCCCGGTTCCTGATTCGGCCTGGCGTCAGAGGCGGCAGACTCTCGCCGCGCCGCCGTCGACCTGGATCTTCCAGGGCACCGTAGAGACGTCCCGTGGGATCGCGATCGCGACGGCTTCGCCTGGGGCGACGCCGGTCTGGAAGTCGATGGGGGGCTCGGGACCGGTCGCGAATCGGCGCATCTTGATGTCGGTCACGGGACGGTCACCGGCAGCGACGATCGCCCCGCCTGGGGCGACTGGCACAGTGCGCGAGCCGCTCTCGTCCGGGACGGCGACGCAGCCGTCGCCTGGCGCCGTCGCGCCGGGCTCGACGACCACCCGCAGCGCGTTCAGGAGCACCTTGTCGGCAGCGAAGCGCGCCGCCTCGGGGCTGTCCTGCAGCTCCTCGATCGTGTAGGCGGGGGAGCCGAACTCGTCGACGGCGGAGAAGTAGGAGCCGGCGTCGATGTGGACGAGGCCGGTATCGGCGAACTCTTCGTCGATGTAGAAGCTGGGATCGACCGTGTCGCGGGCGATCTCCAGCGCGGTCAGGTCGGCGCGGACCAGCTCGGCGCCCGAGCGGTAGCTCTTGTAGGCCTCGTGCAGGAAGAGCCCGTTGCTGGCCACGGCGGCGATCACGATCGCCAGCGCTGGGCCGAGCAGGCGCCGGTCGAGCTTCACCCCGCGCAGCAGCTCGACCGCGACTAGCAGGACGAAGGTCGCGCCCGGGAGCTGGTAGCGGCTGGCCCAGGGCACCCTGCCCTCCTTGACCGCGAAGCCCCCGAGGACCCAGAAGGAGAGGCCGATCGCGAGCACGACCCACAGCGAGCGCGGGATGCGCTCGATCCGGTAGGCGCGCCAGAGCGCCAGCCCGCCGAGCAGGATCGCCAGCGGGCGCCCCCAGTCGAGCCCGGCCGGGGAGGCCATCCCGTCCGCCGGCGTCGCCAGGCCGAACAGCGCCGCGAGCGCGGCGGCGAAGGAGTCGAGGACGAAGAGCGGCGTCGCGGCGATGTTGTGCAGGGAGATCGAGCTCTCCGCTTCGTGGCCCCAGCCGAGCCACCAGAGGACGTAGAGGGCGACGGGCACGAGGACGACGTAGGCGCGCCGCCGCCAGTCGCGCTCGCCGCGCCGCAGGACGACGTCGAGCGCGGCGCCGGCGGCGAAGGGGACCCAGACGCTGGAGAAGAGCATCGTCCCCACCAACCAGGCGCAGGCGAGGCGGTCACCGAGGCGATCGCGCCGGTCGAGGGCGACGAGCATGCCGAGCCCGCAGGTGAGCGAGCCGAGGAAGGTGATCGAGGAGAACCAGAGCAGGTCTTCGAAGGCGGCGCCGAGGAAGAGGACCGGCACGGTCGCGATCAGCGCCGGCCAGGGGCCGAGGCGGCGCCTGATCCAGACGAAGAGGAACCAGTTGCCGAGCAGGAACATCGCCGTCGAGACGATCCGGAAGGGCACGACGGAGCCCATTCCGAAGCCCTCCAGCAGCAGCTTCCAGGTCACCACTGCGCCGCCGACGAGGTGCTCGTTGGCCGGCATCAGGAAGGCGTCGGCGCTGAAGTCGCGCCGGTAGAGGATATAGGTCCAGTCGTCGAGGATGAAGGTCAGGCGGGACCCGAGGACGACGATGAGCAGGCCCGAGATGGCCGCCGCGGTGAGCAGCAGCACGGTCGGATCCAGTAGGCGGCGCGCCCTGCTCACGGCCGTAACGTAGATCATGCGGCGGATTCGAGATGGAGGTTGTCGGTCGCGCCGCTGACGATCGTGAGGACGATGGCGAAGAAGACGACGGCAGCGGCCGCGGCGATCGCCAGGGTGCGGTAGCGGCGCAGGCCCGGCCCGGCCTCGAGCGGGCTCGGCCAGCCCGGCGCCACGACGATCAGCGCGCAGAGCAGGAAGATCGGGAGCATGAAACGGACCTCGACGGCCGAGGCGATCGACGTGGCGCAGGCGAGCAGCAGGGCGACCGGGTAGCGCCAGCGCGCCGGCTCGAGTGACCGTCTCCCGGTCGGCCAGGCGACCCGCAGCATGGCGAGGAAGACGAGCAGGAAGCCGGCGAAGCGCCAGATCCGGTTCGTCCCCGTCTGCAGCTGCTCGATGTAGCCGCCCGGATAGCGCAGGTCGAGGCCGTTCACGACGTGTCTCAGGAACACGCCAGCCATCGTCAGCGGGTGGTCGAGCACGATCCCGGCGTACTGCCCGGTGCCCTCGACGGATTCGTTCTCGAGGCCGGCGAGGATCTCTTCGCCGCGCGGGTCCCGATACATCATCCGGGCCTGCTCGGGACCGCCGCCCACATAGGTGTCGTAGCGCTGCAGCCGCAACCCCTCCGTGTACTGGAGGCCGACGAGGGCGCTGCCGCCGGGGAGGGGGTTGTAGCTGCCGACTCGCTGGTGCTCGGCGATCGATTGCGGCAGCCAGACGAGCGCCAGGGCGACGAGGAAAAGCCCCCCGCAAGCCCCCGCCCTTGCCCAGCCGGCGCCGTCCGCCGAGCCCCGCCGTTCGCGCCAGCCCCAGCCGAGAAGCACGAGCAGGATCGGGACGAGCAGCAGGTAGGCGGGGCGGGCGTTGACGGCGAGCCCGGCCGATGCGCCGGCGACGAGCATCCAGCGCGGGGAGTCGTAGGACGAGATAGCGACCAGGGCCATCAGGGCGGCGGCCAGCGCGGGGAAGTCGCTGAGCGGGTAGTTCAGCATCCCCCGCCAGAAGAAGAGGATCACCGCGCAGAGGACGAGGCGCCTGGCGACGCTCCAATGCAGCCGCGGCCAGGCGATCGTCGCCAGGCGTGGGCCGAGCACGGCCCCGATCAGGGCGAACACCGCCGAGTTGAACGCCATCACCAGCAACGAGGCGTTGTCGGTGACGATGCCGCCGGCCTCGCGCAGGAGGAGGTAGAGCAGCGGCAGCGAGTAGCCCCGCAGGCTGCTGTCGAAGCTGGCGAAGGAGAAGCTCCCTCCCTTGCTGAAGGTGTCGCCCAGCGACCAGTAGGTGCCGGAGTCGTAGTAGAAGGGCTTTTCGCCCTGCAGCAGGGCGACCAGGAGGAAGGCCGCGAACGCCAGCGCGAAGCCGATGGTTGCGGGGCTCCTCAGCCACCGTTTGACGCTCTCAGAAGTCATGGCTTCGAATCCGGCGCGAGCCGAACGCCCCGCGCGGGGCGGGAGTCTATGGCTGGGCCAGTCGCTACGCTGCCGCAGTGGTCGAGCGCTCGGTGGTCAAGGTCAGGGCGAACGACTTCGCGCGCCAATGGGACGACGTTCGCGACGATGCGCTCGCGGCGATCGACCGGGTGGGACGCAGCGGCCAGCTGATCCTGGGCGACGAGGTCGACGCTTTCGAAAGGGAATTCGCCGCCTGGTGGGGCGTTCCCCACGCCGTCGGCGTGGCCAGCGGCCTCGATGCGCTCGAGATCGCGCTGCGCTGCGCCGATCTGCCGCCGGGCGCGCGCGTGCTGACGACGCCGCTCACGGCTTTCGCCACCACGCTGGCGATCCTGCGCGTGGGCGCCGAGCCGCTCTGGTGCGACGTCGACGACTCGGGCGGCATCGACCTCGACCTGGTCGACTCGGCGCTGCGGGCCGATCGCTCGATCCGCGCGATCCTGCCGGTCCACCTCTACGGGCACCCACTCGACCTCGCGAGCCTGGAGCGGATCGCGGCCGAGCATGGCGTGGCGCTGATCGAAGATTGCGCCCAGTCCGCCGGCGCCGAGCGCGACGGCAAGCCGACCGCGACCGGCGCGATCGCGGCGGGAGTCAGCCTCTACCCGACCAAGAACCTCGGCGCGATGGGGGACGGCGGGGTCCTGCTGACCGCCGACGCGGCGCTGGCCGAACGCGCCAGGGCGATGCGGGACTACGGCCGAGACAGTCGAAACCGCCACCCCGAGCGCGGCCTCAACAGCCGGCTCGACGAGCTGCACGCGGCCGTGCTGCGGTCCGCCCTGCTGCCGCGCCTGGACGGCTGGCTGCGCCGCCGCCGCGAGATCGCCTCACGCTACGCGCAGGCGCTCGGCGAGAGCTCGCTGCGCCCGATCGCGCCGACGGGGGGCAGCTCCTCCTACCACCTCTTCCCGGTCGAGATCACCGAGGGCGAGCCGGAGAAGGTCGAGGCCGCGTTCGGGCGCCGTGGGATCGCCGTGGGCCGCCACTACCCGCTCCTCTGCCCGGACCAGGGGGCGCTCGGGGAGGCCGGCAGGGCACTCGACTCCCTCGCCGTCGCGCGCCGCCTGGCCGAGCGGGAGCTCTCGCTGCCGATCCACCCTTACCTGCGCGACGAGGAGGTCGACGCGGTCGTCGAAGCGTGCCTGGAGATCGGCTCGTGAGCCGGCTGAGCTCCCTCGTCGTCCCCGTCTACGCCAACAGCGACTCGATCGCCAGCACGGTCGGCGTGGTCGAAGGAATCGCCGCAGAGCTGGACGGAGGCCTGGAGGCGATCTTCGTCGTCGACGGCAGCCCCGACGACTCGCGCGAGCGGCTGCTGGCTGCCCTGCGCTCGGGCAGGGGGGAGATCTCCGCCCGGGTCGTCGAGCACTCGCGCAACTTCGGCTCGTTCGCGGCGATCAGGACCGGGATGAGCCTCGCGCGCGGCGAGCGGATCGCCGTGATGGCGGCCGACCTGCAGGAGCCCCCCGAGCTGATCGTCGAGTTCCTGCGCCGCCTGGCCAGCGGGGACGTGGACGTGGTCATGGGGGAGCGCTCCGGCCGCGACGACCACGGCGACGGGTTCTCGAAGCTCTACTGGAGGCTCTACCGCCGTTTCGTCATCGCCGAGGTGCCTCCGGAAGGGGTCGACGTCTTCGCCTGCACCGCGGCGGTGCGCGACGTCGTCTGCTCGCTCGAGTCCGTGCACACCTCGCTCGTCGCGCAGCTCTTCTGGGTCGGCTACCGCCGCGAGCTCGTTCCCTACGAGCGGCGCCCGAGCAGGGGGCCCAGCGGCTGGACCCTGGGGCGCAAGCTGCGCTACCTGACCGACAGCGTCTTCGCCTTCACCGACCTGCCCGTGCGGATCCTCTGGCTGGTCGGCATGGTGGGGCTCTGCCTCGGCGCGATCCTCGGTGGGGTCGCGATCATCGCCCGCCTCGCCGGCGCGATAGCGGTCCCTGGCTACACCGCGACGATCCTCGTGATCGTCTTCTTCGCCAGCCTCAACATGGTTGGATTGGGAATCGTGGGCTCCTACGTCTGGCGGGCGTACGAGACCGTCAAGGGGCGGCCGGAGGCGATCGTGCGTGAGGTCGTCGAGCTGCAGGAGGGGGACTCAGATGCGTGACGTGTTCGTGCACGAGCAGGGGCTCTGCGAGAGCCAGGAGGTTGGCCCGGGAACGCGGATCTGGGCGTTCGCCCACGTGCTCGAGGGCGCCGTCGTGGGTGCGGACTGCAACATCTGCGACGGGGTCTTCGTCGAGGGGGGCGCGATCCTCGGCGACCGGGTCACGGTCAAGTGCGGAGTACAGCTCTGGAGCGGAGTGCAGATCGAGGACGACGTCTTCGTCGGGCCGAATGCGACGTTCACCAACGATCCGCTGCCGCGCAGCCGCGAGTGGCTCGAGGCGCATCCGCAGACCATCGTCTGCAAGGGTGCCTCGATCGGCGCCAACGCGACGATCCTTCCCGGCCTCGAGATCGGCGCCGGCGCGGTCGTCGGCGCCGGCGCGGTCGTCACCCGGTCGGTGCCGCCGCACGCGGTGGTGGCCGGCAACCCGGCTCGGATCCGGGGCTACGCCGACTCGGCCAAGGCCAATGCCGAGCCGCTCGTCCACCCGGAGATCGAACCGCGCAAGTGGGAGCTCGGGGTCGGGGGCGTGCACATGAAGCGCTTCGCCGGGTTCTCGGACCTGCGCGGAAGGCTGACGGCCGGCGAGCTGCCCGGCGACGGCATCCCGTTCGTCCCGCAGCGCTGGTTCCTGGTCTACGACGTTCCCGGCCGCGAGGTCCGGGGTGAGCACGCCCATCGCGCCTGCCACCAGTTCCTGATCTGCGTCCACGGCCAAGTCGAGGTCGCCGTCGACGACGGGGAGAACCGCGCCGAAGCGACGCTCGACGAGCCGACGGTCGGGATCTACGTGCCGCCTCTGATCTGGGCCAGCCAGTTCCGCTACGCGTCGGACGCGGTCCTGCTCGTCTTCGCCTCCCATCCCTACGACTCCGCCGACTACATCCGCGACTACGGCGCTTTCCTCGAGGAGGCCGGGCGGGCCGCCTCGGCATGAGGTCTCCGACCCTCGTCTAGCATCCCCGCAGATGGCCGAGCGACGTCGCCCGAATCCCCTTCGCCGTGCGCTGGACTGGGCGTCGCGCCCATATCTGAGCGACCTGCAGGCCCGCCTCGATGCCGCCCAGGCCTCGATCCACGAGCTGCACGGCGATCTCGGCCGGGTGCACCGTGAGGTCGAACAGGCCCACGGCAGGGCCCACCAGGCGGAAATCGACGCACGCAAAGCAGCGGGGATCGCCCGCCACATCTACGACGAAGAGCCCGCCAACAGGCGTCGCCTGAACGCGCTGCGAGCGAGCGAGGAGTACGAGCTGGCCTTCACCGAAGAGGAGCCCCTGGTCAGCTTCATCGTCCCCACCTACACCTCCTACGAGACCCTGCGCGACATCGCTCTGCCCTCGATCCTCGAGCAGACCTACGAGAACATCGAGGTGATCGTCGCCGGCGATTGCGCCCCGCCGGAGACGGCCGAGGCGATCGCCTCGCTCGGCGACCCGCGCGTCACCTATTACAACCGCACCCTCCGTGGCCCCTACCCGGAGGACTCGTCGCGCTGGTACGTGATCGGGACGCCGCCCTCCAACGACGCGCTGGCGCGCGTGCGCGGCCGCTGGATCGCCGCGCTCGGCGACGACGACGCGGTTCGCCCCACGCACACCGAGCACCTGCTGGCCGCGGCGCGCGAGCATCGCTACGAGCACTGCTACGGCCGCCAGCAGATCAACTTCGCCGAGGGCGAGCCGATGGTCGTCGGCCGCTTCCCGCCCGAGCTCGGGCACTGGGGCATGCAGGCGGTGCTCTACCACAGCGGCCTCCGGTTCATCGAATCGGAGCTGTCCGACGCGATCTACGGCGAGCCCAACGACTGGTCGAAATGCCGGCGGATGATGCGGGTGGGCGTCCGCATCGGGATGCTCGACGAGGTCGTCGTCGACAAGCACGAGACGCGGCGGCGCTCGGCCGACGAGTGGAGGGGCGGAACGGTCCCCACCGTTGACTAGCCTCCGCGCAGAGGCCAGCCCCCGAACCGATGTCGACGATCCACCCAAGCGCCGCAGTTGAGACCGAGTCGATCGGGGCCGAGGCCACGATCGGCGAGTTCGCCGTGGTCAGGGCGGGGGCCACGATCGGCGAGGGCGCGAAGATCCATCCCAACGTCGTGATCGAACCGGGGGTCGAGATCGGCGCCGGCACCGAGATCATGCCGGGCGCGTACATCGGCCGGCGCCCGAAAGCAGTCGGAGCGGTCGGTCGCCAGCCGACCTACCGCGAAACGCTCCAGATCGGCCCCGGCTGCGCGATCGGCCCCAACGCCGTCATCTACTACGAGGTCGAGGTCGGCGCCGAGGTGCTGATCTCCGAGAGCGCCTCGATCCGCGAGCGCACGCGGATCGCCGACGGCTGCGTGATCGGGCGCAACACGACGACCGACTGCGAGACCGAGATCGGCGAGCGGGCGCGGATCATGTCCGACGTCATCCTGGTCGCGCGGATCAAGATCGAGGCGGGGGTCTTCATCGGCCCCGGCGTGATCACCCTCAACGACGACGCGATGGGGAGGAAGGGGTTCTCCGAGGACGCGCTGGAACCGCAGACGATCGAGGAGGGCGCCGCCATCGGCGGCAATGCGACGCTGCTGCCGGGCGTGCGGATCGGCCGCGGCGCCACGGTCGGCGCCGGGTCGGTGGTGACCAGGGACGTCGAGCCGGGGGCGACCGTCGTCGGCAACCCGGCTCACCCGCTATGAGCCCACCCGTGGCGATCGAGGCACGCGGAGTCGAGAAGACCTTCAGCATCCCGACTCACAAGGTCGACTCGCTGAAGGAGCGGCTGACCACCTTCAACAAGCAGGACTTCCGCGCTCTGCACGCGTTGCAGGACGTCTCCTTCGAGATCGAGCGCGGCGAGTTCTTCGGCATCGTCGGGCGCAACGGCTCGGGCAAGAGCACCCTGCTCAAGATCCTCGCCTCGATCTACCGGGCCGACGCCGGCCGGGTGAGGATGGCCGGGCGGCTCGCGCCCTTCATCGAGCTCGGGGTCGGCTTCAATCCCGAGCTCAGCGCGCGCGAGAACGTCGAGCTGAACGGGGTGATGATGGGGCTGACGCGACGCGACGCGCGCAGCAGGCTCGGCGCCGTGCTCGAGTTCGCCGAGCTCGAGGAGTTCGTCGACCTCAAGCTCAAGAACTACTCCTCGGGGATGCTGGTCCGCCTTGCCTTCTCGGTGATGATCCAGTCCGACGCCGAGATCCTCCTGATCGACGAGGTGCTCGCGGTCGGCGATGCCTCCTTCCAGCAGAAGTGCGCCGACGTCTTCCACGAGATCCGCGACTCCGACCGCACCGTCGTCTTCGTCACCCACGACATGAATGCGGTCGAGCAGTACTGCCATCGCGCGATGCTGCTCCACGACGGCTCGGTCGAGGTGATCGGCGACGCCGGGGAGGTCGCGAGGAGCTACCTGCGGCTCAACTTCGAGCAGGCGCCGAGCGGGGCCGACGGCGACATCGGCGGCGTCGCCGACATCACCCTTGCCGACGTCTGGCTCGAGGACAGCGACGGCAACCGGATCACCAACGTCGAGCGCGACAGCGACCTGCGTTTCGGCGCCGAGCTGGAAGCCCACCGCACGGTCGAGGGACCGAGCTTCGGCTTCTCCTTCACCAACGCCGACGGGGTCGAGGTCACCGGCTTCGGCCTGGGCCTGCCGAAGGACGTCCCCGATCGCCTCGAGCCCGGGCAGCGCGTGCGCTTGAGCGGCGAGATCGAGAACCGCCTCGCGCCCGGCCGCTACGTGGTCAAGTGCTGGATCCACCGCGATCACAACTTCGCCAACCTCATCCTGCACTCACCGCGGGTGCTCGACTTCGTCGTCTTCGGCAAGGACGCCGCCGGCGTAGTCGCCCTCTCACACCAGGTGAACGCCTCCGTGGAGAGCTCATGAGCGTCTCTAGAGAGGAAGGGCCCATGCACCTCTGCGTCAATTTGGGTCGCTCGGCCTTCGGCCTCCGCTCCCGAACGTCGAGCGCGGCCTGCGGCCGCGCAGAAACCAGATTGCATATCGCCGCTTCGCGACATTGCCGCAGAGGCGCATGGGCCCTTCCTCGTCGAGCGGCCGGTTGCTTTTTGAGCAGGGAAACGCGGTTGCGCTGTGGGCGAATGTGGCCGAAGGCCGCGAAATGCAATCCGATTCCTGCGCGCCATAGGCGCCCCCAACCAATTGGCGCGAAGCGCCAAGCGCGAGCGACGAAAAACGCCCCCGGGACAACCCCGCACCCCCCCACCGAGCTGTCCCCATGAGCG
>JBEVMR010000113.1:0-19173 GCA_040508545.1 Solirubrobacterales bacterium
CGCTCACTTCGCGGGAGCTTCCTCCCCCTCGTGAGCCTGCAGGACAGCCTCGCCCTCCTCGCCGGTGCGGATGCGAATCGCCTCATCCACCGGCAGGACGAAGATCTTGCCGTCGCCGACGTCACCCGTGCGAGCGTGCTTGAGGATCGTCTCGACGACGAGTGCTTTGTCTTTGTCCTCGACCACGACCTCGAGCTTCAGTTTGGGCCGGACGTTGACGGTCAGGGTTGAGCCGCGGTATTTCTCGACTATCCCCTTCTGCCTGCCCGAGCCCTTGGCCTCGACGATCGACAGGGACGGGAATCCCTTGTCGAGCAGTTCGGCCCTGATCGGCTCGAATGCCTCGTGGCGGATGAACGCCTCTATTTTCTTCATGCGCTCACTCCTCCTTAGCGCGACTCGGTCGCGGTCGCGGTCATCTGGGCGGGTGCAGCTGCCGGTACCGGAGCCCCGGATCCGCCCCCGATCGTGCTCGGCAGCCCGGTCGAATACTCCGGCTGCGGGATGAACTGCTCCGGGTACCCGTACATGCCGTGCGAGCTGATGTCGAGGCCGGCTTCCTCCTCCTCGTCGGAGACCCGCAATCCGATCGTCGCCTTGATCAGGGCGAACGTGGCGATCGAGATTGCGAAGACGACGACGAAGGTGAACAGCACCGCGCAGCCCTGGACGGCAAGCTGCCCGGCCGTCGAGCTGAACGGCTGATCACCGAACAGCGAGTACCAGACTCCCGGCGCCGCCCCTTCGACGATCAGCCGCGGCGAGGCGAAGATGCCAACCGCGAGGGTGCCCCAGATGCCGGCCAGGCCGTGCGCCGAGAGGGCGCCGACCGGGTCGTCGAGGAACTTCTCGATCGCCAGCACCGCGTAGACGACGATCAGGCCGGCGATGAAGCCGATGACCGGCGCCGCCCAGTACTCGACGAAGCCCGACGGGGCGGTGATGCCGACGAGGCCGGCGATCGCGCCGTTGCCGGCCATGCCGACGTCAAGCGTGCGGCTTTTCATGTAGACGGCGAGCGAGGCACCGATCACACCGGCTGCCGCGGCGAGCTGGGTGTTCAGCATGACCTCACCGAAGAACGAGCCGGCGGTTTCGAAGGTCGAGCCTCCGTTGAAACCGAACCAGCCGATCCAGAGGATGATCACGCCGAGGCCGACCAGCGGCATCGAGTGGCCGGGAATCGCCCGCGGCTTGCCGTCGGCGTCGTATTTGCCCTTGCGGGCGCCGAGCAGCAGCAGCGCCGCGAGGGCGCCGACCGCACCGGTCAGGTGGACCACCGAGGAGCCGGCGAAGTCCATCACCGGCTTGCCGCCAATGTCGGAGAGCAGGCCTCCGCCCCAGACCGCGTGCGCGATCAGCGGGTAGATCACCGCGCCGAAGACGATCGCGTAGATGACGTAGGCACCGAACTTGATCCGCTCCAGGGTCGTGCCCCAGACGATCGCCAGCGAGACCGCGCAGAAGGCGAGCCCGTAGAGCATCAGCATCGCGTCGGAGCCAGCCACGTTGAACGCTTCTTCGCCCTGTCCGATCGTCTGATCGAAGTGGAAGAAGAAGCCACTGGTCCCGAAGAAGTCGTTGCCGCCCCCTTCGGCCACTCCGTAGCCGACCGCCCACCAGGCGATGGTCACGATCGCGAGGTTGATGAGGATCTTGGCGACCCCCGTACCTGCGTTCTTCTGCCGGGAGAAGCCGATCTCGAGGAACATGAACCCGGCCTGCATCAGGAAGACCAGGGCGGTTGCGACGGCAACCCAGACCATGTCCAGCTCGATTGACTTGTCCGCGACGGTCGTCTCGAGTTCGGCCAGCTGCGCAAAGGCCGTCCCCGGCAGCACCAGGGAGGCAAGCGCCGCAAGCATGACGGCGAGGCCAATCCTCTTTCTCATCTCTGAACGTCCCTCCTAGCCCGCCGAGCACACGGCAACGGCGGTCGCGGTTGTGTTTTGCGATTGCGATCCCAAGGTATGGACGGGCTTGAGAGCTGTGTTTGGACTTCTGGAGGAAATCTGGGAGGCGCATCTCTCACGAGTGGCAGGAACCGCGCTGCAGTGGGCAGTCCTATCCCCGACCTGCTGGCTCGGATTTCGTTAGGGTGGCCAAAAAGCATGGTCTTTAGGGAGTCCTAAGTAGGCTCCCCTAATCGAGGAGGCACGGAATTGAGGAAGTTCAGGTCGAAGTTCGTGGTACCGGTCGCCGCCCTGGCACTGAGTGCATCGCTCGTCGCCGGCTGCGGCGACAGCGATGACGAGGGCGAGACGACGGCCGCGTCCGGCAGCGCCCAGCTGGCGCCGGTCAAGGGCTACCTGACCGACCACTCGGCCGAACTGGTCGAGCAGGTCGAAGCTCTGCAGGCAAACGCCGACGAGTACTACGAACTGGCCGAGTCCGTCGACTTCGACTACGACCGCCTGCTCTCCGAGCACGGCGACCAAGTCGAACAGCTCCTCGACGAGTCGAAGGAAGCCTTCGTCGCCGCTAACCCGGCTTACGAGGAGATGGAGGGGATCGTCGCCGGCGTGCCGCGCCTCGCCCACTACGACGTCGACATCGACGCAGGCTCGGACGCCTCCACCCCTGAAGACGCGGTCTCCTTCACCCTCACCACCCCGCAGGGCAAGACGCTGAAACAGCCAGGCAACCTGTTCTTCCTCACCGAGACCGCGCTCTACGGAACCAACCCCGAGTTGCAGGCGAAGGGCGCCAAGCCCGACGTCAACGGCGACGGCAAGGTCGAGTTCGGCGAGGGCCTGCCCGACGCCGACACCTATAAAGCGACGCTCGACGAATTCCTCGCCCAGGCGGAAAGCCTCGACGAAGACGCACAGGAGTTCGAGCCGACCGCCTCTGACGCGCTCACCTCGATCGTCGTGATGACGCCGACGATGAGCGAGTACTTCGAGGCCTGGAAAAACTCGCGCTTCATCGCCGGGGAAGACGCCGAGGAGCTCGGCTTCGTCGCCACCTCGCGCCTCTCCGACATCGCCGACATCCTCGGCGGCATCCTCGTCACCTACGACGGGATCGAACCGACGATCGCGGAGGAGAACGCGCAGCAGGCCAAGCAGACGCGCCAGGAGCTGAAGAGCCTGGTCGACTTCGCGGCCGAACTGCGCGACCGCGAGGCCGGTGGCGAGCAGTTCAACGCCAAGCAGGCCGACGCGCTCGGCGCCCAGGCGCAAGCGCAGGCCGAGGCAATCGCCGGCCAGGTCACCCAGGCCGCGAAACAGCTCGAAGTGGAGCTGCAGGAAGGCTGAGTGGGTAAGGCCGCCGCAATCCTCGCCGTCCTCGCGACGGCCCTGCTTGCGGCGGCCCCCGCCAGCGCCGAGCCCCCCTGGCAGGGGGCCGATGCAATCCGCGCCGACCTCTTCGAGGCGCAGGCTCAGCTGCTCTTCGGCGAACGGACCGGCGACTCGGTCGATGCCGCAGAGGCACGCCTGGCCGGGCCGCTGCGCGCCGGACTCGCCCGCGACGCCGATGAGGAGCTGGCCGAAGTCGAGGCGTCGCTGGCGGCTGCCCGGCGGGCCTCCGCGCAGCTCGACGAAGCGTCGCTGGCGGCGGCACGGGGCCGCATCGTCGCCGCCCTACGGCGCGGCGCCTTTGCCGTCGCGGTCGCGGCTGCGCAGCGGGGAGAGGCGGCCGAGGCACGCACCTGGCTGCAGATCCGCGACTTCCGCCAGGCCACCCGCTTCACCCGGCCTGGGGTCGACGCGACGACGGCGCTCGACGAACTCTCCGCCCAGCAGATCACGCCCGCCGAAGCCGTCGTAAAAATCGAAAAGGATCTCCTCGACGCTTTCCAGGCCCGCCTCGCCAGCAACCTCGACGAAGCCGCGCAGGCGGCCGAGCGGGGTTTCGACGGCCGTCTCGCCGAAACCGCCGCGATCGCGCGCGGCTACTGGCTGGCGTTGGCGCCCGAGTACGAGGAGCAGCAGAGCGCCGCCGAGCGCCGCGCTACCAGCGCCGACTTCGACCGCCTCGCCGCCGCCGCGGCAGCCGGGGACCGCGCTGCTTTCGAATCCGCGCGCCGGAGGGTCGAAGCGGACCTCGAGGGCTTCACCGCGGCCCCGCTGACCGAAGAGGAGCAGGTCAACCGAGCCGCCCAGCTGACCCGCTTCCAGGACCTCGTGCCGAAAGAGTTCGACAAGGGGACCTCGGACGGCCGCGTGACGGTCGCCTTCGAGATCCAGGAGGCGGTTGCCTTCATGGACGGGGTCGAAACCGCCTTCGCCGACCTCGAACCGACCCTGCTCGACCGCGATCCAGCCGCGGTGGCCGAGATCAAAGCGGCGTACGAGGAACTGCGCGAGGACGTCGACGCGGCCCAGCAAGGCGGCGCCGTGGCGCCGCAGGAGGAGCTCGAGGCGGCAAGCGACCGCGCTGCCGAGGCGCTCGAAGGGGTGGCGCCGCACGCGTGGACCGAACCGAGCGAAGAAGCCGACTACGAACTCGTCGACATCTCGCTCGACCAGCTCGAAGCGGCGGCCGGCGCCGGCCAATACAGCGCCGCCGAGCAGGCACGGCTGGCCGCCTACGGCTTCTTCGAGTTCGGCCCGGAGCTGAAGCTACGCGCCTTCGACCCGCAGCTGGCGCTGAGGATCGAGGGGTTGATCTGGTACGGCGCCGACGGCAGCCCCGGCCTCGCCTCCCTGGTCGCCGACAAGGCGCCGCTGCCGGAGATCCGCGAAACCCGTCTCGACCTCGACGAAGAGCTCGCCGATGCCCGCGCCCTGACCGGTGACGGCGCCAGCGCCACGACCGTGATCGTCAACTCGGCGCTGATCGTCTTCCGCGAGGGCCTCGAGGCGATCCTGATCCTGGCCGCGATCACCGCCAGCATGATCGGCCCGCGGGCGCCCCTGCGCAAACCGATCTACCGCGGCGCCCTGCTCGCCCTGCCGGCGAGCATGCTGATGTTCCTGCTGGCGCTGCTGCTGCTCGACTCGCTCTCCAAATACGGCGAGAAACTGGAGGCCGCGGTCGGCGTGGTCGCGATCGGGGTCCTACTGCTGGTCATGAACTGGTTCTTCCACCGCGTCTACTGGACCGAGTGGATCAAAGGGCACCGCGACCGAGGCAAGGCGCTGACCGGCGCCGCGCTGGCAACCGGGGCGGGGGTGGCGACCGTGGCCGGCCTCTACGTCCTCGGCTTTACCAGCGTCTTCCGCGAGGGCTTCGAGACCGTGCTCTTCCTGCAAGCACTGCAGCTCAGCTCCGGCACCGGGGTCGTCCTCGCCGGGGTCTCGCTCGGGCTTGCAATCACCGCCGTGGTCGGCGCCGTCACCTTCGCGCTCGAGCGCAAGCTCCCTTACAAGAAGATGCTTGTCGCAACCGGGATGCTTATCGCCCTGGTTCTCGTCGTCTTGGTCGGCAACACGGCGCGCACGATGCAGGGCGTCGGCTGGCTGCCGATCCACCCACTCGAGATCGAATTCCCGCTCTGGCTCGGCACCTGGCTCGGCGTCTACCCGACGGTCGAGACCTTGGTCGCGCAGGCGCTGGCGCTCGTCTTCGTGATCGGCAGCTATTTCGCCGCCGAGTGGATGCGCAAGCGTGAGCTGCGCAAGGCGATCGCAGCCAACGTAGGCTCCGGCGATGCCCTCCCGGCTGAGGCCAACGGCGCCGCTGGCGAGCAACGTGATCTTGGTCGGCGACCCCGGACGATCCCTCTTGCTCGCCCAGGAGCTACTGGAGAAGCCGAAGATGAGCAATCACGCCCGCGGCCTGTGGGGATACTCGGGCAAGACGGCGAGCGGTCTTGAGCTGACGGTCCAAGCGACCGGCATGGGCGGGCCCAGCGCCGCCGTCGTGCTCGCCGACCTGGCGAAGCTGGGGGTTCGGCGAGCGATCAGGGTCGGTACCTGCACGGGCGTCCCGGGCCTCGCCGAGCTCGGCGAGCTGCTGCTACCGACCGAGGCGGTGGCCGCCGTCGGGAGCGCCGCGTCCTTCGGCCACGCGCCCGGCGCGGCGGTTCCACCCGACCCGGAGCTGAGCGGGCTGCTGGCAGACGCACTCGCCGACGAAGCGAGGATGGCTCCCGTGGCGAGCTTCGACACCCTGCTCGGCGATCCGCCTTCCACTCCGCCGGCGGTCGTCGCTGCGGACATGCAGACGGTGGCCGTGCTCAGCCGCGGCGCCGCGCTGGAGATGGCGGTGGCCGCCGTCTTGATCGTCAGCCGGGTCGAAGACGAGCTGCTCGCGGACGAGCTGCTCGAGCGAGCGTCGGCGCGCGCGGGAAAGGCTGCGGCAAAGGCTCTATCTAACCCTCAAGTCGAGGGTTAGAGTCTAGCTCCGGAGGTCGTCTCCGGCCTCTGCTGCGCGCCGATCGGCGGCAAGTTGACGCCGAATGCCGCCGACCTCCCGCGTCACCCTGTCGATCTCGTCCTCGACCTCGTCGAGGCGCTGCGAAAGCGAGCGCAGGCGGCGCTCGAGCCGCTCGAGGTCTCCAGCAGAGGGCAGGTTGAGGGCCGTCATCGCGGCGTGCTGGGCCTCCAGCGCCTTCTCGCGGGCGCCGAAGGCCGCGGCGACCGCGTTCTCCAGCACCTGACTGTCGAGCAGGGCCTGCGCGATCTCGCCGATCGCCTGCTCGCTGCGGGCGCGAAGCCCGTCCTGATCGTCTTCGTAGTCGTTCTCGGCGCTCACCGCAGACACCTTAGAGATTCATGCCTGCAGGGGGTTGAAACAGCTTCTTAACGAGCGCATCCGGGTCGGCTGAAATCCTCCCCGTTCGATGCACACGAGCAGGATGTTGATTAAGGGCGTGTTGGACGGCCCCGCAGCGCATTGCGTGCCTCCGCGCGAGCCAGTAGCGTGGGCGTGCTTCATGCTTGGGGAGAGGGTGGACTCGGGTAAGCACATGCCCGTGCACGCAGGGAATACTGGCGCCGTCGCATGAGACAAAAGCTCGCACTCATTACCGCCTTGGCAGGCTTCGCGCTGATCACCGCGCTCGGTGTCGGCATGGCCGGTGCCGAGCAGTCTACGACCGGGCTCGACGAGAGCCGCACGGCCAACGGCTTGACGACCCCCCCGGCCCCCTTCCAGGCCCCCGCATGCAGCAACCAGGAAGACGACGATGCGGACGGGCTCGTCGACCTCGAAGACTCCGACTGCGAATCGGCATCCGATGCCAGCGAGGAAGAGGAAGCAAGCGCACCCGAGGCGACCGAGCCCGTGCCCGCGGCGCCGCAGTCCAGCGAGCAGCCGCAGAGCGGGACCGGGCTCGACGCCGCCGCGGCAGACGATGCCGGCGGGGTCGCCCGCAACGAGACCCTCGGCACCGCGACCTCGCGGAGCGGCGGTGGGGTCAGCGCCCCGCGCGCAACCGCCGGCGATCAGCCCCCTGAGGAAGGCCCCGACGGCGGCCTCCAGTTCGGCAACGGCGGCGCGCCGACGACGGCCAACCCCAGTACGACGATCGCGCCCTTCGGCCCGGCCCCGATCGGTGTTCCCAACTTCGTCATCGACTCATTCGAGATCCCACCCTTCCTGCTGCCGATCTACCAGGCCTGCGGCACCGAGTACGGGATCCCCTGGCAGGTGCTCGCTTCGATCAACAAAATCGAGACCGCCTTCGGCACCAACCTCAACGTCTCCAGCGCCGGGGCGATGGGCTGGATGCAGTTCATCCCCTCCAGCTGGGAGATGTATGGGCTCGACGCCAACGGCGACGGCCGCGAGGACCCCTACAACCCGGTCGACGCGATCTGCGCCGCCGCCAGCTACCTGAAGGCAGCGGGGGCGGAGGAGAGCCTCTACGACGCGATCTTCGCCTACAACCACGCCGACTGGTACGTGCAGGAGGTGCTCCTCTACGCACGCGCCTACGGCAAGCTGCCGCCCGACCTGGTCGGCTCGCTGACCGGCCTCACCGAGGGCGCCCACTTCCCGGTCGCCGCCGACGCCCGCTACGCCGACGACATCTCCACGCGGGCGGCGCTGAGCAAGGCGACGCCGCAGGCCCGCGAGGAGCTCGGCAACGCCGCCGAGGTGATCTCCTCCTCGCCGACCCGCCGCGGGATCAACATATTCGCCAGCGAGGGAGCGCCAGTCGTCGCCGTCAACGACGGGGTGGTCGTGAAGATGGGCAAATCGGAGCGCCTCGGCCGCTTCCTCGTCCTGCGCGACGCCTACGGCAACCGCTACCTCTACGCCAAGCTGGGCGAGATCGTCCGCAACCAGCGCAAGGTGGTGATGCCGACCGGCGAGGAGAAGCGGATCCCGGTCGACAGCCAAGACATCCGGCCGCGGCTCCACGCCCTCCCACAGCGAGTCGGGGCAGGCGAGGGCGAGGCGGGCATCTCGGTCGACAACGCCGCCGCCAAGGGCGCCGACGGAACCATCGACGTCGGGTCGAGGGTTATAGCCGGCACGGTCCTGGCCCGGATCGGCGCCGAGGAGAACGGCGTCGACTCCCACATCAACTTCGCCATCCGCCCGGCCGGCAAAGGCGCGCCGCGGATCGACCCGAAGCCGATCCTCGACGGCTGGAAGCTGCTCGAGGCGACGGCGATCTACCGCGCCAAGGGGAAGAACCCCCTTACCGCGAAGCTCAGCGGCGCCGGCGTGCTGCTGCTCCCCGAGACGATGCTGGCCCGTCGCGTGCTCGCCGACAAGCAGATCGAAGTATCCGACTGCGACCGGGTCGAAATCCGCGCCGGGCAGATCGACCGCCGTCTGCTCGCCGCGCTCGCCTATCTCTCCAGCCAGGGCTTCCGCCTGACGATCACCTCGCTGCTCTGCGGCCGCCACGGCAGCATCACGACCAGCGGCAACATCTCCAACCACTCCTACGGAGGGGCCGCCGACATCGCCCTGATCGACGGCGTGCCCGTGCTCGGCAACCAGGGCCCGGGCTCGATCACTGAAACCCTGCTGCGGGCCGTCCTGCAGCTGCAGGGAACGATGGCCCCCGACGAGCTGATCTCGCTGCAGGAACTCGGTGGGCCGAGCTTCGCGATGAGCGATCACGCCGACCACGTCCACATCGGCTACAGCCCCGTCAGCGGCGCCGGCGCCGAAGCGCGCTTCGTGCAGCTGCTCAAACCCGACCAGTGGCTGCGGCTGACCGATCGCCTCGAGAAGATCGACAACCCCGACGTGCCGACCACGCCGTCGAAGTTCTCCCTGCCGGCCGAGAAGAAGCCCGGCAAGGGCAACTGAGAGTCGCGATCCAGGAGAATCGGGTCTTCTGACCCAGCACTTCGGATTCGTGCAGTTCGACCTCCCCGGCACGATCGGGGTGCCGGACGGGCGCTACCTCGCCCGCGAGGACGACGGCGAGCGGGTGCTGGTGATCGAGACGCTCGGCGCCCCCCCTCCGCCAAGGCGACGGCGACGGCGGTCGAAGGAGGCCGAGGCGGGAACCGACCCCGGATCGGTTGCGCTGACCCGGATAACCGCGATCCGGGCACACGAGCCGTTCGAGTCCGAAGCCGACGCCGCCGAGTGGCTCGAGCGGGCGATCGCCTCAGATGACTCGGTCGACGCGGCCGTCGGCGAGGGACTCGACCTGCTCAACCGAGCGCTGCACGCCCACGCTGTGGCCAGCGCCGATCCGCTCGGCACGGAACTGAGAGCTTCCATGGCGGCGAACGTCCGAGTCGGCCACGGCAGCGGCAAGGAGGTCGCAGCCAGCCGCTTTTCAGCAGCGCGCGAGGTCGACGTCCGCGCCGGAGCCAGCCCCCGGCGGCGGCGTGACGAAGAGCTGCGCCCGCAGGAGCGGATCGCCGCCATCCTCGGCGGTCGCGAGCAGCTCGACACCTGCGAGACCCTGATCCTCCGCGCCCGCGCCGATCTCGACGCCTCGCGATACCGCGAGGCAGCTCTACAGCTTCGTGTCGCCCTGGAGGCAACTCTCGTAGAGCTGGACGGTGCCCTCGCCGACCCAGGCCACGAGGAGGACATGGGCGACCTGGAGGCGCGTCGCAAAGAGGCGGGTGAGGCCGCCAACGCAGCTTTGCACGGCGAACTCGATGTCGATCAGGAGCGCCAGGTCGTGGAACTGACCGAGATCTGTGAGCGAGTCTTACGGCGTCGGCGCGTTTTGCGTGGGTGAGGAAGGGGCACCCCCGTCCTGACAAACGGCGGTCTGATTAGACCGCCGTTTTGAGTATCCGCCAGTTCGGGGGCGCCCCTTCCTCACCCCAGAAGGCGGCGGATGACAACCTCGTCTTCGAGCGAAGCGGCGATCTCATGGGCTTCGTCAAGGACGATGCCCTCTAAGGAGGGGATTCCAATCACGGTCAACCCAGCGGCCCGCGCCGCGGCCACGCCCGTGGGCGAGTCCTCGAGAGCGACGACAGTGGGTCCAGGTGCCACGTCAAGGCGACGGCACGCCTCCAGATAGGGATCCGGTGATGGCTTTGGCTCTGCGACTTCGTGAGCGCTGATGACCACATCGAATTGATCGTGGAAGCCAACGATCGCAAGTGATCGCTGCACGAACACAAGGGGCGAGTTGGATACGAGGCCGATCGGGATCCCGCTCTGTTTGAGCGCATGTAGCAGCTCGCGCGCGCCAACCATCGCCTCGACGCCATGCTCGAGCTCAGCGACTACGAGATCGTTCAGCTCCTCGATTAGCTCAACGGCGCGACCGGGCTCCCCTAGGCGGCGCTCTAGGATGCCGCCGGCAATCTCCGCTGAGGTGCCGACCAGCTCTCGCTTGTTGGCCGGCGTGAACTCCAAGCCCCTTCGATCGAAAAGGTCCTGCTCGGCGCGGGTCCAGACCGACTCCGTGTCGAGCAGCAGTCCGTCGTTGTCGAAGACGACTGCTGTGGGGGCGCCGACGGCGCCGTTCTCCACGCCGGCCATCTAGGCGAGCGCGGCCAACACCGCGCCCAGCTCGGCGTCGACCTCGCCCTCGAGCTTCAACACCGCGTCGCCGTCGTAGGGCGTCGGCCCCTTGGTGACGATCGCCAGCTTGCCACCGCAGGACCTGGTCACCTCCGGCAGGCCGGCCACGGGGTGTACGACCAGCGAGCTGCCGATGCAGAGCATCAGCTCCGCCCGCGCCGCCAGCTCCTGCGCCTGGCGCATCGCCGCCTCGGGCAGCAGCTCGCCGAAGAGCACGACGTCCGGTTTCACTGCGCCGCCGCAGGAGGTGCAAGCGGCGACGCCGTCCTCGCCGAAGAGGCCGTCGACCTCGGCGATGTCGTAGGAGACAGCGCAGCGCCGGCAGGTCGAGGTTTCGATCGAGCCGTGCACCTCGACCACGGTGCGCGAGCCGGCGGCGCGGTGAAGCCGGTCGATGTTCTGGGTGATCACGCCCTCCAGCAGGCCGCGGCGCTCGAGCTCGGCCAACGCCTCGTGGGCGGCGTTTGGCTCTTTGTCGCCGAGCGAGTGGAAGCGCGGCCGGTAGTAGGACCAGAAGCGAGCGGGGTCGCGCTCGAAGACGTCGATGTGGGCGACCTCCATCGGGTCGACGTTCTCCCACAAACCGGTCTCGGGGGTACGGAAATCGGGGATCCCGGACGGCACCGAGACCCCCGCTCCGGTCAGCGCCACCGTGCAGCTCGAGCCGCGGATCAGCTCCGCAAGCTGCTCGGCGGCGCCCACCGTGGCTGTCCCTACTTGCCGCTCCACTTCGGGGTTCGCTTGCCGAGGAAGGCGCTGATGCCCTCCTTTGCGTCCTCGCTGCCGAAGGCGGTGGCGAAAGCCTGCTTCTCGGCTTCGATGCCCTCGTCGAGATCGCCCTGGTGCGAGGCCGTCTTGATCTGCTGGCGTGCGATCGGGGCCTGGCCAGCCAGCTTGCGGGCCCACATCAGCGCCGTCTCGAACAGCTCGTGATCGGGGGCGACCCGGTTGACGAGGCCGAAGTCGAGCGCCTCGCCGGCGAGGACCGCGTCGCCGATCAGGTTCATCTCCAGGGCCTTGTTGGGGCCGACCAGGCGCGGCAGCCGCTGCGTCCCGCCGAAGCCGGGGACGATCCCCAGTTTGATCTCCGGCTGGCCGAAGACCGCCGCCTCGGCGGCGATCCGCACGTCGCAGGCCATCGCCAGCTCGCAGCCGCCGCCGAAGGCGATCGAGTTGACCGCCGCGATCGTGGCGACGCTGTCGGTACCGAGCTCGCGCAGCAGCGCGTGCGCGGTGTGCAGCAGCTCCTCGCCACCGCCCTCGTCCATCTGGGTGAAGGCCTTGATGTCGGCCCCGGCCGAGAAGACGACCGGGATCGAGGAGGCGACGACCATGGCGCCGATCTCATCCGATGCCTTGACCTGCTCCCAGACCTTGCCGAGGTCGCGGATCACGTCGGGCGAGATCGCGTTCATCGGCGCGTTGGCGAGCCAGGCGATCGCGACATCGCCGCGAGTCTCCAGCTTCACCGTCTCGGGCTGCTCGCCCTCGTCGGGCTGAGCGTAGGGGTAGAAGCCCTGGCCCGATTTGAGCCCGAGCCTGCCCTGGGCGACGAGCCGCTTCAGGGTCACCGGCGGCGCGAAGCGCTCGCCGTGCTTCTCCTCGAGCTGCTCGATCCGCTCGAGAATCGTGTCGAGGCCCTCCAGGTCGGCTTTCCAGAAGGGCGGGAAGAGGCCTTTGCGCGGGTCGAGGCCGGCGCCGGCCATCATCCCGAGGTCGATGTCGCGGACCGAGCAGACGCCCTCCTCGACCAGCTGGCAGGCCTCGATCAGGGCGCGGCCGGTGAACATCGCGACCAGCTCCTCAGTGTCGGGGTCGGCCTCGCCCGGGACGTTCTGCTCGCCGTCCTTGAAGAAGCCCTCGCCGCCGCTCTTGGCGCCGAGCTTGCCGTCGGCGACCAGCCCCTGCAGCCCCTTGTGGACGTAGAAGCTCTCGCCGTAGGACTCGTTGAGGTGCTCGGCGACGTGCAGCACGGTGTCGAGCCCGAGCAGGTCGGTGAGGAAGAAGGGGCCCATCGGTGCCGCTTTGGCGCCGGCGATCGCCTCGTCGATCGCCTTCAGGGAGAGGCCGCCCTCCTCCTGGGCGCGCCAGATCTCGCCCATCGTCGCCATCAGCACGCGGTTGACGACGAAGCCGGGGACCTCGCCGCAGACGATCGGCTGCTTCTTGATCGCCTGGGCGAAGTTGTAGGCGGCGGTGGCCGTCTCCTGGGTGGTGTCGTCGCTTGCGATCACCTCGACCAGCGGCATCACCGAAGCGGGGTAGAAGAAGTGGAAGCCGACGACCTTGTCGGGGCGCAGGGTCGCTTCGCCGATCTCGGTGATCGAGAGCGATGAGGTGTTGGAGGAGAGGATCGCGTGACCCGGCGTCGCGGCGTCGAGCTCGCGGAAGACGGCCTGCTTGATCTCCATCCGCTCCGGCACGGCCTCGACCACGAAGTCGACGTCGCCGAAGTCGCCGTAGCTGGTGGTGCCGGTGATCAGGCCCATCACCTCGGCGAGGCGGGCGTCGGCCTGCTCCTGGGTCAGCTTCTCCTTCTTGACCAGACGACCGAGCTGACCCTCGGTGACGGCGCGGGCTTTCTCGACCGCGGCATCGACGAACTTCTGGTCGATGTCCTTGACGACGACGGGGATGTCGGAAGCGGCGATCGCCTGTGCGATCTCGCCCCCCATGGTGCCGCCGCCGACGACGGCGGCCTTCGAGACGAACATTCGGTCGATCCTCCGGATTCTGGCTTGGGAACGGGCGCGAGGAGGCTATTCGATCCGGCCCGCGCGCCAGCCCCATCCCAGGCCTAAAGCTGTGGTGGGCGGCTGCCGATAGGGGTCTTTCGTGCGCAGGGGCATGAACATCTTCCTCGCGGTTTGCTGCATCGTCGCCGCAACGAGCGTCCTGGTTGCCGCCAGTGCCGCGGCCAAGACTCCGCAGGCCACGCTGATGCCGGGTGGCCGCGCCATCCCGCCCGCCTCCGCCCCACCCTCGGTGAAGGCGATGATCCGCGCGGCCAACCACATCCGCCACCGGCCCTACCGCTGGGGCGGCGGCCATCGCAGTTGGAACTCGCGCGGCTACGACTGCTCCGGCTCGGTCAGCTACGTGCTCCACGCCGCCGGCCTGCTCGACTCTCCGCTCGACTCGACCGGGTTCATGCGCTGGGGCGGCGGCGGGCCCGGCAGCTGGGTGCGCATCTACTCCAACCGCGAGCACGTCTTCGCGGTGATCGCCGGACTGCGCTGGGACACCTCCAGCGAGGAAGGCGACGGCCACGGCCCCGGCTGGAGCGAGGAGATGCGCTCGGGCCACGGCTTCCGCCTGCGCCACCCGCTGGGCCTTCTTCGCGCCGGCTGAACCGAATCCCTACGCGCAAGATGAAGCTTTGTGGGGCCCATAGGGGCCACAACCCTTCATCATGCTTCGGGAGGCACGGCTTACGCCCGGACAAACGATCGCGACGATCGTTGTACCGCGGTACAAAGGCATTTCGCGCGCCTTCCCATTACGCTGCTTGGGCTCTTTCACTAGGGAGTTGAACCGGTAATCGAACGCGCCCGCCGGACGGGCGCGCCGCAAGCGAGGGACTGACACAGCGATGACTCGTATCCGCCAGCAGAACGTGACCGCAGCGCAGTGGAGCTCCAACGGCGAGGCGCTTGGCGCACTCGACCTGACCCTGCCCGAGAACGACCCCTTCGGCGCCAACGTCTTCTCCGTCGGCGTGCAGCGGGAAAGGCTGCCCGCCGACGTCTTCGAGAAGCTTCAGGCGACCCTCGCCGACGGCGAGGCGCTCGACCCCAGCCTCGCCGACGCCGTCGCCGAGGCGATGAAGGAGTGGGCGCTGGAGAACGGCGCGACCCACTTCACCCACATGTTCCAGCCGCTGACCGGCTCGACCGCAGAGAAGCACGACTCCTTCTTCGACCCCGGCGAGGAGGGCACGGCGCTGGCCGGCTTCTCGGGCAAGGAGCTGATCCAGGGGGAGCCCGACGCCTCCTCCTTCCCCACCGGCGGCGTCCGCGCCACCTTCGAGGCGCGCGGCTACACCGCCTGGGACCCGACCTCCCCCGCCTTCATCCTCGAGAACCCGAACGGGGCGCTGCTCTGCATCCCGACCGCGTTTGCCTCCTGGACCGGCGAGGCGCTCGACGGCAAGATCCCGCTGCTGCGCTCGATGGACGCCCTCTCCCGCTCTGCCATCAAGGCGCTGCGGCTGCTCGGCGACGAGGACAGCAAGCGCGTCTTCACCACCGTCGGCGCCGAGCAGGAGTACTTCCTGATCGACGAGCAGTACTTCTTCGAGCGCCCCGACCTGATCTCCACCGGCCGCACCCTGTTCGGCGCCAAGCCGCCGAAGGGCCACGAGCTCGACGACCACTACTTCGGCTCGATCCCGGAGCGAGTGCTCGCCTGCATGCTCGAGGCCGAGCTGGAGATGCGCAAGCTCGGCATCCCGGTCAAGACCCGCCACAACGAGGTAGCGCCGGCGCAGTACGAGATCGCGCCGGTGTTCGAGAACTCGAATGTCGGCTCCGACCACCAGCAGCTGATGATGCAGGTGCTGGAAAGTGTCGCCCGCCGCTACGGGCTCGTCTGCCTGCTGCACGAGAAGCCCTTCGCCGGCGTCAACGGCTCGGGCAAGCACAACAACTGGTCGATGGGGACCGACACCGGCTCCAACCTGCTCGACCCGGGCAAGACGCCCGCCGACAACATCCATTTCCTCTTCTTCTGCGCCGCGGTGATCCAGGCGGTCAACAAGCACCAGGGGCTGCTGCGCGCCTCGGTCGCCAACATCGGCCAGGACCACCGCCTGGGCGCCAACGAGGCGCCGCCGGCGATCATCTCGATCTTCCTCGGCGGTGAGCTGGAGAAGGTGTTCGAGGCGATCGCCACCGGCGAAGGTGACCCGAACACGCCGGCCTCCTTCCTCGAGCTGGGAGCGACGGTGCTGCCCTCGCTGCCGATGCACGGCGGTGACCGCAACCGCACCTCGCCGTTTGCCTTCACCGGCAACAAATTCGAGTTCCGGGCCCTGGGATCGAGCATGTCGCTCGCCTTCCCCAACACCGTGCTCAACACGATCGCGGCCGAGGCGATCGACGAGCTGGCCGACAAGCTGGAGGCGAAGACCTCCGGCGGCGCCGACGTCGCCGAGGCCGTGATCGAGGTCGTCAAGGAGTCCTACGCGGCGAACAAGCAGGTCTGCTTCGGCGGCGACAACTACGACGAGGCCTGGCACGCGGAGGCCGAGCAGCGCGGGTTGAAGAACCTGCGCACGACGCCCGACGCGCTGCCCGAGGTGCTCGCAGAGCAGACGGTCGCCGCCTTCGAGAAGTACGAGGTGCTCTCCAAGCGCGAGCTGGAGTCGCGCTACGAGGTCTGGATCGAGCAGTACGCGCTCCGCGCCAACATCGAGGCGGAGACCACGCACTCGATCGCGAAGACGATGATCCTGCCGGCGGCACTGCGCTACATGGCCCTGATCAACGAGTCCGGTGTCGCGGCAGGCGTGGCGGGCGAGGTCAAGACGACCCTCGAAGCGCTCGGCGAGTCGCTCGCCGAGCTGGAGGCGGCCAACGCCTACCCCGACGACCTCGAGGGCCTCGACCTGGCGATCCACGCCCGCGACGGGCAGATCGCCGCGATGGGCAAAGTCCGCGAGGCAGCCGACAAGCTGGAGAAGATCGTCGCCGACGACCTCTGGCCGCTGCCCAAGTATGAGGAGATGCTCTTCATCAAGTAGTCCCGGGACGGCGAGCGCTTGTGGCCCGCGGGTCCGGAGCTCCCGGCCCGCGGGTCCTGTCGGGGCAGGGGACCTACCGCCCTTCCGGTAGCTAACGCTTCCTCAGGGCGGTCCCCCCTGCCCCGCCACCCGCGGGAGGGGCGCTCGCCACAGGCAACGAAGCGCGGGCGGGCTGCTTGATTCGGGTTAGCTGGTTATCCGCTGGCGCAGATGGCGTAGACCTGTAGGTCTATTGAGGTGCCGCCGCCGGTGGTTTCCTCGTTGAAGAGTTGGACCGACCAGCCGGTTCCGCTGCCATTAGGGCCGCTGAGCGAGACGGTGACGCTTCGCTGCTGGCCGTTTTGGGTTGGGTTGGTGCCGAGGTTCGTGCCGCCACCGATTACGCGTTTGCCGGCCGGGCAGCTGACGGTTTTGACTTCGCTGAGACCACGCATGCCGCCGCTGTTCTCGACGAAGACCCCTTCGAAGGTCTGGTTTACGACCTCGTAGCCGGAGACGCCGCTGGCGCCGGTCGCGCCTTTGGCCCCCGCCTCTCCCCGTTGGCCTTTCTCGCCTTTCTGACCTTTCGGCCCCCTCGGCCCCTGATCGCCCTTGGGTCCCTGGGGCAGCTTGCCGAAGAGCCGGCAAGTGACTTTTTTGCCGCCGAGGACGTTGGTCGGGCACTTGACTTTGACTTTCGGTGCTTTCGAGACGCCCACCCCTGAAGCCGCGAGGGAAATGGCCGAGATGCCCACGACAGCTGCTGCGGCGATGACCGCAACGACGGGTAGACGGCGTGCGCCGCTCGAGGGGATACGCATCCTGCCTCCTTCGGTCGGGTTCGGTTACCGCGCCGTTACCCGCTTGGCAGCCCGTTTCCACCTCGCATCGGGTTCAGATCGGCCAAGAGTTCGAGCAGCCGGGGCTCGGGTTCTTCGTCGTCGATCACAACCGCGCTGCCCGGCCAGGCGTAGCGCAGGTAGCGGGCGTAGGCCTGGCGCGAGCCGAGGTCGGGCTCGTAGATCCAGGAGCCGGTGTTCCAGTACCGGGTGCGGGGATCCTCGCTGGAACGGACGGCGGCGAGCGGCTGATGGGTGTGGGCGAAGACGATCCGGTCGCTCTGCTCGCGCCAGCCGAGGTTCTCGACCACCTGGGCGAAGGCCGCGAGCGCGTGCTGGGACGGGTCGCTGGGCGAGACGACGCTGGCGGCCGGGTAGGCGGGGCGCGGCCAGGCTGCCTCGGGCGCCGGCTGCTCGCGGCGCTGGCGCTCGGCCTCGGCGCTGACCACTGCGTCGAAGTGCTCCTCGCTTGGCAACGCCTCGCCCGAAGCGGCGTCGCCGACACCGCGGTCGCGCAGCTCGGCGGTGAGGCGCTTGGCGCCCCGCGCCGGCAGACCCAGCGCCGAGCCGATCCGGCCGACGCGCTGGACGGCGCGGAAGACGTTCTGCTGGGCGTGGGTTCCGTGCGGCATCTGCGCGGCGATGTAGAGCCACTCGGTGAGCAGGGTGATCACCGACTCGTAGTCCTCGACCGTCTTCGGCTGCTCCGGCCCGCCGGTGGCGATCGCCCACAGGGTCCTGGTCAGCAGCCGGTCCCCACGCGAGCCCGCCTGGCGCGCATGCGGGTCGAGGTAGTGGCCGTGGGTGCAGAGCACGCCGGCGAAGCTGTAGGTGGGGTAGGCGATCTCGACCTCGATGCCCGGCAGGCGACGGGTGAGGAAGGAGCGGAAGAAGCCGGGCCCGACCCGGTCCGGGTCGTCGGCGAGCTTGCTGCCCTCGGCCGTCGGCGAGAGGCCCGAAGCCAGCTGAGCCTCGAGCCGGTTCTCGGCATCCCGGTGGACCAGGTGGTGGTCGTGGTTGCCGGCGAGGAAGACCAGCCGCTTGCCTGCCAGCTTCTCGGCGATCAGGCGCAGCAGGCCGTCAGAGGCGTCGACCGCATCCCCTACCGAGCCGAAGAGGAAGTCGAAGAGGTCGCCGAGGAAGATCAGCTCGTCGATCCCCTCCAGCGCCGGCGCCAGCCGTTCGAGGTAGAAGTCCTCGGCAAGCAGGTCCCGCCCGGTCCAGGCACCGAAGTGCGTGTCGGAGATGACGAGGGCCGCGCTCAAGCGCGGGACAGTACCCGCATCTGCAGACCGCCCCGCGGCGAGAGGGTCGGCATCTGCCGCACCGTCATCGTGCGCCCGGGGAGGGCGTCGAGGCGCAGGCGCTGCAGCAGCATCGTCGCCACCAGCTTCACCTCGGTCTGCCCGAAGCGCTTGCCGATGCAGATCCGGGAGCCACCGCCGAACGGGATGTAGGCGCCGCGCGGCAGGGCGGTCTTGCGCTCGCGCTCGAACCGCTCCGGCTGGAACAGCTCGGGGTCGGGGAAGACCTCAGGAATCCGGTGGCTTGCCCAGGACGAGTAGTTGACGTAGGCGCCGTCGGGGACGTGGTAGCCCGCGAACTCGAACTCGCGGACCGCGCGCCGCGGCCCGACCCAGGCCGGCGGGTAGAGGCGGAGCGTCTCGTCGACCACCATCTCGAGGTACGGGAGCTCGCGCTCGAGCTGCTCGGCGCTCGGCGCCGCGCCCTCGAGGACGCTGTCCTGCTCGG
>JBEVMR010000016.1:0-36278 GCA_040508545.1 Solirubrobacterales bacterium
AGAACGTGAGGCTCTGATGCGAGACTCCGACAAGAAGCTGCCGATGCCGACGCCCCGCTCGATCCAGACCACCTACCTGACGCTGATGTTCGGGAACACGCTGGCCGCGTCGTTCATCTGGGGGATCAACACGATCTTCCTGCTCGACGCGGGCCTCTCCAACCTGGAGGCGTTCGCGGCCAACGCCTTCTTCACCGCCGGCATGGTGCTGTTCGAGGTGCCGACCGGGATCGTCGCCGACACGATCGGGCGCCGCACCTCTTACCTGCTCGGCACCGTGACGCTGACGCTCTCGACCTTCCTCTACGTGCTGCTCTGGCAGATCGAGGCGCCGTTCTGGCAGTGGGCGGTCGCCTCGATGCTGCTCGGGCTCGGCTTCACCTTCTTCTCCGGCGCGGTCGAGGCCTGGCTGGTCGACGCGCTGACCGCGGTCGGCTTCACCGGCGAGCTGGAGACCGTGTTCGGCCGCGGCCAGATCGTCACCGGCGTGGCGATGCTGACCGGCTCCGCGGCGGGAGGCTTCATCGCCCAGCAGACCAGCCTCGGGGTTCCGTTCGTTCTCCGCGGCCTGATCCTGATCGTGATGTTCGGCCTCGCCTTCAGGCTGATGCACGACATCGGCTTCACCCCCGAGAAGGGCGGGCGGCCGTTGGCCGAGATGCGGAAGATCGCCTCCAACTCGATCGAGTACGGCTGGCGGGTCCCCGCGGTCAAGTGGCTGATGGTCGAGGCCCTGTTCACCGGCGGCGTCGGCATCTACGCCTTCTACGCGCTGCAGCCCTACCTGCTCGAGCTGTACGGCGATCCGCAGGCCTACCAAATCGCCGGCCTGGTGGCGGCGATCGTCGCCGGCGCCCAGATCGCCGGCGGGATCGCGGCCCCTCGCATCCGCCGCCTCTTCCGCCGCCGCACCTCGGCGCTGATCGTCACCGCGGGCCTCAGCGTGATCACGCTCGGGCTGATCGGCCTGGTCGAGAGCTTCTGGGCGGTGATCGGACTGATCGTCGTCTGGGGCCTGCTGTTCGCGGCGACGATGCCGATTCGCCAGACCTACCTCAACGGCCTGATCCCCTCGCGGCAGCGGGCGACGATCCTCTCCTTCGACTCGATGATGTCCTCGAGCGGCGGGGTCTGGACCCAGCCGCTGCTGGGCCGCGCGGCCGACGTCTGGGGCTACGCGCCGTCCTACCTGATGGGCGCCGGGATCACGGTGCTGGCGCTGCCCTGCCTCGCCCTGTCCAGACGAGAGAACGCGCCGGCCGACACGCTCGACATCTCCGAGGCGGAGCTTGCCCCGCAGCCCGGCTGAGCTCTAGTCTCGAAGCATGGATGCCGCGCTTGGCTGGGGGGCTTTGGCGGCTTCTTCGCTGGTAATCGGCGCGGGGCTTGCCTTTGCCCGGCGCTGGCCGGCCTGGCAGATCGGCCTCGTCCTCGCCTTCGGCGCGGGGGCATTGATCAGCGCGGTCAGCTTCGAGCTGGCGGCGGAGGGGCTCGCGGTGGGCAGCCTCGGGGCGACCGCGGCTGGGCTTGCCGTCGGGGCGCTCACCTACTTCGGGCTCGACGGCCTGATCGCGAGGCGCTACGCAGCCGGGCGGGGCCGGTCCGGGCGCGCCGGCGGATCGGATCCGGGCATAGCGCTCGCGCTCGGCGCCTTCCTCGACGGCATCCCCGAGCAGCTCGTCCTCGGCATCGGCCTCGCCGGCGGCGAGGGGATCGGCGTCGGGCTGCTCGTCGCGATCTTCGTCTCCAACCTCCCGGAGGCGATCGGCTCGGCCAGCGAGATGCGCAAGGCCGAGGTCAGCCGGCGCAGGATCCTGCTGCTCTGGGGCGCCGTCGCGGCGATCTGCGTGCTCGCCACCGGCGCCGGCTTCGCGCTCGCCGACGCGGCTTCGGGCGAGCTGCGCGCCGGGATCGACGGCTTCGCCGCCGGCGCCCTCCTGGTCATGCTGATCGACTCGATGATCCCCGAAGCGACCCGGGATTCCGGCCGGGTCGCGGGGTTGGTCACCACCCTCGGCTTCGCCGTGGCAACCGCTCTCTCGAGCCTCTCCTAGCGGACGGAGTTGGTCACCCGCGGTCCTATTTAACGCCGAGAGGCAGCAGCTGCTTTTCGAGCGCGTTTGGCTTTAGGGGCTCGTTTTTTGGCGCTCGACCGTTTCGCCGATGCCCGTTTGCCCGCTTTCGGTTTCGATCTTTTGCCGGAAGCCGATCTTTTGGGCCTTTTGCCCGAGCTCGAGGTCGCTTTGCGCTGTCTCGCCGGGACGTCTTCGGCGACGACGGCGCCGGTCAGGGACTTGATCTGACCCTCGAGGAACTTCGCCATCCGTTCCTCGTCACGCCTGATCCCCCGGGCCAGCTGCGCCGTCTCGCGATCGCCGACTTTCTCCGCCAGGGTCTCGATCGCCAGGTAGGTGGCGACCTCCTCGTGCTCGTTGAAGTACTCGGTCTTGGCGTTCTTCAGCATCCTCTCCTGCTCGCCGTCACCGCGCACCGCGTGCAGGGGGCCCTTGGCCGCCGCCATCGCCTTGCCGATCACGGTCTGCGCCAGCTGACCGCCGCCGCCGAGCTTCTTGATCCGCCGCTCGACCGCTTTGGCGTGGCCTTTCGTCTCGCGCAGGTGCTGTTTGAGTCGTTTTTTGTACGGGGCGCGCGTGGTCATCGCGATATGGGCCTGCAGGGCGGTCTCCAGCTCCCGCTCCTTGCCGTAGGCCTCGCTCAGGTACTGGACCAGCTTCGCGTCCCGCTCGTTCAAATCCGCCATCGATGCGCTCCTATCTCTCTTGCCGCTGACCGCAACGGATACCCGACGCCGATATCGGGAAACAGGCCGCCTAGCCCAGGTCCCGTAGGCCGCTCTGCGCCTGGGTGACCTGATTGGAGGCGCGTTCCCATTCGCGCTGCAGCTCCGGTTCGATCGATTCGGAATCGCAGGAGGAGCTGGCCAGGCAGCTACCCCACACGTTGGCGGCGTCTATGTAGGTGTTGAGAGCCACCTCGGCGGGGGCAGCGACCCGGCTCAAGCAGACGAGCCCGAGGCGATCCGCGGTGACACTCGCGTAGCTGGCGCGGACGCGGTTGACGCTGTCGAGGTACTGCTCGTAGTCGAGCCCGACAGCGAGGGTGTTGCCCAGCGATTCGATCGAGTCGAGGAAGTCGCCCAGCTCGGCGCCGCAACGTTTGGCCGCCGCTGGTGGGGGTGCGCTCGTCGCGCTCGCCCCCTCCTTTCCACCACCGGCGGTCGCCGTTCCCTCCTCACCGCAGCCGGGCAGGATCAGCGCCAAGCTCACCAGTGCGGCGGTCGCCGCGATTGGGCCGGAGCGCATCAGCGTAGTGTAAGAATCCGTTGATGCTGGGGGCGCGCAAGCTGGCTTTGGTCGCTGCGCAGGTTGCCCTGCTCGCCCTCACCCTCGCCGCACCCACCGCGAAGGCGAGCGGCAACGGCGGGGTGCTGGTCGTAGGTGACAGTCTCGAGCTGCTGTCCTCGCCTTACCTGAAGCGCTACCTACCCGGCGTGCCGCTGACGATCAACACCGGCGGCGGCTACAACAGCTACCAGATCCTCGACTTGTTCGAGCAGAGCTATGACCCCTCGCACTCGGTGATCGTCTTCGACGCGGGTACCAACGACAACCCTGCCTATCCGCAGATTCTCGCCGAGAACCTGACCGCCGTCGCCGCCCGGATCGGCGACCGCTGCATGGTCGTGCCGACCATCCACGGCTTTACCGTCGACGGGATCGGCAACGAGGGCAAGAACAGTGTGGTCAAGTCGTTTGCCGCCTCCCGCCCGGGGACGCAGGTGCCCGACTGGGCGGGCGCCGTCGCTGCTCATCCCGAGCTGATGCAGTCCGACGGCCTGCACCCAGTTGCCGCCGGCGCCGATTACCGCGCGCGGCTGATCGCCCAGGGCATCAAGGGGTGTCTTGGCTTCAGCCATGCCCCGACGATGGAGCCACTGATCGAGGCGGGCCCCGAGCTCCCCCCGGCCGACAAGTTCGCCCGGCGGCAGGCGCTGCTCGCCCGTACCATCGCCACCTCGCTGGGAGAGGCCGTGGCAATGCGAATCGCCGCCCGGCAACCGCTGCTGGTCACCGCACTCGGGATGATCTCCCCCGATGCCTGAACCGGTAAAGCGCGGGCAGCGCTACATGCCGGGGCTCGACGGGCTGCGGGCGATCGCGGTGCTCGGCGTGATCCTCTACCACCTGAACTTCACCTGGGCGGAAGGGGGGCTGCTGGGTGTGGGTGTGTTCTTCACCCTCAGCGGCTACCTGATCACCGACATCCTGCTCAACCAGGTGAACAGTGGCGGGATCAGGCTGAAGTCGTTCTGGCTCGCGCGCGCCCGCCGCCTGTTGCCGGCCCTGTTCCTGATGCTGATCGTGGTGACCGCTTGGGTGACCCTGATCGGGCCGCACCAGCCGCCCGACTTCCGCAGCGCAGCCCTCAGCGCCGCCGCCTACTTCAACAACTGGTGGTTGATCGTCCACGACGTCTCCTACTTCGATCGCTTCGCGCCGCCCGATCCCCTCAACCACCTCTGGTCGCTCTCGGTCGAGGAGCAGTTCTACATCGTCTGGCCCTTCCTCTTGATGCTCGGCCTGCGCCTCGTCCCCGAAGGGGTGCGGAAGTCCGGCGTGCGGCCGCGCCTCGCCGCGGTGACCGCAGCCGCCGCGATCGCCTCGGGGATCCTGATGGCGGTCCTCTACAGCCCCTCGCTCGACCCCTCCCGCGTCTACTACGGGACCGACACGCGAGCGCTCGAGTTGCTCGCTGGGGCGACGCTGGCAATGCTCTGGCCGAGCCGGCGCCTGCACACCCGTATCGCTGCCCCGGCCCGCCACACGATCGAGGCCGCGGGGGTGGTCGGGCTTGCGGCGATCGCGCTGATGTTCTGGCGCGCCGACGAGTTCTCGCCCTTCCTCTACCGCGGCGGCTTCGCGCTGCTCGCATCGGCCTCGGTGCTCGCCGTCGCCGCCCTCGCCCACCCCGCCTCGCGGCTCGGCCCGATCGTCGGCTGCGCGCCGATGCGCTGGATCGGCGAACGCTCCTACGGCATCTACCTCTGGACCCTGCCGATCATCGTCCTGACCACGCCCGACGGCGCCCAGGGCGCCGACCTCCTCCGCGCCATCCTCCAGGTCGCGGCGGTCATGGCCGTGGCCGAGCTCTCCTGGCGCTACGTCGAGAACCCGATCCGCCACGGCGCCCTCGGCCAGCTCTGGAAGCAATGGCGGGCGGGGCGGCTGCAGCCCGAGCGGGTGACCCGGCGCGGCTGGGCGGTCGTCTCCGCCAGCGCCGTCGTCGTCGCGATCGCGGTCGCCGGCCTGGCCGGCATCGGCGTCTCCGACGAGCCGCAGGCGCTCGGCTCCGAGACGGTTGCCAAGACCGTCACCGCGAAGGACGTCAAGCGCGCCCAGCTGGCGACCTCCTGCGAAGCGGTCGTCCACATCGGCGACTCGACCTCCGAGGGGCTCGTCTCCGAAGAATATTTGCCCGACCCGAGCCAGTTGATCAGCGCCCAGTACACCCGCGTCGGCGCAACCACCCAGCACCTCGAGGTGTCGGGAGCGCGCTCGATCTACGAGAACTTCGAAGGGCTGCCCAACGCCCAGGAAGTCGCCGAAGCGTGGAAGAACGAAGGCTTCGCCGGGTGCTGGGTCCTAGCGATGGGCACCAACGAGGCGGCCAACGTCGCCGTCGGCTCCTCCGTCACCTACGACGACCGGATCGACAGCATGATGGCGACGATCGGCGACGAACCGGTGCTCTGGGTGAACGTGAAGTCGATCGTCGAGAACGGCCCCTACGCCTCGGAGAACATGGAGGAGTGGGACGAAGCGCTGCTCGAAGCGTGTGACCGTTACCCGCACATGCGGATCTACGACTGGGCCTCCGACGTCGAGGACCCGTGGTTCATCCCCGACGGGATCCACTTCACCTCGGAGGGCTACGCGGAACGCGGCCGGCTGATCGCCGACGCCCTGCTGGCGGCCTTTCCCAACTCCGCGCCGCTGGAGATGGCCGACCGGGACGACTGCCTGATCTCAGCGCCGCTCACGGAACCTTCTTGAAGTACGCCCAGCGGTCGTACAGCCCCAGCGCCGCCGCCAAGGTGTCACCGCGGATCGTCGTCGTGCCACGGGAGCCGATCAGCTTCGCGTAGTCGACCCGCGGCGAGTCGCCGCGCTTGGTCACCTTGATCCGGCGCAGGCCGCCGTCCAGATAAGGGCCGAGGCGGGCGTTCATCTCGGCCTGGGAGAAGCGGAAGGTCCACTCGTGCAGGGGCGAGTAGTAGTCGTAAGGGTCCTCGACGCTCTGCAGGTAAGGAACGTCCGGCGCGCCGAGGAAGCCCGACTCGGTGCGCCCGCCGGAGGAGGAGAAGTAGGTCGTCTGGGCGATCTCCCCGGCGAAAGTCGCGACCTGGTTGCGGGTCGAGCGCACCGCCAGGTCGGTTCGCTCGTTCTCGATCTCGACGCCGCCGTAGACCTGCGTGCGGGTGTCGGCGTAGAGGTCGAAGCCGTTGCCGCCGACGTCGGTCGAGAGGGCGATCGAGCGCGCCGCCACGGCGAAAGCCTTCAGCGTCGCCATCGGCCATTCGGGCGGGACCTCGCCCGGCAGCGAGCCGCGCGCGTAGCTGTTCACGTTCAGCCGGTTGATCACGTTGAGCGAGCCCGCCGCCGAATCGGTCGGGACCAGCTCGAGCGCGCCGCGGTAGAGGCCGACGCCGGCGATCTGGATCGGCCCGCCGCCGCTGGCGTGGAGCCGCCCGCCGCAGCGGGCGACCAACTTGCCCGAGCCCGAGAGCAGCCGCACCGAGGATCCCCGCCGGCTCGCCCGGTAGCTGCGCCTGGGGTCGAGCGAGCTGCCGCAGGCGGCGGTCGCGCGGCTGAAGCTGACGTCGCCGGGGCTGATCGCGAGCAGCACGGTGACCGCCGGCGATCCCGGCATCTCGGCGAGCCGGATCCCCCGGTAGTAGTGGCCGAGGATCTGCCGGTAGCCGGCGCCGTGCTCGCCGTAGCCGTAGGCGCCGTAGGCGCTCATGCCGACCCCGTGCCCGTAGCCGCCGCCCTTGACCACCCAGGTGACGGCGGCATTGGCCGCCGCGGGGGCCGAGCCGACCGTGAAGAGGATCAGCGACAGCACTGCGATCCGCGCTCTCGTCATCCGGCCCGAGACTAGCGGCGCCCTCCGCGCGGGAACGCAAGATCCCCTGCTGGGCCTCAGCTCCCGGTCGCCGAGAAGTGCTGGTAGTCCTTCGGCCAGGCCCAGCTGCCCGCCCACTCCCAGCCGATCGCGCCGAACGCTGCGACGACCGCGCCGTCGCGGTGGATCATGCCCTTGCGATGTCGCGCCCGGCGGGCGTAAGGGGCGCCGGCGGGAGGCGAGACGTAGCCGGATTCGGTCACGTAGGGGTTCTCGATCGGGTTGACGTCGATCGCCCTGCCGAAGGCGTGTTCGGACCAGACTCCAGGTTGCCCGGCGACGTAGCGGCAGTTGAAGGCGGAGGTGTTGTCGGCCGCCATGCTGCGGTGGTCGTCGGCGCCGTAGGCATCGACGAGGCGCATCCGCCGGATCGGGAAGCGCTGCCGGTAGAGCGCACGCATCACGCTCAGCATCCCCCGCGCCGCATCGCGATTGACGACCAGCCGGCCGCGGTGGGCCCGGCCGTCGAAGCCCCAATGGCTGACCTTCAGCAGGCGCAGCTCGGCGAAGCCGACCGGACAGCCGGGGCGCCAGGAGACGCCGCTCATCCGCGCCCGGGTTTCGGCGTCGATGCGCTCGAGCTTGCCGTGGAAGGCGGGCGCCTCGCCGGCAGCCTCGGCCACCGGGGCGGGCCCGGCGAGAGCGAGAGCCGAGAGGAGCGCGATGACGGCCTTCACGGCGGCCAAGCTACCCGAGCACGTCCCCTCCGGCCGACGATCGCCGCCGGGTAGCCTTCGCCCGTGCCTGAACCCACGCATCGTGTGCTCTCCGAGTCGCAGCTGGCCCTGCTCGCCGAGCACGGCGAGGAGCGGACCGCGGCGGCCGGCGAGACGCTGTACGAGATCGGCGACGCCAGCTATCCCTTCATCGCGATCGTCGAGGGCGAGGCGGCAATACTCGACGCTGCTGGCCAAGAGATCGTCCGCCACGGCGCCTCCGGCTTCCTCGGCGAGATGAATCTGCTCTCCGGCCAGACCGTCTTCCTTACCGCGGTCGTCACCGAGCCGATCCGCTACGTCGCCGTCGATCGCGAAACGTTGCGACGGCTGCTGCTCGAGGACAGCGCCCTCTCCGACCTCCTTCTCTCGGCCTTCGTCGAGCGCCGCGAGCTGCTCCAGCAGCGACAGGGGGTCGGGATCGAGATCATCGGCGGCCGCGACTCAGCCGAGACGCGGCGGTTGCGCAACTTCGCCCGTGGCGGCCGGCTTCCCCACTCCTGGCTCGACCCTTCCGAGAGCGAAGAGGCGGCGGCCGTGGTCGAGCGCGTCGGCCCGGAGGAGCTTCCCCTGGTGCGCCTCCCCGGCGGCGCCGAGCTGCGGCGGCCGAGCAACGGCGAGCTCTCGCGGGCGCTCGGAATCGGCCTCGAGCTGGCCCCGCGCGAGGAGGTCGACCTGCTCGTCATCGGCGGCGGCCCAGCGGGCCTAGGGGCCGCCGTCTACGGTGCCTCGGAGGGCCTCGACACGCTGGTGATCGAGAGCACCGTCCTCGGGGGCCAGGCGGGAACCTCGCGGCGGATCGAGAACTACCTCGGCTTCCCGGCCGGCATCAGCGGCACCGAGCTGACCAGCCGCGCCGTAACGCAGGCGCGCAAGTTCAGCGCCCGCACGGCGACGCCCTACCGCGCCCGGGCGCTCGAGCCAGGCGGCGCCCAGCACCTGGTCAAGCTCGAGGAGGGCAACGAGATCGCCGCCCGCGCGGTGCTGCTCTCCACCGGAGCCGAATACCGGCGCCTGCCGGTCGCCGACCTCGAGGACTATGAGGGGATCAGCGTCTTCTACGCCGCCGGCCCGCCGGAGGCGCAACTCTGCGGCGCCCAGCGGGTCGGGGTGATCGGCGGCGGCAACTCGGCCGCCCAGGCCGCCGTCTGGCTGGCGCGGGGTGGCGCCCTCGTCACCCTCCTGCACCGCCGCGCCGACCTCGGCGAGACGATGTCGCACTACCTGATCGCCGAGCTCGAGCGCTACGGCGTCGCCGTGCGCGATCGCAGCGAAATCGCCGCCCTGCACGGCGCTGCCGGTCAGCTCGACGGGGTCACCCTCAGCGACGGGACCGAGCTGCCGCTCTCCTTCCTCTTCCTCTTCCTCGGCGCGGCGCCATGCACCGAGTGGCTAGGCGACACGGTCGCCCGCGACCCCAAGGGCTTCGTCCTGACCGGTGAGGCGGCGGGAGCCGAGGGACTGCTCGAGACCAGCGTCCCCGGCGTCTATGCCGCCGGCGACGTCCGCGCCGGCTCAATCAAGCGCTGCGCAACCGCGGTCGGCGAGGGCGCCACCGCGGTCCGCTTCGTCCATGAGCGCCTGGCTTCTGCAATCGTCTGAGGTCTTGCGTGTATCACACGTGATACAGTTGTTTTCATGGCTCATGTAAGCATTCGGGATCTGCGCAATCACGGCGGTGAGGTCGTCGACCGCGCGGCGCGCGGCGAGCAGATCACGATCACCCGCTCGGGGCGCGAGGTGGCTGAACTGCGCGCGATAAGGCCGCCGCTTTCGGCTAGCGCCCTATTGAGGCGCTGGAACGGGCTCCCCCCCGTCGATGCGAACCTTCTACGCACGGACGTCGACCGGCTGCTCGACCCAACTCTGTGAGCGACGAGCCAGCGCCAGGAGTCACGCGGGGGGTCCTCGACACCTCGACGCTGCTCCTCCTGCAAGGCATCACCGATCCGGACACGCTCCCAACCGAACCGCTGATCACCGCGATCACCCTCGCCGAGCTGGCGGTCGGCCCCCTCGTAGCCCAGAGTGCGCGTGAGCAGACCGCGCGCCAGGCGCATCTCCAGCAGGCCGAGGCGGACTTCGTTCCACTTCCTTTCGACGCCGCAGCCGCGCGCGCCTTCGGCAGGGTCTCTGCCTCGCTGCGACAGGCGGGTCGAAAGACAGCGGCACGCGCCTACGACGCGATGATCGCCGCAACCGCACTTGCGAACGATCTACCTGTCTATACCTGCAACCCAGATGATTTCAGCGGGATCGAGGGCCTCGAAGTCATAGCCATACCGGTGCCAGCCCAATGACCGCATCGCGCCTGCTCGCGCTCGCCTGCCTGCTCGGCCTACTCCTGACCCCCGTCGCGAACGCGCGCGAACCGGTGCCGGTCGAGGTGGGACAGGTCGGGCTGGCGCTGCCGGTGGACGGCCGCGGGGCCCTGTTGATTCCGGTTCGCTACCCGATCCAACTCGTCGGGCAGCGGCTCGAGCTGAGGGTCTCGCTGCGCCGGCCGCGGCGGGGCACGATCGACTCCTGGATCTCGCGGACGCACGCCAACGGCGGTCCGCTGCGACTGCCGGAGCGGCGCGGCTGGTTCCGCTTCGTCCACCGGATCGACCTGAGCCGGCGCACTACGCGGCGCATCCGGCACGGGCTGATGCCGCGACCGACCGCGGTCGTCAACGCGAGCGCGGCGCTCGATCTCAACCGGGACGGCAAGGCCGACCTCGCCGCCGGCGACACCGAGCGACAGCACCTGCCCAGCGGCTACGCGCGGCGCCTCTGCGCCACCGTTCCCCAACTGCGAATCAGGCGTGGGCGGCCCGCCACCGCCCGGCTGCCGGCCTGCGGGGCGAATCTCCGCTGGCGCGTCTCGCGGGCCGCGCACGGCGCGGCAACCATCCGCGACGGGCGGCTGATCTACCGCCCGGAGGCCACGTTCCGTGGAACCGAGTCACTCGAGCTGCGCGGGCGGGTAGCGGGCGCTAAAGCCTCGGCGCGCCAGGGGAAGCAGGTGGCCCCGGTCCAGGTCAAGGTCCTGAGCGGGGCCGAGGTCTCTGTGCGGGCGCTCGGTGATTCGGTCACCGCCGGCTTCGGCTACTACGACGACGGCACGCAGATGCAGTTCACCAGCCTGCTCAGCTGCAAGCCGGGGGCGAAGGCCTACGACGACGCCTGCTCCTCGAACTCGCTCGACCGCAGCAACGAAGCGTCCCAGGTCGAATACGCCCCCGACTACGGCCTCTCCAACAACGTCTCATGGGCGGCGCAGTGGGCGAACCAGCACGGCGTCACCAACTTCGCGAACTTCGCCGTCAGCGGCTCCGAACCCAAGGACTGGAGCCCCGGCGGCCAGCTCTACGACACGACCAAGCGGGTCGAGGCCGAAAACCCCGACTACGTCCTGCTGACGGCGGGCGCCAACCCGCTGCTCTCCGAAATGCTCTTCGGCGTCGACAACATGGGCTGCGCGATCTGGGCCGACGTCGCCGGCGAGTACCGCGAATGCATCGAAGAAGCGTTCGCCGGGGTGAAACTGCGGGCCAACCTGAAAGCCCTCTACACCGAGCTGGTCGACAACACCGACGCGACGATCTACCTGATGCAGTACCCGCTCTCGGTGCCGGCCTCGGCGCTCGCCTACTCGGCGACCCAGATCGCGATGATGGGCGCGATGCTGAACGGCGAAATCGCCGCGGTGGCGGCCGAAGTCGACGGCGCCAGGCTGCAGGTGATCGCCCCACCCCACTTCAACGTCGGCATCGACGTCTCGCCGGTCTTCCCCTCCGAATACACCTGCTCCAGCCTCGGCTACCTGGTCGACGGCCGCAGCGTCCAGTCCGACGCGAGCCAGGACGAGCTCCTCCTCGCCCATCCCCTCTCCTTCTGCCCGGGCCCCGCCAAAGGCGAGCCCTGGGTGATCGGCGGCGACACCGGCATCCACCCCAGCGCCACCGGCTACGCGCAGATGGCGTCGCAGCTCCCGGCTCCCGAATAGGCGAGCCTCGCGGGGCGGGCAGAGTCGCCGCGATTCCACTTGCTTGGCGAGCTCAGCGGCTCGGCCTGCCGAAGACCTGGACGTAGTAGCGGCGGTAGGGGCGGCCAGCCGCGAATCCCCCGCCGATGTGGGTGAACTCGGGGTTGAGGATGTTCGCCCGGTGGCCGGCGCTGCCCATCCAGCTGTCGCAGGCAGAGGCGGCCGAGCCCTGGCCGGCGGCGATGTTCTCGCCGAGGTAGGTGAATCGGCCCGCCCGGTCGAAGATCGCCACCCGCTCACCAACACCTCGGCCCTGGGGGTCGGTGTGGTCGAAGAAGCCGAGCCGGGCCATGTTGTGGGCGTGCAGGCGTGCGGCCTGGGTCAGCGGCTTGCTGAAAGCCAGCGGCGCCAGGCCGTGAGCCCGGCGCGCACGATTCGCGCAGACGCGGATCCCACGCTCGACGGCGGTCCGCGGCGGGGCGGCCGCCGCCTCGGCGGCCTGAGCCACTCCACCCCGATCGGCCAAGGCCGGCGCGAGCGCCAGGATGAGGACCAAAGCGAGTACGGCCCCAGCAATCAGGCAACGGCGCATGGGCAGATGCTGCCAGGTCGCCGTTCCAGGCCGGTGCCAGTGGTCGGACCTGGGTTTGGACACTACGCCCTCGTGGTAATGACTGACATCCAAAGCGTCCAAAAGGAGGGATAGAGATGTTCCAGTGTGACGAGTGCGGCAGCCGCTACAGCGCGACGCACGCGGCGACGATCGAGAACTGCCCGCGCTGCCTGGCTCGCGACCGGACCGTGGCGCCGCTTACTTTCAAGGCCTTTCGCCTGCCCGATCCCCCCGAGATCGAAGCTCCGGACACGATGCCGGTCCCGCTGAACGCACGCAGTGGCGGGAACGCGCCGTCTCGCCCTAGCTGACGCCGTCCCGAGCTACTCGAGCACCACCTCGCCAGCGGGCTTGTCCTCGCGCAGCCCCTTGAACGAGCCGTGGCGGACCAGCCCGTCCTCGGTTAGCTCGCGGAACTCGACCTCGGCGACGAGGCAGGGCTCGACGTAGCTCGCCGCCCGCGGCCCCTTGCCGCTTGCGAAGGGGTTCTTCTTCCGCCGCAACGGCTTCAGGCGCTTCGTCAGCTCGGCCAGGTCGCGATCGGAGAAGCCGGTGCCGACTTTGCCGGCGTAGCGCAGCTCGTCGTCCTCGTAATAGCCGATCAGGAGGGAGCCGAGCTGTCCCTGCCGGCGTCCCTGTCCAGGTAGCCAGCCGCCGATCACGAACTCCTGGCGGCCTACGTTCTTGACCTTCAGCCACTCGCCGGTCCGCTTGCCGGGCGAGTAGGCGCTCTCCAGCCGCTTCATCACCAGCCCCTCCAGCCCCCGCTCCCCGCTGACCGCGAGCAACTCCTTGGCGTGGCCGGTCGAGTAGGCAGGCATCTGCCAGCTGGGCCCGGTGAGCTCCAGCTCCTCCAGCAACTCGCGGCGACGACGGTAGGACTCGGCCATCAGGTCCACGCCGTCGAGGTAGAGCAGGTCGAAGATCACGTAGGTGACCGGGTGCGTCTTCATCCGGCTGCGGACCACCGCCTCGGAGGTCTGGTGGATCCGCTGCTGCAGACGGGAGAAGCTCGGCCGACCCTCGGCGTCGAAGGCGACCAGCTCGCCGTCGAGGACCGCGTCGCGGGCGCCCAGCTGGCGTGAGAGCCGCCGCACCTCGGGGTACTGGGCGGTGACGTCGCGCAGGTTGCGGGTCTGCAGAGCGAGGCGGCCGGGGCGGCAGTAGGCGATCGCGCGCACCCCGTCCCACTTGATCTCCGCCCCCCAGCCCTCTTCTTTGGCCGGCAGCTCGTCGAGGCGGGCGAGCATCGGCACGACTGACTCGGGGAATGGATCGCGCACCTCGCTGGGCGGATCCATGCGGTGAATCATCCAGTCCTTCGGCCCGCCGGCCCGGAAGAGCGCGTAACGCCCGCTGAGCCGCTCGCCGGCGAAGCTGACGATGACTTTCTCCTCCTCCCACTTGTGGCACTCGTAAGTGCCGCGATCCCAGATCCGCATCGTGCCGGCGCCGTACTCGCCGGCCGGGATCTCGCCCTCGAACTCCAGATACTCGAGCGGGTGGTCCTCGGTGTGGATCGCCTTGCGGTTTTCGCTCGGGTCCTGCGGGATGCCGTTGGGAACGGCCCACGACACCGCGACGCCGTCGTGCTCGAGGCGCAGGTCCCAGTGCAGGCGCCGCGCGCTGTGCTCCTGCACGACGAAGCAGGGCGCGCCTTTCCTGCCACGGCGGCGACGGGGCTTCGGCTCGGGCGAGGCCCCGAGGTCGCGCTTGCGCTCGTACTCGCCGAGCTTGCGGCCCTTCTTGCGCTTCTCAGCAGCCATCCGGATTCCCGACGATAGCCAGCAACCGTTTTGTCTTAGAGCGTCCGGGGTACCACAGCCGTCCCATGGATCGCAACCGGCTGCTGGCCATCTACCTCAACGATCACCTCGCCGGATCGGCGCTCGGCGTCGAGCTCTGCCGCAGGCTGCGGTCGAGCAACAGCGAGGACAGCGAGCTCAGCCAGCCCCTCGCGAGCCTCTGCGGGGAGATCGAAGCCGATCGCGAGATCTTGGTGCGGTTGATGGATCAGCTCGGGATCCGGCGAAGCATGGTCAAACCGGCCATTGCCTGGGCGGCCGAGAAGCTGGGCCGTCTCAAGCCCAACGGACGGCTGACTGGCTACTCCCCGCTCAGCCGCCTGGTCGAGATCGAGATGCTCGCCATCGGCATCACGGGAAAGCTGCAGATGTGGCAGGCGCTCGAGCGCACTCTCGGCCCGAGCCAGGGCGGGGTTGGCTTCGGTGAGCTGATAGAGCGCGCGATCCGCCAGCGCGACCGGGCCGAAGACCTGCACGCGATCGCCGCCCGTGAGGCGCTGCCCAGCCGCTGATGCGTGGCCCCGACCGTTCCCCACCGCCCCCCGATTCCCACGCTGAGCCCGATCTCCACGCGCATCGGTTCGGCGCCTCGCCGCCGCTCTCGCTGGGTGTCGAGGAGGAGCTGCTGCTCGTCGGCCCGGACCACGAGCTGATCGCGGCGAGCGACGCCGTCCTCGACGCCGTCGCCGCACCGTTCGCCGCGCAGGTCTCCTCGGAGATCTTCGCCGAGCAGATCGAGCTGAAGACGGGTGTCTGCCATGACTCCGGCGAGGTGCTGCGGCAGCTGAGAGAGACGAGGCGGGCGATCCGAGAGGCCGGCTACGAGCTGCTCGGCTCCGGGCTGCACCCGGCGGCACCCTCGGGCAAGGCCAAGCTCGTGTCCAAGCCCCGTTACGAGGTGGTCCGCCAGGACTTCGGCGACCTGCTGAGCACGCCGCCTTGCGGCCTGCACGTGCACGTCGGCATTCCGGACGCCGAGACCGCGGTGCACCTCGCGAACTCCTTCCGGGTCTACCTGCCCGTGCTCCAAGCCCTCACCGCCAACTCGCCCTTTCGCGAGGGCGTCGATTCCGGCAACGCGAGCTCGCGAGCCTCCGTCGTGCGCGGCTACCCGCGCTTCCAGTTGCCGCGGCAGTTCCGCGACTACGAGGATTTCTGCCGCGTCGCCGACCAGCTGATCGCCGCCGCCGGGGTCGACGACTACACCTACATCTGGTGGGACGTCCGGCCCCACCCGCGGCTCGGCACGGTCGAGGTGCGCGCGGTCGACGTACAGACCGACGCCGCTACGTCCGCCGCGATCGCGGCGCTGATCCAGGCGATCGCAGCCAAGGAGCTCGACCAGCCAAGCGCGCCCGGGCTTTACCGGGAGGCCATCGAGGAGTCCTACTTCCAGGCCGCCAGCCACGGCCTCGACGCAAGCGTGTTGCTCGACGGCGACGCGCCGGAGCCGGCTCGAGATGCCGCCCGCAGGGTGCTCGATTCGACCCGCCCCTACGCCCGCGAGCTGGGCGGCGAGGCAGCGCTGGAGGAAATCGAGCGAATCCTGCGGGAGGGAAACGGCGCCGACACCCAGCGCCGGGCCCATCGCGAAGCTGGGATGCCGGGGCTGCTCGACCACCTGGCCGAGCACACGCGCTGAGATCGCCCCGGTCGGGGCGATCTCACGCGAGGCTCAGGTCTTGCGCTCGAGGTCCGCGGCCTCCTCGGCCTTCTCGTCGGCGTGCTCGCGGGCTTGGTCGCGCTCCTCCTTCGCCTCGCCCTTCTTCTCCTCGAGCCTGCCTTCGCGACGCAGCGATGCGTCGTCGGCGAGGTCTCCGGCTGCCTTCTTCGCTCTGCCGGTGAGCTTGTCGAGTATGCCCATGTGTATTCCTTCCGTCGTTTTTCGCGGACCTCGACAGGTACCCCTCGAGGACCCTGCGATAAACGTCCGGGAGCATCCGTAACCCTCGGTGCGATCCAGGTTTGCCGCGCTATGGTGCGGCGTACCAGCTACCGATCGGGGAGAGCCAGATGAGACGAGTCGCAAAGCTGTTGCTGGGATCCGGTGCCGCCGTGCTGCTCATAGCCGGCCTGGTTGGCGCGCCCACCGCCACCGCGGCAACTACCAGCGCTTCCTCGTGCGTGAGGGCGAACGACATCGAGGCGATCGTCGACGACTCGATCTCGATGGAATTCAGCGACGAGGGTCGCCTCCGCGTGCAGGCGATGAACCTGCTGATCGGCACCCTCTCTCCGAACACGCAACTCGGCGCGATCGAGTTCGGCTCCGGCTTCCTCGAACAGCCCGCCGCCAACACCCTCTTCCCGCCCCAGCCCGTGGGGCCGAACGCGGCCGCGATGCGCACGGCGCTCGACACGGCAATCCACGCCGACAACGGCGCCACCGACTACAACTCGGCCTTCGCCAAGGCGGACGCCGACAACCCGGACGCCGACGCAAAGATCTTCCTCACCGACGGCGGCCACATCGAAGGCCCTTATAACGACGCCCACCTGGGGCACAAAGTGCCGACCTACGTGATCGGCTTCGGCTCGGGGCTCTCGTCCGGCGAAGACCAGGCGCGGCTGAAGAAAATCGCCAAAGACACCGGCGGCAAGTACTTCCCGGTCGCAGAGGCCAGCGAGCTGCAGGCGGTGATGAACAGCGTCAGCGCGGGGCTCACCTGTCAGACGCCGCCGCGCCAGTTCACCGACACGCTCGGCGAGGGTCAGAGCAAATCGCACAGCGCCGCGATCGGCGCCGCGACCAAGACGGTTCAGATCACCCTGACCTGGGCCAGCCCGCTGGACAAGTTCAAGCTCACCGGTCTGCGGCTGGTCGGCAAGAACGGCCTCGTCGCGGTCGCCTCGCGCAAACCGGGCAAGCTGAAAGTGACGCAAACGACCAGCTCCACCTTCACCATCGTCAAAGTCTCGAAGCTGAGAAAAGGAACGCTCCGCTTCAAGGTCAAGGGAGCGAAGGTCGACTCGGCCTCGAAGGCGACGCTGACCACCCAGGTCGGTCAGAGCAGCCGTAAATAGCCTGCGCCGAGGCGGGGTCGACAGACTCCGCCTCGAGGCGTCGGTGGGCGCCACATTGGGTAGTCGTTGGCGATGAGTCGACGCTTCCTCCGCCTCGCCTGGCCCAGGCTGGCCGTCGTCGCCGTGATCGGGCTCGCGCTCGCCGGCTGCGGGAGCGCCGGAGAGGCGCAGCTCACCGCGGTCGCCGGCCCCGAGCGCTGTGACGGCGCCAAGCTACCGAAAGCCGGGGCCCTCTGCCTGCCCGCTGACTTCCCTCGATGGGAGTTCGAATCCGTGCGCCGGGCGCCCGCCGGGCTCTTCGCGGTCAGCTTTCAGGACAGCGAGGACTCCCGCCCCTGGGTGATCGTCTTCGACAGCGAGGGAGAGCCACGCTGGTGGTACAGGCCCGACACCCGCGCCCTCTGGGCGCAGGTCCTCGCCAACGGCACGATCTCCTGGCCGCGCTCGTTCGGCGACGGCTACGGGCTGGACCCGCGCATGGCCCACGAGATCCGCTCGCCCGCCGGCAAGCTGCTGCGCCTGGTGCGGACGAAGGGGGCCATCATCGACGGCCACGAGCTCCGTGAGCTGGGCAACGGCAACGTGCTGGTCGACTCCTACGTGCCCGAAACCGCCGACCTGCGGCGCTTCGGCGGGCCCGCCAAGGCGGCCGTCGTCTCCGCTGAAATCCAGGAAATCGATCCCGAGGGGCGGCTGCTCTGGCGCTGGAGCTCGCGGGGACACATCACCCTCGACGAGACGGGGCGCTGGTGGCGCAACGTGCTGGCCAACCCACGGCGGCGGTTGCAGGGCCTCGAGTCCTTCGACCCCGTGCACATCAACTCGATCGAGCCGCGCGGGCCCGACGAAGTGGTGATCTCCACCCGCCACACCGACGCGGTGTACGGGATCCGCCGCTCGAGCGGCGAGATCGCCTGGAAGCTCGGCGGCATCGAGACTCCCGACTCACTGCAGGTCGTCGGCGACCCGGCGCGAAAGCTGCTCGGCGGTCAGCACGACGCCCGCATCGCCACCGACGGCAGCCTCAGCATCTTCGACAACGGCAAGGATCGCCCGCGGCGGCCAAGGGTCGTCTTCTACCGCCTCGATCTCGAGCAGCGCAAAGCGATCTACCAGGGCCAGCTCAACGATCCGGAGGTGAAGGCCAGCCACTGCTGCGGCTCTGCCCGGCAGCTCGCGGACGGCGGCTGGCTGGTCAGCTGGGGGGACAATCCTCTCGTCACCCAGTTCGACGCGGCGGGGCAGATCGAGTTCCGGCTGAAGCTCCCCGCGCCGACCTTCAGAGCGGTGCCGGCGCCCCCCGGCGCAACGAGCGCGGCCAAGCTGGAACGGGGCGTGGAGCGGATGGCGGCTGGACGGTAACCACCGGCGATCTCGGTTGCGGCTGCTACGGTGGAGAGGTCGGGTTCGGCCAAACGCCTCCCGAGAGGTTCCGTTTCCTCCGTGCGCTGCTTTGCGTTTAGGGGTCGCTGGATCTCCCCTATCGCTCAAAAAGGAGCTCACAAAATCATGTCCTTCGCCGATCTCGGCGTTTCCAACAATGTCGTGCGCGCACTCTCGCAGCGTGGCATCGACCAACCTTTCCCCGTCCAGCAGATGGTCATCCGCGATGCGCTCGCCGGTCACGACCTTCTCGTCCAGTCGCCGACCGGCTCCGGCAAGACGCTCGCCTTCGGCGTGCCGCTCGTCGACCGGGTCGAGCCGGGCGCAAAGCACCTCTCTGCCCTCGTCCTCGCCCCGACCCGCGAGTTGGCGGGTCAGATCGTCGACGAGCTGGGGTCGGTCGCCGACGCGCGACGGCTGCGAATTGCCGCCGTCTACGGCGGCGTCGGCTTCGGCCCGCAGAGCGCCGCCGCCAAGCGGGCCGACATCGTCGTCGCCACCCCCGGCCGGCTCGAGGACCTGATCGCGCGCGGCGTGATCTCGCTGAGCCGGATCCAGGTCCTGGTTCTCGACGAGGCCGACCGCATGCTCGACATGGGCTTCAAGCCGGCGGTCGACAGGATCGTCGCCGATACCCCCGGCGATCGCCAGACCCTCTTCTTCTCGGCGACCCTCGAGGGCGCCACCGGCAAGATCGCCGCCGCCTACACGCGCAATCCACGGCGCCACACCCGCGCGGCAAGCGAGGCCGAAGCGGCCGACATCGAGCACCGCTTCCTCCACGTCGACTCCCAGAGCGCCAAGCTCGACCACCTGGTCGAGCAGCTGCGCGGCGAGGGCGGCGGGCGCACGCTGGTCTTCGTTCGCACCAAGCGCGGCGCCGATCGCCTCGTCAAACGCCTGCGCAAGCACCAGGTCGAGGCAGCCGCGATGCACGGCGACAAAAGCCAGGGCCAACGCGAACGCGCCCTCGCCCGCTTCGAGAGAGGCGACATCGAAGCGCTGATCGCGACCGACGTCGCCGCTCGCGGGATCGACGTCGACGGGATCACACAGGTCGTCAACTTCGACGCGCCCGGTGACCAGGACTCCTACGTGCACCGGGTCGGCCGCACCGGCCGGGCCGGGCGCAGCGGCACCGGGATCAGCTTCGTGCTCGCCGACCAGGTCGACGAGGTGCGGCGGATGGCCGTCGCCCTTGGCCTCGTCCGCGAGTTCGACCGCGAACGAGGGGGTCGCCAACCCTCCAAGCCCCAGCAACAGCGGCCGCAGGGCGCGGCGCGGCGTTCGCGGCGGCGTCGCCGGACGAAGGCGGCGCGATGACCGCAGCTGCCCCAACTGCCCAAAAATGGACCTGCGACCGCTGCGGCGTCTCCGTCGGTCAGATGGATGGCGGCGAGGTGCCCATGCCGGATAGCTGGGCCAGCGGGGACGATGGTCGTTTCTGCCTCATCTGTCGCCGCGAGCGCGCCGCGGAGGCGGCCCTCGACGCGGCGCCGGAGAACTGCAGTAGCGACGCTCGCGCCAAACTGCGGCGGGCCGGGCTGGTCGAGTTCGAGGTGCGCCGCGCCCCCGATCGCGCCGACAACGCGATCGCCAAGGCTTGCCACACCTCGGCCTCTGCCGTCGTCACCGCCCGACAAGCGATCAGCCGGCGCTAGGGCCGCATCTCGATGCAGGTAGGAATCGCACTCGCCCTTCTCGCCGCGCTGATGACGAACCTCGCCTCGCTGCTCAAGCACCGGGGCTGCCACCGCACGGCGCCGATCCAGATCCGGCGACCGCTGCGCAGCGCCCGCGCCCTGGCTGGCTCGCGCTGGTTCGCGGCCGGCTGGGCGCTGGCGGCGATCGCCTGGCTGATCCACGTCGCGGCGCTCTCGATGGCGCCGATCTCGATCGTGCAGGCGGTGCTCGCCGGCGGCGCCGTGACCCTTGCCGTCCTCTCGCAGCGGCTCTTCGGCGACCCGGTCGAGCGCCAGCAGTGGCTGGCGCTTGGGTTGGGTGGAGCTGGGCTGGCGCTGCTCGCGCTCACCCTGCCGCAGCTGCACGGCAGCCACTCGGAGTTCTCGGTCGGCGCGATCCTCGGCTTCGAGGGCGGGCTGGCGCTGGTCGCCCTCGGCCTCGCTCTCGGCCACCGCTCGCAGCGGCTTGCCGCTCGCCGGGGAGTGCTCCTCGCAGTGCTCGCCGGCACCCTGATCGCCTTCGCCGGGGTCGCGATCAAGGGACTCTTCGGCGCCGGCGAGGTATCGCTCGCGGTGCTAGCGCCCTGGATCGCCCTGACCGTCGCCTGCGGCGTCATGGCCCAGTACGCGGTCGTCGCGGCGCTGCAGGGAGGGCAGGCGATCGAGACGATCGGCCTGATCGGCCTTGTCGCCAACGCGACCCAGATCGCCGGCGGCGTGCTCGTCTTCGGCGATCCGCTCTCCGCCGACCCGCTGGGCATCGCCCTGCAGGCGACGGCGTTCGCGATGGTCTGCGGCTCAGCCCTGCTGCTGCCCTCGCGCGCGCAGCGCCGCCTGGCGCCGGCCTGACCAGCACGTATCCGAGCACGTCACGGCGCCTCGCGTTTCCCCCCTCTTAGCGCCGGGTAGCCCGGCGGCATGAAGCTCCTCTTCGCCCCGATCGGGATCCTCGCCGGCCTCGCGGCTGGCTTCGCCGCCCAGAAGGGCTTCGAGAAAGCCTGGGCGATCTTCGACGACCACGAGGCGCCGGAGGCGGAGGACCGCGAAGTCTCCTACCCGAAGCTGGCGCTGGCGCTGGCTCTGGAGGGAGCGATCTTTCGCCTGGTCAAAGGGATGGTCGACCGTGGCGCCCGTCTCGGCTTCGCCTCGCTGACCGGCAGCTGGCCCGGCGAGCAGGACTCTTCCAAGTAGCTAGGTCTCCTACCCCTTGCGCCACTTCTTCCAACCGCGGCGCATCCTGCGGCGGAAGGCCTTGGGCTTCTTGGCGTAGAGGCGCTCGCCGAGGTCGAAAGCGGCGCCGGCGAGCTCCGCCTGGCGCTCTGCGATCGCAGCGACCAGAGCGGGGCGTTCGGCAAGCGGCAGCTCGCGGCGCAGGAGGTCGTCGCGGAGGACGGTGAGGTCGTGGTGGTCGCCGAGGACGTCGGCGAGCCGATCAGCCTGGTCGAGGCTCTCGCGGAGCGCCTTGGGGCGAGCGTCGCGGAGGATGCGCAGGTGGTACCAGAGGTCCTTGGCGCGCTTGCGCCACTGGTGCATGTTCGCCCCGCTCGGCTCCTCCGCGGCCCGCCTCATCTCCCGCCTGCCGCGGCGGTAAGCGCGATCGATGCCCGGGCCGACCAGCTGCCAGGAATCGGTCGCCAGCGGCCAGGCCTCGATCCGCGCGCGTCCCGCTTCGACGGCTTCGAGCGCCGCCCCGACCGAGTCGGCGTCGCCCTCGCGCGCCGCGGCGACGGCGAGATCACGCTCTCGGCGCAGCTGGTCGAGCCAGTCCGAGGTGTCGGTCGGGGTGAGGCGACCCGGGAAGCGCTCGCACAGGTCTTCCAGGGCCTCCAACTTCGCCTCGGCGTCGCGGCTCGGGGAGAGCGGGCGGGCGGCCTCCCGGTAGCGCTCGTTTTCGGCCCGGTAGAGATCGTCGCCCAGCTCGCGGCGCAGCAGCCGAGCCGCAGCACGCAGCTTCTTCAGGTCTTTGCGGGCGGCGTGGATGCGGTCGGACGGATCCTCGGCCGACCCGGCCTCGCGCAACCGCTCGGCCGCGCGCTGCGCGCGCTCCAAGGCGATCCGCCGCATCCCGGCGGCTGGCTTCTCGTCCGCCTCGAGGCGGTAAGGCATGAGGCGATAGTAGAGCGGCGCTATCTTCAATCGATGCCGCCGCAGTCATGGCCCGCCGTTTCCTACGAGGACTGGGCGGCGACCTGCGACACGCTGCACGCCCACACCCAGGTGCTGGGCAAGCTCGCGGCGAGGCTCGCCCCCGCCGAGCCCCAGCTCCAGCACGCGGCGCTGCGGCTGACCGCGCGCGGCTGGGAGACGGCGCCGCTGCCGGCGCCGAACGGTTCCGGGGCTCTGGTCGTGGCGCTCGACCTGCACAGCCACGAGGTCGTCGCGGAGCACAGCGACGGCCGGTCGCGGCGGCTGCCGCTGACCCCGCACCGGGCCGTCGGCGAGGTGACCCGGGAGCTGCTGGCCGGGGTGGCCGAGCTGGCGGGGCCGGTCGAGATCGACCCGACGCCGCAGGAGGTGACCTGGAGCGTCCCGCTCGACGAGGACACCGAGCACGCGACCTACGAGCCCGAAGAGGTCACCACCTACTTCGCCGCCGCGACCCAGGCAGCCCTCGTGCTCGCCGACTTCCGCGCCCCCTTTCGCGGGCGCTCGAGCCCGGTGAACGCATGGTGGGGCTCCTTCGACCTCGCCGTCAACCTCTACTCCGGCCTGCCGGCCGAGCCGCCGTCGGACGACTTCATCATGCGCAACGGCGGCGATGCGCAGCTGATCGAGCTGGGCTGGTGGCCTGGCGACGGCCGCTACGGCAAAGCGGCCTTCTTCTCCTACGCGCACCCCGCTCCCGACGATTTCTCCGAGGCCGGCCTCGACCCCGAGGCGGCGCGCTGGGACGACGGGCTGGGCGAGTACCTGCTCGACTGGGATGACGTCCGCGGTGCCGCCGATCCGCACGCCTACGCGCTCGAGTTCGCCCGCTCGGCGTTTCGCCACGCCTGCATGGTCTGCGGCTGGGACACGGCGCTCGCGGCCAGCGCCGAGGGAGAGCCGCCGCCCGTCGTCTAACTCACTCGGCGAACCCCCAACCGGCCTTCGCCTGGACCGAGCGCGTTTAGTCGAGTAATCTTGAATGCCGATGGGGGCAGGCGAGACGCTCGGCGACAAGACCACGTTCATCACGCTCGGACCGGGCGGGACCTGCCACGAGCGGGCGGTGAACGAGTACGCCGCCTTCCAGGGGATCGAGGACTACGGGATCGAGCTGATCACCGACTTCTTCGTCGGCCTGGAGATGCTGCGCGAGACCCCCGGCGCCTTCCTCGTCCAGTGCAGTGCCCACCCCAAGGTGCACGAGATCACCGAGAAGTACTGGACCGAGGTCTGGGTCGTGGACACCTTCATCTACCCGACCAAGCACCTGGTGCTGCTCACTCGTAAGGAGGTGGAGAGGCCGCGCTCGCTGGGAATCGTGCCGGCGACCAAGGGCTACGTGGATCTTTCCCAGTGGGAGGAGGTGATCGACGTCGCCTCGAAGCCGATCGTCGCCGAAGAGCTGCTCGCCGGCCGCTACGACTCCGGTCTGACCCACATGGAGCACGTCGAGGAGCACGCCGACGAGCTGCGGCTCGACCTCGACATCGGCGAAATCGACACCACCTGGGTCGTCTACGGCAAGCAGAAGCGCTTCCGGGGCGAGGTCATCGGCATCCCCTCGGCGGAGCTCTTCCGCCAGCCGCAGCCGGCCGCCTAGCCGCCGGGCAATATCCTGATCCGCCATGAAGGTCGCGGTGGTCGGCGGTACCGGAGTTCTAGGCAAGCCCTTGGTCGCGGCCCTGGCCGCGAGCGGAGACGAGGTGCTGGCGCTGAGTCGCAAGCCCCGAAGGACGATGCCCGAGGGCGTTTCGCACCAGCGCGTCGACCTGACCAGCGGCGAGGGCCTGGCCGAGGCGCTCGGCGGCGTCGAGGTCATCGTCGACGCCTCGAACTCGAGCACGCCGCGACGCGCGGCCCCGGTCATGGTCGAGGGCACGAAGCGGCTGCTGCGCGCCGGGGCGGAGGCCGGCGCCCGGCACTACGTGGGCGTCTCGATCGTCGGCTGCGAGCGGGTCCCGATGGCCTACTACAAGGTCAAGGTCGAACAGGAGGAAGCGATCGCCGCCGGCGCGATGCCCTGGAGCCTGTTGCGCGCAACCCAGTTCCACACCCTGATCGACTACCTGTTCAAGCAGGACGCGCGCTTCGGGGTCGTCCGCTCTGGCAGCGCCCGCTTCCAGCCGGTCGACCCGCCGCTGGTGGCGAAGCGCTTGGCTGGAGCGGCCCACGCCGATCCAGCCGGCCGGCTGCCGGACATCGCCGGCCCCGAGGTGCTGACGCTGTCCGAGCTGGCCAAGGCCTGGCGGGGGGTGGGCCACAGGGCGCTTCCGTTGCGGTTCCCGATGATCGGGCCGATCGGCCGCCCGCTGCGCGAAGGCGCGCTCTGCAACCCCGGCGCGGCGGCGGGCGGTCGCACCTTCGAGCAGTGGCTGGCGAATGGCTGACGACCGGGCGCTGCTGATGGAGAACCTCGCCCGCGCGGCGCTGCTGATCCTCGTGGTCTCCACCCTCGCCGTCGGCCTACCGGCGACCTTCGCGCCCGAGTCCTTCTACGGCGACTTCCCTTTCATCCGGCACTGGGTCGACCTGCTGCCGCCGTACAACGAGCACCTCGTCACCGACGTCGGCAGCCTCTACCTCGGCTTTTCCGTGCTCTTCGGCTGGGCTGCCTGGACGCTGCAGCCGACCCTGGTCCGCGCCGCCTCCTCGGCCTGGCTCCTGACCGCTGCGATCCACCTCTTCTTCCACGCCACCCACCTCGAGAGCTTCGGCACCGGCGACGCGATCGCCGAGCTCGCCTCGCTCGCCTTCCTGCTCGCGCCGCCGGCGGTCGCGATCTGGGCCGTGGGGGACCGCGCGGGGCGACTTTCTCGGGATATACCCGAGTAACTCGCCCCAACGCGCCGCTCAGCTGACGCCGCTCGGCGAGAGCGGGGTCGCGGCGACGCGGTAGACGTCCCACTCTTCCGCGACGCCCTTGAGCGCGTGGCGGCCGGCGCCGGCAAACTCGATCCCCGAGCCGACGGAGAGGTCGCGCACGGTGCGCGATACGAGGACCTCGCTGCCCCCGGCCAGCGCGGCGATGCGAGCGGCGACGTGGACCGCGATGCCGCCGACGTCGTCACCCATCAGCTCGACCTCGCCCGTGTGCAAGCCGGCGCGGACCTCGATTCCCAGCGCCGGCATCGCGTCGGCAATCGCGCGCGCGCATTCCGCCGCGCGGGTCGGGCCGTCGAAGACGGCGAGGAAGCCGTCGCCGGTCGTCTTCACCTCGCGCCCCTGGAAGCGAGCAAGCTGGGCCCGGGTGATCTCTTGGTGACGCTCCAGCAGGTCGCGCCAGCGGCGGTCGCCCATCTCCCCGGCGAGCCGGGTCGAGTCGACGATGTCGGTGAAGAGGACCGTCGCCAGCACCCGCTCCGGAGCTGGGACCGGCCGCACGCCGGTGAGGAACTCCTCGACCTCGTCCATCGCCTCGATCCCGTTCTCCCCCACCCAGGGGAAGTGGTCTTCACCCTCGAGCTCGACATAGCGGCTGCCCTCGATCTGCTCGGCCAGCCAGCGGGCGGCGCGGTAGTTGACCACGCGGTCGCCGCGGCGGTGCATGACCAGGGTGGGCGTGTGGATCAGCGGCAGGGCGTCGCGCACATCCGCCTCGAGGAACATCTTCAGGAGCTGATGCGCCCGCATCGGGCTCGCAGCCTGGCGCTCGTAGCGAGCCTGGCCCTGGCGCGCGGCGGGGTCACCGGCGAGGCTCGGCGAGAACATCTCAAGCGTCGCCCCCTCACCCCAGTGGGGGTTCGTCAGCTCCATGTCAGCTTCCAGCAGCGCCTCCTTCGGCGCTGCCCAGGGGTAGTCCTCAGCCCAGGTGGACCGCGCCATCCCACCCCACAGCACGAGCGCCGAGACCCGCTCCGGGTGGGTGGCGGCGAACAGCATGCTGGTCATCGCTCCCTCCGACATGCCGAACAGCGCCGCGCGCTCGGACCCAACGGCGTCCATCACGGCGCGCAGGTCGTCCATCCGCTCCTCCAGCGTGGTCGTGCCGTCCACGGGATCCGACAACCCGACCCCGCGGCGGTCGAAGGTGATCACCCGGGCGAAGGAGCCGAGCCGGCGCAGGAACCGCACCAGCGCTGGGTTTTCCCACATCAGGTCGAGGTGGGAGAGGTAGGGGTAGGCGACGACGATGTCGAGCTCGCCTTCGCCGAGTTCCTGGTAGGCGATGCCGACGTCGCCGCTGCGCGCGTATCGGGTCTGCGGGGGCATTCGCGACCCACACTACGCGGCGGTGGCGCACCGTCAAGCCAGAGCCAAAACTTTCACGAGCGCTGCATTTGCCACGTATGACGGGGCGAATGCAGCGCTCGTCCGATTTTCTGTCCTACCCCTCCGAGTAAGCGGGCTCCCGGGTGCCGTGGGGCTCCTCGCCCGCGGCGCCTTCGGCCATCGCGGCTGCTGGGTCCGGCATCGGTTCGGAGCGCAGGACGAAGACCGCGATCGCGAGGGCGACGGCAACCAGCCCGGCGCCGACCAGATAGGCGAGGTGGAAGCCCGAGTTGAGCGCGGCCTTGAAAGCGGTGCCGCCGGCTTCCAGCGTGCTGGTCCGCTCCGTCGCCAGCGTCGCGAGAACGGCGAGGCCGATCGCGCCGCCAACCTGAGCGCTCGTGTTGACCACGCCCGAGGCGAGCCCCGCGTCTTCCGGCGTCGCCCCCGACATCGCCAGGGTCATCAGCGAGGGGAACGAGGTCCCGATGCCGACCCCGATCAGGAGCATTGGCGGCAGCACGTCGGTGAGGTAGCTGCCGTCGACCGGCGTGCGGGCGAAGAGCAGCAGCGCGGCTCCGACCAGCGCCATGCCCGGGATCAGGCAGGCGCGGGGGCCGAAGCGCATGATCAGTTTTTCGGAGTAGCCCAGCGAGAGGGTGCCCATGACCAGGGTGGCCGGGAGGAAGGCGAGGCCGACCTGGAGCGGGTCATAGCCGAGGATCTCCTGCAGGTAGAGGGCGCCGAGGAAGAACATCGAGAACATCCCGGCGACGAGCAGCATCTGCAGCGCGTTGGCGCCGGAGACGTTGCGCGAGCGGAACAGCCGCAGCGGCATCAGCGGGTTGACGATGCGCGCCTGGCGGATCAGGAACGCTGCGCCGAGCGCCAGCGAGATCGCCCCGAGCACGAGCGTCTGCGCCGAGCCCCAGCCGTGCTCGTTGACGCCGAGGATCGTGTAGGTGCCAAGCATCAGGCCGGCGGTGATCGACGCTGCGCCGAGGATGTCGGCGCCCTGGCCGAAGCCGAGGCCGGGTGAGTCGGTGATCAGCCGCCGCGCCATCAGCGCGGTCCCGATCCCGATCGGCAGGTTGATGAAGAAGATCCAGTGCCAGGCGATCGCCTCGGTCAGCACGCCGCCGATCAGGAGGCCGATCGTGCCGCCGGCGGAGGCGACGAAGCCGTAGACGCCGATCGCTTTCGCCTGCTCGCGCGGCTCCGGGAACATCGTCACGATCATTCCCAGGATCACCGCCGAGGTCAGCGCGCCACCGACGCCCTGGACGAAGCGGGCGCCGATCAGCATCTCCTGGCTCTGCGAGAGCCCGCAGAGCAGCGACGCGGTCGTGAAGACGGCGAGGCCGGCGAGGAAGACGCGCCGCTGGCCGAGCAGGTCGCCGAGGCGGCCGGCGAGCAGCAGCAGGCCGCCGAAGGGAACCAGGTAGGCGTTGACGACCCAGGCGAGGTTGCTCTGGGAGAAGCCGAGGTCGTCCTGGATCGAGGGCAGGGCGACGTTGACGATCGTGATGTCGAGGACGATCATCAGCATCCCCGCGCAGAGCACGTAGAGGGCGATCCAGCGGTTGCCGTCCTCGGCGTGCTTGGTGGCGGCTGCGGGTGCTGCGGGACTGGCGCTCATCTCGGTCGCCTCCTCCGGGATCGGGTTCGGGTCGTCATTGCGGCTACCCTAGCAAAGGGTTGCCAAACAGGACTTCTTAGTTGCAAAGTTGTACTAATGGGTTAAACTGGTCGCCGTGGGAACGAAGCGCTCATACGGGGATGCTTGTCGTTTCGCCTACGCCCTCGACCTCGTCGGCGAGCGATGGGCCCTGCTGATCGTGCGCGAGCTGCTGCTCGGCCCGAAGCGCTTCACCGACCTGCGTCACGGCCTGCCCAACGCAAGCCCGAACATCCTCTCCGAGCGTCTGCGTGAACTCGAGCAGGGCGGTGTCGTCCATCGTCGCAAACTGCCGCCGCCGGCGGCATCCCAGGTCTACGAGCTGACCGAGTGGGGCAAGGAGCTGGAGCCGGTGGTGACCAAGCTGGGCGCCTGGGGCGCCCGTTCGCCCCTGCCGCCCGAGCACCAGGAGATCGGCGCCGACTCGATCGTCCTCGCCCTGCGCTCGCTGTTCGACCCCGACGCCGCCGCCGGGTTGAAGGCGAGCTACGAGCTGCGGCTCGGCGAGGAGCGGTTCCGCGTCGACATCGCCGGCGGCGAGCTCGCGCTCGAGCGTGGCGAGGCCGAGAGCCCGGCCGTGGCGATCGAGACCGACGCGCCCACCCTGGCCGCGCTGCTCACCGGCCAGCTGCCGCTCGAGGACGCGCTTGGGTCGGGCGCAGCTCGCATCGAAGGCAGCAAGAAGGAAGCTCGCCGCTTCCTCAGTCTGTTCCCGATGCCCGAGCCACAGCTCGTGTAGACCTATCCCGGTAGGGGTGGAACGTCTTGTACTTTTTCCGCGGCGACAACCGCGGACGGCCACCTGCTGTCTTCGGAAAAAGTTAAGTGGAACCCCTACCGGGATAGGTCATTGCGGCCTGGACTCAGTTCATTTCGCCACCGGGCCCAGGATCGCGGCCGCACCCGTCATCCCGGCCAGGTTGGGATGGATCGGGGCCGCCGGATTGGTCGGCACGACCGGCTCCACCCAGCGGGTCGAGCTGCCCTTGCAGGCGTCATGGCCGATGCTGGCTTTGTACCAATCGACAAGCGTCGCGCCGTTACCTGCCGCCTGAGTGGCGAGCATCGCGTTCAGTTCTTTTTGTTTCGCGCGCAAGTAGGGCACGTCGCCGAAGCCGATCGGCATCTGCGGCCAGCAGCCGAAGCCGGTCTCGGGGAAGATCGCCGCGTAGTTGACGACGAAGACTTTCGCCGAGGGCGAGCGGGCTTTGATGCCGTCGAGCACCGCGTCCACTTTCGGCGCCGTGGCCGCGATCCGTTCGGCGATCTGGTCTTTGCCGCCGGCGGTGTATTTGTCTTTGCAGGGGGTGCTGAACGGGTTGATCGTGATGCAATCGAGGGCGATATCGGAGAAGCCGATGTCGTTGCCCCCGATCGTCAGCGAGACCCGCGTCGTTTCCGCGTCGAGTGAGTTGAACTGCGGCGGGTTGGTGCCGAGTTCGGTTTCCTGCGGGTTGGTCATGTCATCGGTGGTCGCCCCGCTGCAGGTTGGATCGCGCAGCGGCAGGCCGATCGTCGGCGCCGCCAGGTGGGCGTAGTTGTGGTCCGACTTGAGGCAGCCGAGCGGCGCGATCTGGTTGGGGACGAGCGGGCCGGCGGCGTAGGAATCGCCGAGGGCGACGTAGTTCGCAGCGCGGGCGCCGGCGGCGAAGACGGCGAGGGCCGCGAGCATCGCGAGTGCCAGAGCCGCCGCTCGCCGCAACCGCCGTGGGCTGGACTGGGTTGACTGGGTCATATCCATCTCCTCTCGAATTCGGGCCGGGTTTTGAGCCCAGGAAGCGCAGGCCCGCTACCCGTTTTTTCCTAAGTTAATCCAGAGTGATGGAACGAGTATCCCCGAGTGGACGCTTCATCGATCTGCGGGGGTATTTGAGCTAGGTGCGGGTGACGATCAGGGCAACCATCGCGCCGTAGCCGGCGAGCGTCGCTGACGTGAAGGCGAAAGTGGCGAAGATCAGGAGCTTGTGCAGCCCGTCGAGCCGATCGTTGACGCAGCTCTCTCTCATCTTGTACATGGTCGCATACGCTACGACAAGACGTTTCGCAGATGGCGCTCCGGAGCAAGACCTTGTGAGCCAATTGTGTGTCGAGAGCGTCATCGCCATCAGTGCCCGCGGCGGCCGAAGCTGTGGCCGGCAGGAGCCACGGCCTCGAACTGTGTGACCGCCCGCTCGTGCTTCGGTGGCAGCCGGGCGGGGTCGTAGTGCAACTCGGTCACCTCGGAGACGAGGACGTTGGTCGTTCCTTCACGGCGCTCCAGCCTGCCCTTGGCACGGACCAGTGGCGAGGTGCGGACCTCGGCACGGTGGCGCTCGTAGACGGGTGGGGGCACGATCAGGTTGACCGTGCCGCGCTCGTCTTCGAGCAGCATGAAGACGATCCCCTTGGCAGTCTCGGGGCGCTGGCGGGCGACGACCATCCCCCCCACCTCGACGATCGCGCCGTCCTCGACCTTCTCCAGGTCGGTGCTGCGCAACAGCTCGCGGGTGAGGCCCTCGCGCATCAACCCCATCGGGTGCTCGCCCAGCGTCATCCCGGTCGAGCGGTAGTCGGCGATCGCCTCCGCCCACTCGCCCAGCGGCTCCAGCTCGGGCGCCTCCGACGTCCCCAGCGGCAGCGCCATCTGCATCCCCTCGCCATGTCGCACTCCGGTCCCGGCCACCCCCACCTCCCAAAGCGCCACCCGCCTCGTGGACGCCAGCTCGTCGAGGGCGCCGGCCCAGGCGAGGCGCTCGAGCCCGTCGCGGCGGGCGCCGGAGCGCGAGGCCAGGTCGGCGACGTCCCGGTAGGGCCCACCGCGCTCGCGCTCGGCGACCAGGCTCTTCATCTCCTCCTCCCGCACCCCCTTGACGTAGCCGAGCCCGATCCGCACCCTGCGCCCGCCGCGCAGCTCCGGCTCCCCCACCTGCCCGGGTGTCTCGACATGGCAGAGGACGCGGCTGCCGTTGGCGTCGGGAGGGGCGAGGCGGACGCCGCGGCGCTGCGCCTCGTGGACCAGCGCGTCGGGCGGGTAGAACCCCATCGGCTGCTCGTTGAGCAGCGCGCAGAGGAACTCCTGCGCGTAGTTGATCCGCAGCCAGGCCGAGTGGTAGGCGAGCAGGGCGAAGGCGGCCGAGTGCGCCTTGGGGAAGCCAAAGCCGGAGAAGCCCTGAATCTGATCCCAGACCCGCTCCGCCACCTCGAGTGAGACCTCGTTCGCCCCCACGGCACCGACCAGGAAGCGGTCGTGGAACTCTTCGATCGCGTCCTTGGAGCGCTTGCGGCTCATCGCCCGCCGCAGCCCGTCCGCTTCGGCGTGGGTGAAGCCGGCGAGGGCGATCGCCACCTCGAGCACCTGCTCCTGGTAGACGATCGCCCCGAGGGTGTCCTTCAGCGCCGGCTCCAGCAACGGGTGCTCGTAGGGGATCTCGTAGGCGGGATCCTCGCGCAGCCGCTTGCGGCGCTCTATATATGGGTGGACCGCGCCGCCCTGGATCGGGCCGGGGCGGACCAGCGCAACCTGAACGGTGAGGTCGTCGAGGTTCTCGGGCCGCGTGCGGGGCAGCATCTGCATCTGGGCGCGGCTCTCGACCTGGAAGACGCCGGTCGTCTCGGCAGCGCGAATCGATTCGAAGGTCTCGACGTCGTCGAGATCGATGCGCGAGAGGTCGAGCCGCTCCCCCCGCGTGCGGCCAACTTCTTCGACGCAGCGCTCGACCGCCGAGAGCATCCCCAGCCCGAGCAGGTCGATCTTGAGGAAGCCGGCGTCCGAGCAGGAGTCCTTGTCCCACTGGACGATCTGCCGTCCCTCCATCGCCGTCGGCACGACCGGGCAGACGTCGAGCAGGGGCTGGGTCGAGATCACCATGCCGCCCGGGTGCTGGGAGACGTGGCGGGGCAGCCCCATCGCCTCGGCGGTGAGCCCGATCAGCACCCGCCAGCCGCGTGCCGCGGCGCGCTCGGGGCCGATCGCGGCGACGACATCTCGTTCGATCTCACCAGGGCGCTCGTGGAAGCCGACCGTCTTCGCCACCCGCTCGATCTCCGTCGGCGGCAGCGCCAGCGCCTTGCCGAGGTCGCGCACGGCACCGCGCGGCCGGTAGGTGGGAAAGGCGGCGACGAGGGCCGAGTGCTCGGCGCCGTAGCGCTCGTGCACGCGCGGGATCAGCTTCTCGCGGATGTCGCGGGGGAAGTCGAGGTCGATGTCGGGGGCGACGGTCTCGTCGGTGACTTCCTCGTTGAGGAAGCGGCCGGAGAAGAGGTGCTTCTCGACCGGGTCGATGTGGGAGAGGCCGGTCAGGAAGCAGACGATCGAGCTGACGCTGGAGCCGCGCCCGCGGCCCGGCGGCATGATCGAGCGAGCCGAGCCGGGGCCGCGCACCTCGAGCGCCACCTCGCGGGCAAGCTCGAGCAGGTCGCGGTGCAGGAGGAAGAAGCCCGAGAGGCCGCGGACGCGAATCGTCCTCAGCTCTTCCTCGAGTCGGCCCTCGGCCTCTCGTCGTTCGGATGAGCCCGCGTAACGCTCGGCCAGCAGGCTCCGGCAGGCCTCGGCCAGCTCGCGGTCGGCGCCGGGATTCTCCGCGCCGGGGTAGCTGTAGCCGAGCTCGGCTGTCAGGTCGAAGCGCAGGCGCTCGGCGAGGCGCAGGGTCTCGGCGACAGCCTCGGGGTGCTCGGCGAAGCGCTTAGCCATCGCCTGCGGCGAGTCCAGGGCCGAGGTCGAGTTGCCGCGGCGCTGCGGCTCGGAGGCCTCCAGCGTCGTCCCCAGCCGCACCGCGACGAAGGCGTCCTGGAGGAAGGCCCGGCGGTGAGTGTGGGAATGGACGTTGCCGGTCGCCACAGTGGGGATGCCGAGCCGCTCGGCGAGGCCGGTGAGCCAGCGGTTGCGGGCGCGATCGTGCCGCCAGTAGGGCCGCTGCAGCTCGAGCCGGAAGCGGTTGCGGCCGAAGATGGCGAGCAGGCGGTCGGTGCAGACAGCGGCACCGCGTGGGTCGCCCCGGGCCCAGGCGCCGGCGACGATCCCGTCGCGGGCGCAGCCGGAGAGGCAGACCAAGCCCTCGGCATGTTCGTCAACCTGCTCCAGCGTCACGGAGGGCTGCCCGGCGCTGCGACCGACGCTGTCGCGGGTGTGCGAGTGAGCTTCGGTCAGTAGCCGGCAGAGGTTGCGGTAGCCGGTCACGTCTTCCACTAGGAGCGTCAGGTGGGCGGCCCCGACGCTCACCTCCGCCCCCGTGATCGCCCGCACCCCGAACCCCTTGCAGGCATGGGCGAATTCCATCGAGCCCCAGACCCCGTCGTGGTCGGTGAGGGCGAAGGCCGGGTAGCCGCACTCGGCCGCCGCCGCGGCAACCTCCATCGGCGTCGAGGCGCCGTCGAGGAAGGAGAAGGCCGAGTGGGCGTGCAGCTCTATGTAGGGAGCGGTGCTCACGGCGGGCTTCCTCAAGCGCGCTGGCGGTACCAGCGCTCGTCACTGCTGCGGAAGACGACCGCGTTGCGCCCGTCGAGGAGGACGAGCTCGAAGTAGTGCCGCCACATCCGCCGCAAGGTCCACCAGCGGTCCTCGACCACCCACTCCTCGCGCACCGCCACCACCTCGACCCCCTCGACCGCGGTCGGCATGCCTTCACCGTCGACCTCGACCCTGACCCGCCGCGGGGCGTAAAGGCGTCGGATCGCCGGCGTCATCGGCTCTGACCTACTTCTGTGTGATTTCCGGCGCCAAGAATTGACCTGTGTCGCACACGCGCGTGCTTCCACCTCCTAGCGTCGCTGCCGTGCCCTGGCCACCGAGACCCGGAGCCCCCCTTCCCCGCGCTGAGTACGTCTGGTACGAACGAAGCAAGCTGAAGTGGATCCTTGGAAAAGAGGGACATGGTCGCGAATGGGCACGGGTGTTTCGCGTGGACTACGGAGACATGGCGCGAGTCTGGCGGGCTATTGCCGACACGATGCCGAGAGCCACGATCACGGAGGTTCGCGAGTCGCCTTACGGCATGACTTGCGGAGTTGAAGCCGGGCTTACCATCAATGATCGCCATGCCCTGACACTCGTCTCTTGGCATTACGCGATCGAGGTCGCCACACCAAGATTGGTGACCGCGTATCCCACCCCCTAGCATGGAGAGACCGTGGCAGTAGCGCGAAAGATCAACGAATTCGACATCGTCGAACTGACCGAGCAAGTGGACGATGCGCCTGCTGGTGCGCGGGGGGGGGTTTTGGAGTTCTATGCCCCTGAGGTTGCGATGCTCGAGATCCTCGAACCCGAGCTCGGTCCGGCCGCTCGGATCGTCTTCGCTCCGCTCGAGAAGCTGCGCGTCGTCGAGCCTTCCTCGAAGAGGACCTAACCCGCTCATCGCCACGACACCGGATAGGGCGTCAGCATCGCCCGGCGCTCGGGCAGGCGCGAGCCGGCGTCGACCGGCAGCACCTTGAGCAGGGAGTCGGCGCCCTGGGCAGCGCGAACCTCCCGCAGAGCAGCGACGAGGCGATGGCGGCGGGACTCGTCCCCGCGCACGGCGAGCTCGAGCTGATCGGCGGCGCGCGAACCGAGGCCGACCGCTCGCAGCGAGAGCGAGACCGCAGGCGCCGGCAGCTCCTCCAGCCGCGGCAGGAGCACTCCGCGCAGGGCTCGTGCCGACCCGGTCGGCCGGCCGAGACCCTGCGCGACGCTCCAGCTGCCGCCGTCACCGAACGTGGCGCCGAGGCGTAGCCCCAGCAACGATCGCCCCGAGCGCCTCGGTGCGGCGAGCAGTCGATCGACCAGCAGCTCCAGCGCCCGCTCCAACTGGCTGCCAGCCGTGCCTTCCGGCAAATCGATCTCCTCCACCAGCTCCTCCCATGTGCCGTGGATAGTGCAGACGAGCAGCTCGTCCTCCCCCCGGGCGATGCGCAGCGCCCGCAGCCCAGGCGCCCCGAAGCGATCGGCGACGTGGGCGGGAGAGAGCCGAGCCAGCTCCCCCAGGGTGCCGATCCCAAGCCGCTTCAGCGCCTCGCCCAGGTTGCCGGCCTCGCGCTCGGGCAACCCCAAGCGCTCGCTCAGCGCCGCAACGGGCAGATCGGAGACGAAAGCCGTCATACGAACATATGTTCGTATGCGGCCAGGGCGAATTCAACCTACGAAAGGTTTCTTTTCAGCTCCTCCTCGAGCCCGGGAAGGCGATCGGCTTCACCGGCTGCGACGAGCTTGCCGACCACGGCAAGCATGCCCGCGGCTCGCACCCAGTCGCTCCCAAGGCGCTCCGCGAACACCTCGACCATCGCGTCATGCCGCTTGACCCCCTCCGGGCCGGCGGCAAGGATCTCGACCGTCAGCAGCCGCGCCGAGGGGGGGTCGGCGGCGAAGATGGCCAAGGCGGTGTGGATGGTCGCCGGCGCCTCTGAGCCTCCCTTCCCCGCTCGATCGATCTCCTCCAGCAGCCGCCCGAGGAGCTGCCGGTGGGCGGCGAGCAAGCAGTCCTGTTTGCCCGCGAACTGCTTGTAGAAGGTCAGTGAGGAGACCCCGGCCCGCTTCGCCACCTGAGCCACGGTCGCCTCCGCGTACCCCCGCTCCGCACACTCCTCCGCCATCGCCGCAACCAGCCGTTCCCGCTGGTTGCGCGCGACGACATCCGCCGGGATTCCGTGCGATCCAGGTGGAAGCCGGCGCATACGGGCCCGTGCCTACCGCTTGCCCCTCTGCCCCTCGCCGGCTCGCCGCGCGCCCGGCTTCTTCGTTGCCCCACGCCGCTTCGCCTTAACGCAGCGCCCTCGGCGCCGCACCTTGCCCTTGCGACAGCGGGGAGCGGTGGGCGTGGCCTTGACGTTGCCCTGCCCCTCGAAGGCCGCCGAGGCGGGGGTCGGGTCCTCGGGAGCCCGCGGGGCGCCCTGGC
>JBEVMR010000033.1:0-15703 GCA_040508545.1 Solirubrobacterales bacterium
AGCTAGGGCAGTTGCCCTAGCTCGAAGCGCCCGCAGTACCCCCGCCCCAACAGCCGACACATTATGAACCCCGAACATGGGTTCCCAATTTGCCGGGGGCGCCGAGCTTCCCGGACGGACATCCCCTCCGCAATGGTCGGGGTTACGAAGATTCAACGCGGCAACGCCGGCTACTGGCTCGCCGCAGTCGCCGAAGGCGGGGAGGACTACTACAACAAGCCGGGCGAGGCGCCCGGCGAATGGATCGGCGAGCTGGCCGGCGAGCTGGGCCTGTCCGGCCACGTTGACGCCGAGGCATACACCGCCATCCTTGAGGGCACCGACCCGAACAGCGGCGCGCAGCTCCTCACCCGACCCGACACGCGGTTTCGGGAGCGGGCTGACGGCACGCAAAAGCGAGTCGAGCCCGTCCTTGGCTACGACGTGCGATTCAGTGCGCCGAAGTCGGTTTCGATCCTCTACGCGTTGGGCGATGAGGCGACCCGCGCCCGCGTCCTCACCGTCGTCAACGAGGCGGTAGGCCAGGGGCTCGAGCATCTTGAACGCGAAGCCTGCTTTGTCCAGCGCGGTAAAGGCGGACACCGGATCGAGCGCGGCGAGGGATTCGTCGGGATGGCCTTCCGCCATCACATGAGCCGCGCGGGCGATCCCGCCCTTCACGTCCACGTCGTTGTCTCTAACCTCACCCGCGCCGCCTCAGACGGCAAATGGCTAAGCCTCGCGAGCCCGCAGGGACGCTCGCCGCTTTGGCCCCACGGCAAGTCCGCGGGAGTCGTTTTCCAGGCCGCGCTTCGAGCTGGTCTCCTGCGGGAGTTCGGCTTGGACTTCGAGGCGGTCACGAACGGCTATGCCGACCTCAAGGGATTCGAGCGCGACGTGATCGACGCACTCAGCACTCGCTCGAAAGAGATTGCCGGATGGCTTGAGGCCCACGGAGTTGACAGCATCGCGGCGAAGCAGACCGCCGCCTACCGCACCCGCGACGCCAAGGACTACGGCGTGGACGAAGACGATCGGCGGGGCGAGTGGATCGAGACTGCCGAGCCCTTCGGCATCACCCCCGAAGGCATGAACGAAATGGTCGCAGCGGCCCGCCCTCGCGAGCCGCGCAAGGTCAGCGTCGACGACCTTGACGCGGCGCTCGCGAAGCTGGAGGAAACGTCCTCCCACTTCGACCGCCGAGCGCTCTTGTGGGCGCTCGGCGATCAGCTTCCCGAAGGTGCCGATGGCGCCACCCTCACCGCCGCCGTCGATCAGGTCCTCGCAAGCGAGCGGATCGTCTGCGTGCATGAGGCAACCGGGCCGCTTGACTTCGACCACTACACGACGCCGCGGCTCGCCGAAATGGAGCGCCACTTCATCGACGGCGCGATTCGCGGCGCGGGCGCCGAAGTCGCCCAAGTCCCTCGCCCGACCGTTGACGCTGTACTCGCCGAGCATTCCTATCTCGGAGCCGATCAGCGGGCGATGGTCATTCGCCTTACGACCAGCGGCGAGCGCGTCGTACCGATCGCGGCGCTTCCCGGCACCGGGAAGACGACCGCGCTCAAGGCCGGGCGGGAGGCTTTCGAGGCGGCCGGGTACAGCGTCCAGGGTTGCGCGGTCGCGTGGAGCGCGAGTGGCGAGCTGCGCGACGCCGGCATATACGACGCGGTTTCAATCCGCACGCTTCTGAACCGCGTCGAGCGCTCGCAGGCGCAGGGCATCTTGCCCTTCCGGCGCGGAACCGTGATCGTTGTGGACGAGGCAAGCACGGTTTCGACGCCGGACCTTGAGGCGCTTCGCCTTGCCGCCCTCGAATGCGATGCCAAGCTCGTCGTGATCGGCGATCCGAAACAGATCGGGGCGATTGGTCCGGGCGGCGCTTACGGGCACCTGACCCGCGCCGTCGAGACTACGGCCCTTGACACGATCCGGCGCCAGCACCGAGAGGAGGATCAGCAGCTCGTCAAGCTCATTCACGAAGGGCGCGGATCGGAGGCGCTAGACCTCTTGCGGACCCACGACCGCCTAGTGATCGGCGACGACTTGCAGACAGTCCTAAGCGCTCAGCTCGCCGACTGGCATCAGGACTACAGGACCGGGGCCGACGCCGTGATGATCGCGCGGAGGAACCGGGACGTTGACTATCTCAACGACCAGGCGCGCGAGCTGTTGCGCCAGGAAGGCGCGTTCGGCGACGCCGAGGTGATCGTCGGCGAGCGACCCTTCGCCGCAGGCGATCGGGTTCTGACCCGGATCAATCGCGAAGGCGTCTATAACCGCGAACGCTGGGAAGTCCTCGATGCCGACGCGGCGGCGCGAACGCTGACGCTCCGCCGCATCGGCGGCGATGAGCGCGCCGTGACCCTCACCGCCAAGTACCTCAATCGCCGCCGCGAACACGACCACGGCCCCGCGATCGAGCATTCCTACGCCGTGACCAAGTTCAGCGCGCAGGGCAAGACCTACGACATCGCCTATCCCCTGCTCGATGCCGGCGCCAGCAGCGAGCAAGAGCTAGTCGCCCTCAGCCGGGGACGCGTGATCGAGAAGGCTTACGCCGTCGCGTCCTCTGAGTTGGTCGATCCCGAGCTTGGCCCCGGCCGTCGCGAACTCTCAGACGAGCTGCATGACATTCGCGGCGCGATCGAGCGCGAGGGCAACGACTTCACCGCCGCCGAGCTTGGCCTACGGAAGAAGATCGACAAGCTCACGCCGCGCGAGCTGGCAGACCGCCGCGCCGAGCTGGCCACCGCAGCTCGCGCGGCTGATCCAGTCCTTGGCCGTCGCGATCGGCTCGACCGCGAAATCCGCGACGCCGAGCATTGGGTCAGCGCGCTTGGCCGAGAGCGGGACGCGATCGAAGCGATGAAAGACCCGCCCGCCGACGAGCTGGCGCGAGTGACGAAAGCAGAGGCGGGGCAGGCCGATCGACTGAGCCGGTACCACAGGGAACGCAATGCCCTGCCGGAGACCACGACCGCGGCCGAGCCCAAGCCGCTCGATCCGGCCGCGCGGCTTGAAGCCGCGTTGGTGGATCGGCGAATCGGCCAGCTCGCCCGCTGGGACGTGGAGGCGGCGCGGCTGGAACCCTCGAAGGTCATGTACGACGCGCTTGGACCCTTCCCCGCCGACGACCCGAACAAGGCGCTCGCTTGGGGCGAAGGCGCCCACGCGCTCACCATCTACCGGCGCCGCCACGGCATCAGCGACGACCACAATCCGTTCGGCAAGCAGCCGCGCGGCGCCACAGCGCGAGCCGAGCGGGCCCGCTCTCAGCAGCGCCTACAAGAAGCACAGCGGAAACTAGGCCGAACGGCGGAGCGAAGCGCTCAGCGTGCCGTCAGCCGAGCCCCGACCATCGGCCGCTGACCCCGAGATTTCCGGGGGCGCTGTCCCCCGGAATCTGACGTATGCGCCATGAACGCCTTGCTTCCAACTAAGTCCGGGCCTGCGGGGGCCGGGGCTCCGGCAAGGCGTCGCGTGGGCGGCTCCGGCCCTCACGCTGCCCGGCCCACTGACGCGGGAGCGGAGTCCTCAGCCTGAGTGTTGCGCGCCTTCGAGGCGCGCGCTTTGAGGCTCCCAGCTCCCGCGTCGGGCGGGGGCCTTCCAGAAGGAGGAAGCCATGCCTTCCGCGACTTCTCGCCACGTCACCCCCTCAGCTCGCGTTGCTCGCCTCGATCAGCTCGGCCCGGCGGGGCGGCTCGCCCACTACCGGGCGGGCAAGCTCGGCATCGGCGAGCTTGCAGTTTGGGCCGCTCGATTCCCCGACGAGGTTCCCACCGTGAACGGGGAGGTCGAGTGGATCGGCCTCACGCTCGCTGACCTTGACTAAGCGCCGAGCTACCCCGGCCGTCCGGCAGATCACCGTGCCGGCAATCGAGTTAATCGGGATGAATCTGTAAATCGAAGATCGTCGTGGCCACCTCAAACATGCCTTTGAGGTGGAGGGGCGAACCGATGCCGGCCCATTCGAGGTCGGTAAGGACGGCTCCGCACATGAAGGCCCAAAGCTTCTCCTCGGGCAGATTCGCGACCATCGAATCGCCCTCCTTTGCACGCGCCTGGCGGAAGTTGCGTATGGCAGTGCTTTGCAGCTCGCGCGCTTCGGTGAGAGGCAAAGGGGTTCCTCCTTCGGCCGGCAGCACTGACGGCACTTCCGCCGAGAAAAGGCGCTTGTCACAAACAACGCTCCTTACCGTGCCTAGCGCCGCCTCTCCTGACTTCAAGATGGCGTAGGAGGAGCCGGGCAGCATCTCTGTCTCTGCCCTTTGGAACTCATACAGGCCATTGCCCTTGAAGGCGTATACGCATACCGACAAGGGAACGGGCTTATCGAGGTCGTCGTTCGGCGGCTCTGGCGCGTGCCAGAGTTTGAGCGCGTTTGGCGGAGCGCCCTGACCTTGAAGGGCGCTTCTCCCGTCTAGAGGACCGCCGCGAAGTTCGATTGCTTCCACGGTTCCTGACCGACCGTAGCAGCCGCTCGCACATGCTCGTTAGTCGATCTGAGCGACGATCGACCTATAGCCCGAACTCGACCGCCGGCGGCGTCGGCGCCGGCGTCGCTTCTGCTTCGGGCGCTGGCGGTGGTGCGTATTGCGGTGCGGATTCTACGGGCGGATTGGGGGCCGCTTCGGGCGCATCCTGCGCTTGAGCGGGAGCGCTCGGCTTTAGCTCGTGCTTCCGCTCGAGCTGGCCTGCGCCCACGCGTCTGACGCGCGGTTTCGCTGGGCGGCGCGGCTCCCGCCGATGTGCTTGCGTCCGCACGCGCGGCGCGGGATCCGCAACATCGCGGATCGGCGCCTTCTGTGAATCTGAACCGCTTCCGACGGCGATGACCAAAGCCACGACAGCGACGATTGCGACCGTGACCAAGGCCAACGGCCGCAGTGCAATCGTCGGGAGCTTTGGTCGAGTCGGCCGGGGGCGGAGCGGGGCGGGACGGCTCGGCTCACGACTCGCCCGACCGAACGCGACAGTATCCGCGCCCCAGGAGCGATCTTCGCTCACCGCTGGCTCCCTTCGACAAGTTCTCTCAGGTCGGGCTCAGCGAACCACGGCCGAAGCGATAGCCGGGCGGGGGGAAGGTGCCCGTAGACCAAGAGCGCGCTACCGGGTTCGGCCTGCCGGACGACATTCGCGGGCGCCAAGGCCCGGTACGTGCTTGCCTCCGTCGAGGACGCGCGCCCCTTCTCGCCCGCCGTCTCGCTTCGCTGGCGAAACTCGCCATCGCCGACGATCTGACTGATGTAGTCCAGGGTTGACGGGTCGCCGATGCCGCTCGCGAACACCTTGGCCCGATGGTTGTTGACGATCGTTTGCGCGCGCTTCCCATAGCGCGCTTCCACTTGCGCCAAGTCCTGAAAGACGCTGACGAGTTGGATGCCCTTGCCCGCGCCGGTCGAGGCGAGCCCGTCCAGTTCGGGAAGGGCGGCGATGTTCGCCGCCTCATCGAGTGCGATCAGCAGCGGCGGGTCTATCGGCTGGCCGGTCTGCGCTGAAATGTCAGACACGACCGCGACCAGCTCGGCGATCATCGACGCGAACAGCGCCCGCAACCGCTCTTGCTCATAGTCAGAGGCGCAGAGGAAAAGCGTGTTCGCCCTGCCGTCCAGCAGAGCGGCGGGCGTGTAGTCGGCGGCAGAGGTTGCGTCGAGGACGCGTGGATCAGCGAAGGCGCCCAAGATCGTCTCCGCCGTCGTGTAGATCGAGCTGCGTTGACGTTCCTCGCGATTCCAGTTCGCGTTCCACGCGCTCAGCGCATCCGTCGAGTCCGCCGCGGCGATCAGGCGCTCCCTAACTTCCGGCTCGGCCTCCGCACCGTCGTTCAGCCAGCGGATTACGTCCGCCATCTCGCCGCCACTTGAAGCGGCGGCGAACAGAAGCGGAGAAAGCAACTTCTCCGCCGCCGAGTACCAAAAGTCCGCATCCTCTAGGCCGCTCGATCCTGCCGAGCGCGCCGAGCTGGCGAGCCGATGGGCAACGAGCATCGCCCCCCGCCAGCTACCGCATCCTGAGAGCGGCGTCGCCTTCACCGACTCGATCCCGGTCACGCCGGTCGGGTCGAAGACCATCGCTCGCCCCAGCTCGCGGCGGCGCTCGATCGTCGTTAGGAGAAGGTCGCTCTTGACCGACGTGGCGAGAACGGGGCCTTCCCACTCCAACACGGACGGGATTGCGAATCCCGTCGTCTTGAGGCTGACCGTGCTTGGCCCGAAGACGACGACCGAGGCGCGTTCCTCAGCGGCGAGAAGCCGCCGACCGTGCCGCCCGAGGGTCAACCGCCCCGGTTGCGGCCCGCCCACTCGCAGTTCGCGAAGGTCGCGTTTGCTCGCCCACCTGGCGCCTTGGACGCGGCGCTGCTTTGCGCCGCCGCCTTCGCGAATGCGGCGATCGAGAAGATGGACGCCGAGGACGACGGTGCCGAGCGCCACCGCCAAGATCAGCGCGGCGCCACTCACGCCGCATCGCCGGCCAGCTCGCGATGACTCCGCATCCGAGCATCGGTGTCCACTAGCTCTTGCTCGATCGAGGAAAGCCGGTGCTGGACTAGGAAGGACCGGCGCCCGACGATCCAAAGCGCCTCACCCCGGCGCAGCGTCGGCACCAATTCGGCCTCCGTTGCCGAGAGCCCGAGCAGGTTCCGCAACCCCTCGATTTGGTCAGGCGGCTGCGCGAGGATCACCTTCGTATCCGCGTCGGCGATCAGCCCCTCAGCGATCCGCGCCTCGCGTGAGCCCGCCGCCCCGGCCGCCCCCAGGTCGGAGAGCCGATGCAAGGCGATGATGTTCTGGACGCCGAAGGCGCGCGAGAGCTTGAAGGACCGTTGGAGCCATTCGGCTACGCCCAGGTCGGCGGTTATCCGCCATGCCTCGTCAACGACGACGATGACCTTGGCGCCGTCCCGCTCGCCCGCCTCAGCGGCGCGCTTTCGCTCCATCACGACGCCTTGCAGCCACGCGGCGGCGCAGGTCATGAGGATTCCCAGCGCCGCCGAGTCCTGTACGGCGCTCAGGTCGAGAACGACCAAGGCTGCGTCGAGGTCGAGCCCTGCGCTCGTCGGACCGTCGAACATGCCACGCAAATCGCCGTGGCACAGTCGCTGGAGCGCAAGCGCGACTTGGCGCGTCTTCTCGGAGAAGTCCGCCAGCTCCATGACCAGCTCGGCGGTCATTTCCTCGCGGGGATGCAGCAGCGCATCCACGACATCGGGCAAGGTCGGCTCCGCCACGTCGGAGGCGCTTACGACCTTGAGCGCGACGCGCACCCCGGCGTCCTCCTCCGGCGTCAGCTCGCGCCGCAGAGCCGCGGCTGCCACCGATCGCAAGAGGCTCAGTTGGCCCTCCCAGCCGATACGCCGGTCGATCGGGTTCAACCGCACCGAGCCGCCCGGCACCAGGGCGATCAGCGTCCCGCCGAGCAACCCCAGCAGCGGCCCGTACTCGCCCTTGGGGTCGAGAACCCATGCCTGCCGGCCAAAGACGTGCTGGCGGGCGAGGTAGGACTTGAGGAACGCTGACTTGCCGCGACCGAGCTGGCCGACGACCAGCATGTTCGGCCCCGACAAGACCCCGGCCTCATAGGAAGCCCACGGATCGAACACCCATGCGCCGCCGCAGGCGTCCCGTCCGATGTAGGCGCCGGGGGCGCCTAGCCCGGCCTCGGCCAGAAACGGGAACGCGGCCTGAAAGTGCGCCGTCGTCGCCGCGTGGCCGGGGCGCTCGGCACGGTAGCCGCCGCGCCCCCGCAGCAGGTTCACCGCAGCCCCCGGCCGAGCGGCAGCGTGAAAGTGAAACCGGCGTCCTGCTCGCCATAGAGCCGTTGAAGCTCAAGCCGCGCGAGCGCCGCCGCGTGTTCGACCTCCGTGGCGATCCGCTCCAGCTCCGCCCCGGAGCGCGCCGAAACCGTGACGTAACCCGCGAAGCGCATTTCCGCGTGGCCGTCTGCCAACTCCTCCTCTCGCCGGGCGGCGGCTTGCTGGCGCAGGCGGATTCGCGCCGTGGTCATGAAGCCCTGGCGCTCGCGTTGCAGCTCGTCGGCGACCTCCGCCGTGCGCGCCGCCTCGGCTTTGCGAATCGCGATCGAGTGCGCGACGGGCTCGATGCAGACCGCCACCGTCCGCAGCGACGTCGTTTGCATGAGCAACGGCGTCAGGAAGGCGGGGCCTACATCGTGACGCGGCCAGCTCGCGATCCAGAACGTCGCGTGAAGCGCGGAGTCGGTTCGGTAGTGATCCCAGCTCGCCTCATCAGCGAGCGGTCCCATCAGCGCCGGATCGACTCCGGCTCGATCGTCCTCGCCGAGCGCGGCGCGGGCTCGCGCCTGGCGCCCGAACGGGTCGAAGGCGTCACGGACTGCCTCCGCATAGCGACGCGGGCGCAGCAGGCCGAAGACCGTTATCTCGGCGATCGACAGGCGCTCGGCAAGGTTCTCCGCCTCGCGAAGAACCAGCTCACAGGCTGCTTGCTCGCCGCCGCCCATCCGGCGCAGCTCGCGCGCCCCCTGGCGCTCGTCAATCTGGAGCGCCAGCAAAATCTCATGCTCTTGAGTCGCCGGAGCCGCCGACTCGACAAGCTCGATGTAGGAGGCGACAAGGCCCGAATCGAGCGGCACCGCCCGGTCGCGCTCGGCTTGCAGGTAGCCCGCCAGCTCGTCGCCTTGCGCCGGCAAGGTTCGCTCGATCCATTGGAGCCGCCGAACCGGGCTCCCATCCCTCGCGAGGCTCGCGAGGACCGACCCCCAGGCGTCTAGCTTTCGCTCTTGCTCGGATGCGTCGAGCAAGCCGAACGCCCCCGCCTTTACGGCGATGGCGACCGTGTACGTCCCGGCCGCGCGATCGTGAATCACGCCAACGCGATCGGAGCCATACGGGACTTCGAGCATCCGAAGCCCCGCCAGCTCGTCGGGCAACGACGCCTCGCCGACCCTCGCGCCGTCCTCGCCGGGATGAAAGCCAGCGCCGGGGCTCGCCGAGCGATAGCCGCGCTTCTGCTCGCCAGAGCGCAGCAGCCAGCGAGTCCCTATCGGCGCCCACGCCTCAAGGGTTCGCCCCTGAAACGGCAACAGCACCGCCGCCCCGGCGGCGCCGACCAAAAGCAGCGCGACCCCCAGGCCGATCCAGTCGCGCAGCACGTACAGCGCGGCCAGCCCGAGCGCTGCCGCGACAGCGAGGACCGCGACCTGGCCGAACAGGAGCGGGCCGACGACGCCCCGTTGCTCCAACGGGCCGAAGCGGTAGCGGCGCCCGTTCACGGCTTCGCCTTCCCGGTCGTGCTTCCCTTGCTCGCCGCCCCTACGTCACCTGACGGGCGCGGCGGTTTCGTGCCCGAGCCGGGTGCTTTGCCGCCTGTCGCCTCTGTCGGCTCAGGTGTTGAGCTCGTCGAGGACGACGAGGACGCCTGCTCGCCGGAGGCGCTGTTTTCAGCGCGCGGACGCGGCGCACGCTCACGACTGCCGCCACTCGCGGCGCTACTTCCCGAGCTGGCCGAACCACCGCTCGAGCTTTTGGCTCCGCTACCGGCGTCGCCGGCCGCTTGAGCGGTTCCCGAGCTGGCGAGCTTGCCCGCCGCCGCTTTCGTTCCCTTGACGGTCTCAGCGCCCGCCGTGACCGGGAGCGCGGCGGCGCCCGCAGCGCCGCCGCTCGCCCAGGCTGCCCCGCCACCGCTGGCGCTTCCGCCGCCGCCGCCACTTCCCTCCGGCCGTCCTTTCGAGGCGCCGCCGTTTCCCGCGCCGCCACTGCCCTTCCCGCCAGCTGCGCCGCCGCTCTGCGAGCCGCCGGCCCAATTGGCGTGTGCGCTTCGGCGCATCATCGCCGCCGAGCCCCCGAGCTGGACCGATTGCACCGCGACGCCGCCCGCGCTTTGGCGGCCGTAGGCCGAGCTGACCGCGCCCTCGGCGAACGGCACGAGCTTGAACAGCACGAACGGCGCGAAGCACGCGAGCATCAGCAGCGCGCCAGCCGCTAGAACGTGCTCGACTTTGCCTCCCGTATTCGCCAGCAGGCTCGCCGCGAGGGCGATGATCGAAACGATTACGAACTTTGAGAAGACGACGACGATCAGCAGCTCCGCCGTCCGTCGCAGCGCTGAGGTCCATCGCGGCCAGATCGAGGCGGCTATCGCCATCGGCATGAACAGCGCCACCGCGTAGATCGCGGCGTCGCGCATTAGCAGCTCGATCCAGACGAGGAAAGCCGCGAAGGCAGCGACGATCGCGGCGATGAAACCGACGAACAGCGGCACCGCTACGGCGCCCTGTGCGGTGCCGGCGCCCGGCCCGCTAGTCGCGGTCCCGGTCGCTGCGCCGGTCCCTGCAAGTCCCTCGATCGCGGACTTGAAGAAGGCCCGCGTGTCTGCCTCCGTCGCGTGCGCGACGGCTTCTGAGAAGCCGTCCGTCGTGGCGATCAGCAGTTGCACCACGACGTAGGCGGCGCTAGTCGCTATCGCCGCCAACGGCACGTTGACGAGGAAGACGCGGACGAGCATCCCGCTATCGCCGCGTCCCAAACTCTCCAACACCGCGAACAGCAACATCAACAGCGCCAGCACCGTCGCGATCGACGCCATCTCGCGGTACTGGCGCAGGAACCCTTTGCTCAGCAGATTCGGCGAAGTCGTCTTGTCAGTGAGGACAACGACTTGCCCGAGCAGCCACACCGCCCCGTCCGCAGCCCAGGACGTGATTTGGTCAAAGACGCCCTGCCCGATCGACTCTGCCGCATCTTTGAGTGGGTCAAGTGGGTTCGGCAGCAGCCCAACCGGATCGGTAATCGCCTCGCACGCATCGCCGACCGGATTCCCGATCGCGAGCGCCCCGGTGATCGGGGCCACCGTTCCGCCGCCCACCTCACAGGCGACGTTCGCCTTCGCTTCCGGCGGGTCTGGGTCAAGGACGGTTAGCGCCGCCGCCCACGCGGCGACGGCGCATCCGAGGACGGCGAGCCTACGGAGCCACGCCATAGCGATCCAGCTCCTCAGCCAGTTCGACCAGGCTGAGCCCTTCGGCCCCGCGACGCGGCGAGGCAAGGCGCGGCGTTGGGCCGAAGGATGCGCGGGTGTCGGCGATCTTCCAATCGCCGTCCCTCCAGACCAGCACCGTCCGGCCCAGGCCGAAGTAGGCGGTCGGTTCGACCGAGGTGACGTTGCCGATCAGGGTGAAGCCCCAGGTCTGGACGACCGCCCGGTTCGGCGTGAACGCCAAGAGGCGGTACGCGACCGGGACGCCGAAATAGGTACTGGCAAGCCCGCCCCGGACGCCTTGACCGAAGGCGCCAAGGCGCAGCCGCGCGGCGCCCGGTTCGTTGGCTTCGATCATTACCGGGGCAAAGCGCGGCGTCGCCACCACCTCGATCCGGCGGCGCAGCTCGCCGGGCCGCAGTACCGCCTTGTCGGCGAATGCTTGCTGGTAGGTGCCGGCGGCGAGGATCGCACCCTTGCGGGTGCGAGAAAAGCCGACCTCCACCCCGACCGATTCGCTGGTAGGGCCGGGGGAGGGGGAAACGGCTTTGGGAGAAACAGCCGACGACTCCGGAGCGCTTGCGCGCCCGATCAAGACGCCGAGGACGACAGCGGCGGCGATGCTGGCTAGGAGCCGCATGGCTAGACCGCCGTACCGGCACCGAAGAAGAAATTCACAGCCGCCGCAGCCGCCCCGATTCCGAAGGCGCCCCCGACGCCCTTCAGCATCCGGGTCTTGCCGTCGTCCGCCTGGCTGTAGTTGTTGGACTTGCTGCCGAAGCCCCACTGAGCAGCGCCCCAGATGAACGCGCCAACACAGGCGAGAAGCGCGAAGGCGGCTGCGCCATTGAGGATTTTCTGTGCCGCGGGGCCGCCGGGTAGCCCGCCCGCATCTGGGTTTACCTTGACTTCAACCCTTGCGAGAAGTTGAAGCAGGTACAGATTCGCTAGGTCTAGATACGACACGTTCGCCTCCTGTCTCGACGCCTGTTGGTCACGCAGGCGGCAAACGTCAGGAAGCAGGGAGGCCACGCCCCCGGCAATTTGAGAACGGCTAGCGGGGTCCGTCAGACCCCCCCGCAGAGAGCTACATGCCGAACTCAGCCGATGGCGCCGAGTCAGACGACTTGGGCGGAGGCGAAGGATCAGGCTTGGAAGCCGGCGCGGCGGATTCTCCGCCAGAGGATTCCGGCGCTGGAGCAGATTCGGGGTCTTCGCCCCCTCCACGATCTACGCCGAACTCGTCAACAGTGTCGGCCCCCGTCGCCTGGGGGGCGAGTTGCGGTCGTGGACTGCGCTTTCTCGGCTTCGCCTGATCCCCGTTTGCCTCGGGCTCTGCCGCCTGCTCCGCTGATCCGCTCTGTCGCGGGGCGCGTCGCAGGGTTTCCGTCACGACTGGCGCTGTGGTGGAAACTTGGTTCGCAGGCTCGGCGACAGTTCGGGGCTTCGCCGACTCTTGGCGCTCAGCGTTGACGACGCTCACTCCCGGTCCAATGACTCCCGTAGCCGCAAGACCGCAGACGACCGCGCCAGCAGCAGCGGCGCAATAGCCAGCGGCCCGACCGGCACCGCCTGCCGCCGCAGCGTTACTGGGCTCGGCAAGAGGGGAGACGCGCCGCCACAGCTCGCCGACGCGATGGGCGCCGGTCGTGGCTGCTTCGGCGGCTATTGCCACGCATTCCCTCCCTGACTCGGCAATGGCATGAAGCGGCGCAACCCACAGCCGGTGCCTTTCACCCTCGATGAGGACCCATGCGGCTAGTCCGAGGGGCGCAGGACTGAGAAGACTGCGATCCCCAACGAGCGCAAGCATTTTCTCCATCGCCGCGTCGTGATGGCGGTCGGCAACCGACTTCTGCCATCCAACCTTTCGGCCGGCTTCTCTGATCGACATTCCCTCGAAATAAACGAGGGCGAGCAGCTTGCACTCTTTCTCGGGAAGATGGCTAAGCGCCTTGCGAAGCCGCCGTTGTCGGTCTCTATCGAGTGCCTGCTGTTCGGGTGTCGGTGTCGATTCGTCGGCAAGATGAAACACCGAGTCCAGCGATGCCGGCCGCGGTTTGCGGCTCTGGGTGTCGAGGAGATTGACGGCGCGCCGGTAGGCGCAGGTGAGCAGCCAACCGACGGGGTTTCTCGCCGGAGGGTTCTGCTCTAGCCATTCGGCGTACTCGACGTTGGCTTGGCTGAGTATGTCTTTCGCGTTCTCGGCGATCCATACCGCTGAGAACTTCTTGGCGAGCATCAGCCTGAAGCCACGTTCAGCCTCCCGCAGCTCGGCAGGCGTCACGCCAAGGGCACGGCGACTTGCGGCTACCGGCTCGATCGTTCCTCCCTCACGAACCGGAAACCCAGGACGCACGCTGACGGCTCGCAAAAGTCAGGCCGAAGCACCTCATATATCTGTCTGCCAGAGCGCAGAGCCAAGCGCTTTGCTGGTAGTGGCGATTACCGGGGGCACTCGCCTCCTCTGACCTGACGGGCACTCCTACGATGAGCGCCCGGACGGAAGGCCCACGTCTCGCCACGGTCCTTATTGCCGTTCCAATCGCCGGGCTTCTTGCGGCAATCTGCGGCGCAGTTTTCATTGCCATTGCGTTCGGCGGCACGGCCGCCGGCTGTGGCGGCGAAGCGACCGGAACCGTCAAAGGCGTTCCGTCAAAACTCGTCCCGATCTACCGGCAAGCAAGCAGCAGATACGCGCTTGGCACCAAAGGCCCGGCGATCCTCGCCGCGATCAACTTCATTGAGACGAGCTTTGGCACGAACCTCAATAACTCCTCGGCAGGCGCCCAGGGTTGGATGCAGTTTATGCCGGAAACCTGGGCCGCTTATGGCGTGGACGGCGATGGCGACGGGGACAAGGACACGAACGATCCTTGGGATGCGATCTATGCCGCGGCCAACTATCTCCACGCCTCGGGGGCGCCAAAGGATTGGCCGAAGGCGATCTTCGCTTACAACCATGCCGACTGGTACGTCGAAGACGTTCTCGCGGCTGCACAGAAATTTGGCGCAGGGGTGGCTGTGGCGGTGACCCCGGGTGCTACTTGCATTGTCTCCGCTGGTGACGCGGATCTGCTGAAGGCGCAAGCCCTCTACTCGCCGCGTGTCTTCGAGCCAATTCCAGCAAAGCTTTGGATCGGGGACGGGGCGCCGCAGTCCGTCGATGCTCGAATCTGGCCCGACGCAGTTTGGTTGCTTGAAACTTACGATCTGCTCGTGACCGCCGCGCGCGAGGCGGGGCACGCAACTCACGGCGACGGTACGGCCCTCGACATCGTTCCAGCTTCAGGACGGGGCTGGGACGGCACCGCCCTTCGCGCGGCACGTGCGCTTGGCTGGATTCCTAGCTGTGGCTGGAATGGAAGTGCTCCCATCTGCCCGCTTGTCCCTGCGATTCAGTGGGTTGGCTACAACGGCTATGACGGTCACGGCGACCCGGCGCACACGTCCACACCGCATCTTCATGTCTCCTGGAAAGCCTCTGAGTACGGTTGTCTTGGCCTCTGCGCCCCGCGCACGTGGGTCATGGCTTTTCCCTTGGTGCATTGATGGCGCGCGGATGGGCAGCCGGGTAAGCCTCTAGGCTCAACCTTTTGGGAACCCCAGCGGACCTACCTAGATCTGCTGGGCCTTGTGGATCTACTTCTCGAGAGCACGGAGGGCGCAGGTAGAGCATCGTGGCCAGGCCAACTTATGTCCCTATAACGCCATCAGTCTTGAACTGGGCGATCGCAGAAGCGGGCGTTGATGCCGCCGAGGTTGCCCAATGCGCCGGAGTAGAGCAGGCCGACGTAGCTGCCTGGATCGAGGGTGACGCTAAGCCAACGAAAACCCAGTTCAAGCGCTTAGCTTCCTTTCTCAAACGGCCCGCATCATTTTTCTTTCTCCCTGAGCCGCCCGAGCAGGTCGCGTTGCCGGCTGCGTTTCGGCATCCACCGGGGGGCATGCGAGAGCCGACGCAGGCAGAGTTGGAGCAGCTGCGGAAAGCTCGCCGGGTGCAGAGGGTCGGTCGGTGGCTGGCGGAGCACGTAGACGATGACCATTGGAGTAAAGACCCAGCTCCGTTGGTTGGGCCGGGAGTTCGGCCAGCGCGGGCAGCTGAACTCGCTCGGACGTGGCTTAGATGGTCTGTGGAGGAGCAGCAGAGCGCAGCGACGCCGACGGCTGCGGTTCGGTTAATCCGGTCGCGGCTTGAAGAACGGGGCGTCTTGACGATGCAGCTCTCGTTGGGGAAAAGCGGGGCACGCGGGTTCTCGCTCTACGACAACCAGAAGCCGGTAGTTGCCATCAATACGCACTACATCGCCGAGGCGCGCTTGTTCTCGTACGGCCACGAGCTCGGTCATCTCATGCGCCGTAAGGATGCTGTGTGTATCGGCTTTGCCTCGACTCAAGCTGAGCGGTGGTGCGAGGAGTTCGCCGCCAGTTTTCTCCTTCCGAAAGACGCCCTGAGAGAGGCGATAGAGCGTCGCTTTGGGTCAGGGCACTTTGTCAAGGACTTAGCCGATCTTCGGAAGATTGCGGGCGCCTTTCGCGTGTCGCTTAGCGCCACCGCGATTCGGCTCGAAGGACTTGGCTGGGGCCAAGAAGGGCTTTTTGGGCTAATCCCCAAGGGCAGCGATGTCAAGAAGCAGGGCGGGGGGCCTACTGGGACCGATACGACGCGCGGCGCCCGGCGGCGCCCCCCAAGTTGGGGTGCGGACATAGGCCGTGTTTTTGGGGGTTGGGGGGGGGGGGGGTTTAATCACCCCGGTGTTCGTATC
>JBEVMR010000121.1:0-8963 GCA_040508545.1 Solirubrobacterales bacterium
CGCCCCGCCCCGTCGCCCCTTCAGGCGGCTGCAGTTACCTCTGCGTCGTCGCCACCCTCGGTATCGCGGGGAGTCGAGGCCCCACGATCGTCGGGCGGCGGGACATCACCGCTGAAGCTCTTGGTCTGACCGGGGCGCAGGTAGACGATCTGACCCTCGCGCAACTCGAGCTTCTGCAGCTCGGCGCGGGTCAGCTGCGCCCAGACCTCGGTGCCGTCGCCGAGCACGAACTCGACCCGGATCTCGAAGCCGAGGGCGACGATCCGCTGCACCATCGCCTCCTCGGTGCGCTCGTCGGCCTCGAGCACGACGTCCATGTCGTGCGGGCGGACGAAGTGCTCACCGAGCCTGTTGACCTCGCCGACGAAGCTCATCACGAACTCGTTGGCCGGGTGGTCGTACAGGTCGTCGGCGGTGCCGGACTGCTCGACGCGGCCCTGATTCATCACGACCAGCTGCTCGGCGACGTCCATCGCCTCCTCCAGGTCGTGGGTGACGAAGATCGTCGTCACGTGCATCTCGTCGTGGAGACGGCGCAACCAGGTGCGCAGGTCCTTGCGCACCTTGGCGTCGAGCGCCCCGAAGGGCTCGTCGAGCAGCAGCACCTGCGGTTCGACCGCCAGCGCCCGGGCCAGGGCCATGCGCTGCCGCTGGCCGCCGGAGAGCTGGTCGGGGTAGCGCTCGGCCAGCCCATCGAGCTGGACCAGGCGTAGCAGCTCGTGCACCCGGTCGCTCGTCTTCGCCTTGTCCCACTTGCGGATCTTCAGCCCGAAAGCGACGTTGCCGAACACGGTCATGTGCTTGAAGGCGGCGTAGTGCTGGAAGACGAAGCCAACCTCGCGCTTCTGCGCCGGGGTTTCGGTCGCGTCGGTGCCGTTGATCACGACCTGCCCGGCATCGAGCTCCTCGAGTCCGGCGATTGCCCGCAGCAGCGTCGACTTGCCGCTGCCACTCGGCCCGAGCAACGCCGTCAACGAGCCGTCCGGCACGTCGATCGAGACGTTGTCGAGAGCCTGAAAGTCACCGAAGCGCTTGAACGCTCCCTCGACTGCGATTCCCATCAGGAACCCTCCTTGTTGTTGGAAGTTGAGACGGCCAGCTCGGCAGCCGGCAGCGAACTGCCGCCGCTCGCCTTCGCCTTACGGCCGCCGACGCTCATCAGCAGCAGCGTGGTCAGGGCAAGCAGGGCGAGGACGATCGCGCCGGCGTAGGCGGCTTCCTCGTTGAACTGCTCGAAGGCCTTGGCGACGAACAGCGGCATGGTCTCAGTCTCGCCCGAGATCGACCCGGAGACGATCGTCACGGCGCCGAACTCGCCGAGCACCCGCGCGGTCGTCAACACAACGCCGTAGGCGACGCCCCAGCGGATCGCCGGCAGGGTCACCCGCCAGAACGTCTGCCATCCGTTGGCGCCGAGCGTCGACGCCGCCTGCTCCTGCTCGGTGCCGATCTCCTGCAGCACCGGCACCGTCTCGCGGACCACGAACGGCAGGGAGACGAAGATGCTGGCCAGCACCATTGCCGGCCAAGAGAAGAGGACCTGGATGCCCGCTTCCTCTAGGCTCGGGCCGAACCAGCCGTTGTTGCCGTAGAGCAGGAACAACGACAGCCCGATCACGATCGGCGAAATCGCGAATGGGAGGTTGATGATGGTGTCGACGGCCCGATTGCCCCACCAGCGGTGGCGAACCAGCAGGATCGCGCAGCCAACCCCAAAGACAGTGTTCAGTGGAACCGCAACGGCGACCATCAGCAGGGTCAGCTGGATCGCGTGAATCGCGTCGGGGCTGGTCATCGCCTCGATCGGCGGTCCCAGCCCGTGCTCGAAGGTCTTGTAGAAAATCATCGCGACCGGGGCCAGCAGCAGCAGGCCCAGGTAGCCGAAGGCGAGGCCCCGTAGCCCCCATTTGGCAGTCTTGAGCTGGTTCACGGGGTTCCTCCTCCGCCGCTCCCCAGCCCACCGTAGCGGTCCCAAACCCGCTTGACGATGCGGGAGACCAGACCCCGCTTCTCGCCGTGTGAGCCGGAGCGGGCGAACAGGCTGACGAACACCAGCATCAACACCGAGAGCGACAGCAGCACCACCGACACCGCGGAGGCACCGGGAATGTTGTCGGACTCGATCTGGTTGCGGATGAAGACCGAAGAGACCTCGGTCTCGAAGGGGATGTTCCCCGTAATCAGGATCAGCGAGCCGTACTCGCCCAGCGCCCGCGCGAAGGCGAGCATGATTCCAGCGACGATGCCGGGCAGCAGGTTGGGGAAGACGATCCGCCGGAACGTGGTGAAGCCGCTTGCCCCGAGCGAGGTCGATGCTTCCTCCATCTCACGGTCCATCTCCATCAGCAGGGGCTGTACCGAGCGGACGACGAAGGGCAGGGTGATGAAGCAGAGCGCCATCACGACCGCGATCCTCGTGCCCGCGACATCGAGCCCGATCGGGCTTTTCGGTCCGTAGAGGGTGAGCAGGGTGAGGCCGGCGACGATCGTCGGCAGTGCAAAGGGGAGGTCGATCAGGGCGTTGACCGCCCCCTTGCCGCGAAAGTCGTCGCGGACCAGGACCCAGGCGATGACCGTGCCGAAGAAGGCGTTGATGGCGACCACGATCAGCGAGCAGACCACAGTCAGTTTCAGCGCCGCCATCGCCTGCTCGCCAGTGACTGCGTTCCAAAAGGAGTCGAGCCCATTGGAGAGCGAGTTGTCGACCACCGCCGCCAGCGGCAACATCACCATCAGCGACAGATAGAGGACGATCATGCCCCGGCCGAGGCCGACACCGAGCCCGGGCAGGCGGATGCCAGCCCGGGGAGCTGCGGGTACTGATGATGCGCTTGCCGGGTGCGCGCTCATCAGCCGCTCGTCGAGACTCCGAGTTCCTTCTCGATCTCGGCCACGGAGCCGGTTTCGTCATCGAAGAACTCGTCGTTGACTTTTTCCCACCCGCCGAACTCGGCGATCGTGAACAGGTCCTCGGGAGTCGGGAACTGCTTCTCGTCGACCAGGTCCGGGTTCACCGGGCGGTATCCGTTCTCCGCCCATAGTTCCTGACCCTCATCCGACCAGATGTAGTCGAGGAACTTCTGCGCCGCCTCGGGCGCGTCTTTGGTGACCGCGATCGGGGTCTCGATCAGGATCGTGCTGGGCGGGATCACGTAGTCGACGTCTTCACCCTCCTCTTGGGCCTTGATCGCCTCGTTCTCGTAGCCGAGCAGGACATCGCCCTGGCCCTGGGTGAAGGCGGCAAGTGCGTCACGGGCACTGCCCGGCTGCACGACCGTCTTCTCGAGCACAGCCTTGACCGCATCGAGCGCCTGCTGCGGGGACTTGCCCTCGTGCAGCTGCGAGCCGTAGATCGCCATGATGTTCCAGCGGGCGGCACCCGAGCTGAACGGGTTCGGGGTGACGATCTCGACGTCCTTGGTCAGCAGGTCGTCGAGCGACTCGAGGCCCTCGGGGTTGCCCTTGCGGACGGTCATGACCACGACCGAGTCCTGGGCGATCCCCTTGTACTTGTTCTTGTCCCAGTCAGGCGCGACCTGGCCGGATTCGACCAGCCGAATCATGTCGCCGCCCTGGGCAAAATGGACGACCGACGCCGGCTGTCCCGCCTCGACTGCGCGACTCTGGTCGCCGGAGGCGCCGAAGGAATTGCTGAAGCTGACGTCGGCTCCGTCAGGAGTTGCCTCGAACCCGGGCTCGAGCGCTTCCTCGTAAACAGCCTCGGGGGTTGAGTAGCCAACGACGTCGAGCTTGCCGCCGCCAGAGCCAGTGGCGCTGTCGTCACTGCCTCCGCAGCCGGCAACCGCCAACGCGATCACCGCAAACAGAGCGGATATCAGCCCCACACCAACCTTCCTCTTGGCCTTGCCCGGGTTCGTCATCCCAGCCCTTCCCTTCTTTCTTGATGAAATTAATGAAGAATGAGTCGGGCACCCTAGCACAAAGACGATCAGCAAAGTCAAGATTGTCAAGAATCGCAACTGGCCACGGGTCCTGTCACGGCGGCCCTCCCCCATGTGCTCGGACGCGCTTCGCGCGCCCTCCGCTATGGGGGACCCCCGCCACCGCTCCACCCGCGGGAGAGGCGATTGTCTTTAGCTGGGAAAGCCCCGCGCCTAGCGAGGGGCCCAGGCGTCTGCTGGTGCTGCGAGGTCCTTGACTGCCGGTGGGAGCTCGCCGTTGACCAGGTCGGCGAGGGTTACGTGCTCGAGGACGGCGCGGAGGTTGGCGCGGACCGCGATCCAGACCTCCTGCAGGTGCTCGGCGTGGCCCTTGTACTCGATGTCCTCGGGGGGCGAAGACTGGACGTGCGCGATCGGGCCCTCGACGGCGCGGACGATGTCGGCGATCGTCACCTCGTCGGCCGGCTTGGCCAACCAGTAGCCGCCCTTGGCGCCGCGGCGGGCGCGAACGATCCCGTGGTGCTTGAGCTCGAGCAGGATGTGCTCGAGGAACTGCAGGGGAATGTCCTGCGCCTCTGCGAGACGCTCACCCTTGACGGGTTCATCTCCCCCAGCCGCAAGCTCTGCAGCTGCTCGCACTGCGTAATCCGCCTTTGCCGAGACGCGCATACGGCTAGTTAATCAATCAACCGATCGTGTCAGGCGCCAAGTCACCGGAGCGGTCGCGCGCTGCCACCTTGCCTTCGGCGGCTTCCCGCTTGATGCGGCGCTCGTTCCACCAGCGCGGGAACCAGATCAGCAGGCCGAGGCCGATGCCGGCGACCGCGGCGGCGACCGGCCAGACGAGTGGATCGCCCTTCTGCACGGTGACTATCCCGGAGGCGACGAGCACAACGCCCAGGGCGGTGCGCAGAAACCCGGTCGGCGCCCGCGCGGCGAAGTGCGAGCCGACGATCACGCCGGGGATCGAGCCGAGCAGGATGTTGCCGGCGAGGACGAAGTCGACGTTGCCGCCGACCCAGTGGGCGATTCCGGCTGCCCAGAGCAGGATCGCGGCGTGGAAGACGTCGGTGCCGACGACCTTTTTCGGAGTGAGCCGGTACACCGAGATCAGCAGGATCGCGATCACGGTACCCGAGCCCGCCGAGGTAATCCCGATCACGAAGCCGGTGGTGGCGCCGATCACGACCGCGGCCACCTTGTGGCGGCGCTTCAGCTCGAAGTCGTCGCGCTCTTCGATCAGGTTGCTGAGGATCAGCGCTCGCGCCAGGGTGATGATCCCGACCATCAAGAGGGTCCCGCCTAGCAGCGCATAGACGATCGAGTCGAGCTTCTCTTCGCCGACCTTGCTCTGCAGGATCGAGATCGCCCAGACGCCGGCAACCGAGGCGGGGACGCTGCCGGCTGCCAGCCAGAGCGAGAGGCCCATGTTGACCGTGCCCATTTTCAGGTGGCGCCAACCACCGACGGTCTTGGTCACCGCGGCGTAGAAGATGTCGGTGCCGATCGCGGTGACTGGCTTGACGCCGAAGAGCAGGATGAGCAGGGGCGTCATCAGGGTGCCACCACCCATGCCGGTCATGCCGACCATTACTCCGATACCGAAGCCGAAGATGACTATTGCCGGGTCCATCGAATTGCCGCGCGGGGTACTTATCGACTTTCCTGACCTTTTTGGTCAGGAGCGCGGAGTGCGCCAGGATACCAATGTGGCCGGGGAAACCAACGGATTCGCCATCGAGTCGCAGTCGCCTGCCACTAGCCGGCAATCGGCGGTCGAGGTGTCGGTGCGGGGCCTCGCGCACAGCTACGGCGAGCTCGAAGCCATCGCCCAACTCGACCTCGAGGTTCCCGCGCACGGGGTGCTCGGACTCGTCGGCCCCTCTGGCTGCGGCAAGTCGACCCTGCTCGAGCTGATCGCCGGCCTACAAGAGCCCAGTGCCGGGACCGTCGAGGTCAGCGGAGCCGCCGACCCGGCGACGCGCTTGGCCCGCTGCGCCTTCATGCCCCAACGGGACATGCTGCTGCCGTGGCTTTCTGCAGTCGACAACGCGGCGCTCGCCCTGCGCAACCGCGGCGTCCGCCGCGGAGCCGCGCGAGACGAGGCCGGACAGCTCTTCGAGCGCTTTGGCCTGGCCGGCTTCGAGCGCACCCGGCCGGCCGAGCTCTCCGGCGGCATGCGCCAGCGCGTCGCCTTCCTGCGCACGCTCGTCGCCGGCAAGCCCGTGCTGGCGCTGGACGAGCCCTTCGCCTCGCTCGACGCGATCACCCGGGCCGAGATGCAGGGCTGGCTGGCCCGAGCCCTCGAGGCCGACCCACGCACCGTGATCCTGGTCAGCCATGACGTCGAGGAGGCGCTTTACCTCTCCGATCGGGTCGCCGTGCTCTCCGCGCGGCCCGCCCGCGTGGTCGCCGAGCTCAGCGCACCGGCGCCACGCGCCGCCGATCGCGACGCCACGGTGACCGACCCAGAGTTCGTGGCCGTGCGTGAGCGAGCGCTCGCCGCCCTGCACGAAGGGTCGCAATGAAGCGCTGGCTGCTGCCGGCCTCGGCGCTCGCGGCGCTAATAGGCCTCTGGCAGATCGCCGCATCGAGCGGCGCGCTCGCCGACGTGCTCGGCCTCGAAGCGTTCCTCGTCCCCTCCCCCGCCGAAATCGCCTCGGCCCTCTGGGAGAGCCGTTCTCTGATCGCCGAAGACGCCTGGGTCACCCTGCAGGAGATCCTGCTCGGCTTCCTGATCGGCCTCGCCGTCGGCCTCGCCGTCGGCTTCCTGCTGCGCCCCTTCGAGACGCTGCGCCTGACTTTCTACCCTTTGATCGTCGCCTCGCAGGCGATTCCGATCCTCGTCTTCGCTCCCATACTCGTGATCTGGTTCGGCTTCGGGATCGTGCCGAAGCTGATCGTCGTCGCCCTGGTCTGCTTCTTCCCGATCGCCGTCGCGACCGCGGACGGCCTGCGCTCGGTCGACCCTGAGGCGACCAAGATGATGCGCACCCTCGACGCCTCGCGCTGGCAGTTGCTCTGGCGCCTGGAAGCGCCCACCGCCCTCCCCTTCACCTTCAGCGGCGCCAAGATCGGCGCCACCTTCGCACCGATCGCCGCGGTCTTCGGCGAGTGGGTCGGCGCCGACTCCGGGCTCGGCCACCTGATCCTCCAGGACAACGCGCAGCTCGAGACGGCGCGGGTCTTCGCGGCGGCCTTCGTGCTCTCGGCGATTGCGCTCGCCCTGTACGGCCTGATCGCCCTCGCAGAGCGCCGCGTCGTCACTTGGCGATAGAAAGCAGGGGTGAAGTCCTTCCGCCTGCCGGCGATCACCGTCGCGATCGTCCTGATTGTCCTCTCCCTGGGCCTAGCCGCCTGCGGCGAGAAGAGCGAGGACGGCACGAGCGCCAACGCCGAGCCGTTCAGCCTGACGCTCGACTTCTACCCCAACCCGGACCACGCCGGCATCTACATGGCGCAGAAGCTCGGCTACTTCGCCGACGCCGGCCTCGACGTCTCGATCCAGACCCCGTCCGACCCGGCGGCGCCGATCAAGCAGGTCGCCGCGGGCCGCACCGACCTGGCGATCTCCTACGAGCCCGAGGTGCTGCTGGCGCGCGAGCAGGGGCTCGACGTGGTCGCGGTCGGCGCCCTCGTCGACCGCCCGCTCACCTCGCTGATCTGGCTCGGCAAGTCCGGAATAGGCGGGGTCGCCGATCTGCGCGGCAAGACGGTCGCCACCGCCGGCATCCCCTACCAGGACGCTTACCTTGAGACGATCCTCGCCCGCGCCAAGCTGAGCCCCTCCGACGTCGACACGGTCAACGTCGGCTACGGCCTGCTGCCCGCCCTGGTCGGCGGCCGCGCCCAGGCAATGCTGGGCGGCTTCCGCAACGTCGAGGGAGTCGACTTGCGCCTGCGCGGCCTCAACCCGGTCGTCACCCCGGTCGACCAGCTCGGCGTCCCGACCTACGACGAGCTCGTCCTGGTCGCCAACGGCGGGCGGCTCGAAGAGGACTCAGAGCCGGTTCGGCTCTTCCTCGCCGCGCTCGCCCGGGGAACCGCAGCCGCCAAGCAGAACCGCACGGCGGCTGCTGAAGCGCTGCTCGAGGCCAACCCCGACCTCGACCCCCGCCTGACCAATGCGGAGCTGGTGGCAACGCTGCCGCTGCTCTCCGAGCGCGGCTTCATGAACCCGGCCAGGTGGAAGGCGTTCATCGCCTGGGCACAGCAGAACGGCGTGATCTCGGTCCGCCCGAGCACGGCCGAAGTGCTCAGCAACGCGTACCTGGCCGGCGAGATCCCGGACTAAGAACCCGCCAGCTCGCCCAGCCGCTCGAAGCCGCCCTCGCGCAGCAGGCTCGTCACCTTCTGCGGAGCGAGCGGGCGCGAGAAGAGGTGGCCCTGGGCGAAGTCGCAGCCGAGGCGCCTCAGCTCGGAGAGCTGCGCCTCGTTTTCGACCCCCTCGGCGATCACGTCGAGCGACAGCGCCCGGGCCATCCCGATCACCGCCTCGACGATCGCCGTCCCCTCCTGTTCGACGCCGAGCGTGTCGACGAAGGAGCGGTCGATCTTCAGCGCGTGGAAGGGGAAGCGGGTGAGGTAGGCGAGCGATGAGTAGCCGGTGCCGAAGTCGTCGAGGACGAGGCGGACGCCGAGCTCGTTGAGCGCCTCGAGGGTGGCGATCGCCGCCGCCGACTCCTCGACCAGGACGGTCTCGGTGATCTCCAGCCGCAGGTGGACCGGGTCGAGGCCGGTGCGGGCGATCACCTCGGCGATCGTCGCCGGCAGATCGCGGTGGGAGACCTGGCGGGCGGAGAGGTTGATCGCGACGTCGAGCGGGCGGGCGTCGGGGCGCAGCTCGTGCCATTCGAGGACCTGGCGGGCGGCGCGCTCCTGCACCCAGCGGCCGATCGGCTCGATCAGCCCGCCGTCCTCGGCGATCGAGACGAAGTCGATCGGGTCGAGCAGGCCGCGCTCGCGGTGGCGCCAGCGGACCAGCGCCTCGAGCCCGGTGACCTCGCCGGAGCGCAGGTTGACGATCGGCTGGTAGCGCAGCTCGAGCTCATCGCGCTCGAC
>JBEVMR010000008.1:0-41393 GCA_040508545.1 Solirubrobacterales bacterium
TTCGGTCCCCGGCGTGGCAACCGGCATCCCGGCGCCGGTCGGCTCCACCGCCGGCTTGGCGACGCCGTAGGCGCCGCGTGAGCAGGCCACCAGGGCGCCATTGGCCGCTTTCTCAGCCGCTTCCCGCACCGCCCGCGGGGCGCCATCGCCGACCGCCGCCAAGCGCTTGACCGGAGCGTCCACACCTTCGGGATGAGCGGGCGTCATCGGCCCCCAGCAGGCCACGGCCAGCGCCACCGGGGCACCGGAGGCGGCGACGCTGGCCGCAAACTTCGGGCCGCCGCCGAGGCGCATGGCGACCGAGCGCCAGCGGCGTGAGTCGCGATCGAAGAGGGCAAAGCCGACGGTGCTCGCCCCAAGCACGGTCGCGTCGAGCAGCAGGCGCCCACCGCTGCGCCGGGCGTCGAGGCGAATCGAGCGAGGCCCGCCGATCTCGCCGTCGGCGCCGGGGCAGGGCTGGGGCCCGAGGTCGGCGGGCAAGTCGAAGCTCGCGTGCGCGGCGGACAGGACGAGCCCATTGCGGCTGACGAGCCACCGTTCGTCGAGCACGCCGGTGACCCGATCGCGGACAGGCCGGCCGATGCAGTACCCAGTCACCTCGACGCGATTGTCGTAGCGAAAGCGGTGCACCCCGACAGCGCCGGCGGCGGGCGTGGCGAAGCCGAGCACGTATGGGGAGCGGATGACCCGGGCTTCATAGGTCGGGGCGGGATCGTCCTGCCACCAGGGGAAGTCCCGGACGAGGCCGGATTCGCCTACGACTTCGGAAACGACGGCGCCGACGAAAGCGGTCAACACAACCCCTAGCCCAGCGAGTACCCGCTTGCGCCAGCGACTCGACTTCTTCTTCTGCTCCGGACCGGATCCGGAAGCCTGCTGTCTAATGAGCATCGTACTGAGCGTATAGCCCTCCCTTCACCATTCTGCCAAAGCAGATAAGCCAAGGAGACCGTCGCAACACCTACGGTAGGCCCTTGTAGGCGCCGTATGCCGGCTTGGGCGTTCCGTCGGCGCGCATCAGGCCCCAGTTGGCGCTGCCGGGGGCGGGCGGCTCGTCGAGCAGCGTGAACCAGCCCATGCCGGCCACGTAGGGCGTGCGGCGGGCGATCGCGAAGGCTGCCCGCAGCCAGCGGGCTTGTTCGCGGGCCGAGACGTAGAACCTGAGGAAGATCCGGCTCGGCTTGTCGGAGATCACCGTCCACTCGGAGAGCCAGAGGCGCGGCACCTTGCGATGGCCCTGGCGGTAGTAGGCGCTGATTTCGCGGTACAGCGTGTCGATGTCGTTGAAGCCGCGGAAGCGGCCGATCGGCTCGTCGGCGAGGTCGGGGAAGCGACCGTCGAAGGGGTTGTGCCCCCAGAGGTCCATCCGCGGCGGCCGCCCGTTCGGCAGTTTCAGCCAGCGGGCGAAGAGCGTCGGGCGCACCGTCCCCCCGTTCAAGGTCATCCCGCCGACCACCAGGTTGGCGGGGCTGGCCGCCTTCAGCGCCCCGTAAGCGGCGTCGACGATGCGCGCGTAGAGACGGGGGCCGGCCGGGCTGCCGGCGCGCATCGGGAGGAAGTTTTCCGCCCGCGCCGGCTCGCCCCAGATCATCCAGGTGTGCACGCTGGGCAGGCGGCGGCTGGCGGCGTAGAGGAAGTCGGCGTAGTCGCGTGGGTCGTGCGGCGCCCAGATCGGCGGGCGGCCGCCGTTCGCCCAGCCGGGCGAGAGCTGCACGAGCAGGGCGAGGCGGATCCCGTGTCGCTCGGCTTCCGCCGCGACCTGGTCGAGCTCGCCCCAGTCGTAGGCGGGATCGTCCGGATCGCGCGGGCGCCGGGGACGGGTGGGGGCAACCTCGTCCCAGTGGACCTGGTACTGGAAGACGTCGACGCCAAGCCGCTCGTATACCGGGAAGGCCGAGCAGCGCTGGCCGCCGGGCGGACAGGCGGCGTTGCCGGCTTCCAGTTCGGCCGGGCCCCAGATCGCCTTCAGGGGAGCGGCCCCCGCGGGCGCGGCGAACGCCCCAGCGGCGACGACGCAGCAGAGCAAGCCCAAGAGCAGTCTTCTCGAAATCTGGTTTGCGGTCATCGTCGTTCTCCCCGGCTCAGCTCCTGCAGGCCCGTGTCGAGGGGGTTGAGAGCAAGAGCGCGGCGATAGTAGCGGCGCGCCTCGGACTCGTTCCCAGCGCGAACCTCCAGATCACCCAACAAGCCGAGGGTGACGAAGTTGTCCTGCTCCAGGCCCAGCGCGTCGAGCAGCGCGGCCCGGGCCGCGCTGCCCTGCCCCTGGCTCTCGAGCGCCGCCGCCTGCAGGTAGAGCGGGGTCACCGAGACCGGGTCGAGCCTGCCGGCGGTGCGCGCCGAGGCAAGCGACGCCGCGGGCGAGGTCAGAGCCTGCTCACGCGCCTTGCGGACGTAGACGCCGGAGAGGAAGAGAGCGCTGGTGCTGAGGATCGCCGCGCCGAGGACGAGCGCGACCGGGATCCGGAGCGCGAGGCCTCCGGGCCGAGCCCGCTCGAGCTCGTCCTCGTCGCGCGCGGCCAGGCCGAGAGCAAGCACCGCGAGCCCGAAGAGGGCGGGGATCAACCACAGCCAGTCGACCGCGGACTGGGCGACGACGACGGTCCCGGCGGCGGCCAGACCGGCGATCCCGACCCGTTCGCCAGGACCGGCGCGCCGCGCTGCCCCGGCGATCGCAAAGCCGAGCGCGACCAGCCAGGCGGCGAACAGGCCGGCGCCGATCAGTCCCGTCTCCGCCAGCAGGCGCAGCGGCAGGCTGTGCGCGTCGGCGAGATTGCGATCGGTGCGGCGCTCGCGGTAGTAGGCGAAGCGGAAGCTGCCCTCGCCCGCTCCGGCGATCGGCGCTTCGCGGAACTGGTCGACGGCGACGCGCCAGATGTCGTAGCGCGGCCCGCTGACCGTGCCCAGCCTGGTCGCGCCGGCGTTGCTCGCTTCGATCTGCGTGAACTCGTCCCATTTGTCGTCTGCGTAGGTCGCCGGGTTGCCGGCTTTGACGAGCGCGCCGACTGCGAGCGCCGAAACGACCAGGACGAGGCCCCCGACGGCGGCGGTGCGCAGGCCGCGGGCGAGCTCGGACGAGCGCAGCCCGTTGTCGAAGACGAAGGCGAAGAGGGCGGCGAGGAAGGCGCCGGCGCAAAGCAGCGCCAGGGCCACGCCGGCGTGGCGGATGTCCGCTGCCGCGGCGATCCCGGTCCCCGAGCCGGAGCCGTGGTAGGGCGCCAGCAACGCCCCTGAAGCCAGCGCGACCGCCGCGGCGATGGCGATCGCGAGCCAGGAGCGGCGCAGCCGGTCGGGCCCGATCGCGAGTGAGACGGCGCCGCCGCAGGCCAGCCCGATCAGCATCCCCCGCGACTGGGTGAGGAAGGCGAGCCCGATCAGCAGCACGGCGGCGGCGAGCGCCCCCGCCCTGAGCCCCGAGGCATGGCCGCGCCGGGCGGCGAAGCCGAGCAGCGGCCAGGCGGCGAAGGAGAAGAGTGCGGCCGTGCCGTTGCGGTATCCGATCGGGTCGTTGAGGCGGCCGGCGAGGAAGGCGCCGGTGTCGCCGTCGAGCAGCCGCACCTCAGCGGCCACCCCGATCGCGACGACGCCCAGCCCCCGGCCCGTGCCCACCCATCTGCGCCCGCGGCCGGCCGCGGGCGCGGCGACGGCGAGGGTGAAGACGGCCGCATAGAAGATCGCCCGCGCGGCGCCTTCCCAGGCGTCCGCGGGGCTCTGCGACCAGGCGGCGGAAAGGAACGCGAAGGCGGCGAAGGCCCAGATCGCCGCCAGCGCCACCGCCAGTGCCCCCCTGGCGGGCAGCGAGAGCGCGCCGGCGACGGTGAGCGCGAGCAGCAGCGAGAGCGAGAGGAGCGTCAGCGGCGCCCAGTAGCGCATGTCGAAAGCGCCATCCCACCAGAGCGCGGCAAGGGTCAGCAGGGCGACGAAGAGCAGTGGCGCCGCCGCTATCGCTTCGGCCGCGGTTCCCTCCGCAGGGGGTCTCTGTCTATCCTTGGCGGGATGGTTCGAGGGGGGCAATTCGGGCGCGCGTACCTGCTGGGTTCCCTGCTGCTGCTCGCCGCGTCCCTGCATCCGACCACAGCATATTCGGCCCCAGGCGACCCCCCGAGCGGCAGCCCGGCCGGCTCCGTCTACCAGCTGCCGCTCGAACAGGGGCGCTCCGACGCGGCGCCGAAGGGCGGTGGCGGCACCACCGCAGACCCTGGCGGGGGCGGCGCTGCCGGCACCAACACCGAAGGCAGTGAAAACGCAACCGACGCGGGCGAGGCCGACTCCCTCTACCGCAGCGAGAACGACTTCGGCTCCTCTTCCCAGGTCCCCGGAGTGGCAGCCAGCGGGCCCAGCGCCGCTGGCGGCAAGGCCGGTGGCAGCGGCGGGGCGGCCGGCGCAGGAGAGGCCGGGGCAGCGGTCGCGGCCGGCGCGGTCGCGGCGCAAAGCAGCGACAACGGCAACACCTCGGTTACCGCCGGCGTCGTCCTGCTCGGCGCGATCGCCCTTGTGGCCGTCGGGGTCGGCATCGCCGCCCGCCGCTTCTCGCGCCGCCCTAGCTGAGCCAGGCGAGCAGCTGCTCGACGCAGCGGTGGCCGGCTTCGCCGTCGCCGTAGAGCAGTGGATCGGGCTCGCCCCGGCGACCGTCCAGCTCGGCGAGCGCCGCCAGCGCCAGGCCCGAGTCGAGGCCGACCAGGCGGTTCCAGCCGCTCTCGACCGTCTCGACCCACTCCGTCTGCTCGCGCAGGGTCACGCAGGGCGTTCCCGCGAGATATGCCTCCTTCTGCAAGCCGCCCGAGTCGGTGAGAACGGCACGGGCGCCCTGCACGAGGCGGGCGAAGTCGAGGTAGCCGAGGGAATCGCATAGCTCGATCCCGCCAACCTCCTCGAGCTCGCCGAGCAGCCCAGCCGCCGCCAGGCGCGAGCGCGTGCGGGGGTGGACGGGGAAGACGAGCGGGCCGAAGCGCTGCGCGCTACGGCGCAGGAGCTCGACCAGGCGGGCGAGCGCCAGCGGATCGTCGACGTTGCCGGCCCTGTGGGCAGTGGCCAAGAGGTAGCCGCCGGGCTCCAAGCCGAAGCGCTCCAGCGCGCGCGAGCGCTGCTCGGCGAGCGGCCCGACCCGCTTGGCGACGTCGGCCATGACGTCGCCGACGAGGTGGGCGCCCTCGCCCATCCCCTCCCGGCGCAGGTTCGCGACGGCAGCCTCGGTCGAGCAGAGCCGCAGGCCCGCCAAGCGGTCGGTGGCGACCCGGTTGACCTCCTCCGGCATCCGGCGGTCGAAGGAGCGCATCCCGGCCTCGACGTGGGCGAGCGGGACGAGGAGCTTGGCGGCGACCAAAGCCGCGGCCAGGGTGGCGTTGGTGTCGCCGTAGACGAGCACCGCGTCGGGTCGCTCGGCTTCGATCAACGGCTCCAGCCGCACCATCGTCTCGCCGGTCTGCTCGGCGTGAGTGCCGGAGCCGACGCCGAGCTCGTGCGAGGGCGGCGGCACGCCGAGCTCCTCGAAGAAGACCGCGGAGAGCTCGCGGTCGTAGTGCTGGCCCGTGTGCACCAGCGTCTCCGTCGCCGCCTCGCGCAGACGGCTCGAGACCGCGGCGGCCTTGACGAACTGGGGCCGGTTGCCGACCACCGTGAGGATCTTCACCCTCAGCCCCTCAGGCCGGGTCCAGCGACTCGCGCACAGCCGCGACGACCGCGGCGACCTGCTCCTCCGCCAGCGCCGGCCCCATCGGCAGGGCAAGCGAGCTCGCCGCGACGCGCTCCGCAACCGGCAACCCGCCCGCGGGCGCGAACTGCCGCAGCGCCGGCTGGCGGTGCAGGGGGGTCGTGTAATAGGCGCGGCTTTCGACGCCCGCCTCGGCGAGCCCCCGCGCCAACTGCTCGCGCGCCTCCGTGAGCACGACGTAGAGGTGGTAGCAGGACTCGGCGCCGGCGGTCTCGCACGGCAGCTCGACCAGGCTCCCCAGCCCGGCCTCGGCGTAGGCGCGGGAGACGCGCCGCCGCGCCGCCGTCCACCGCTCGAGCTGCGGCAGCAGGACCCGCAGCCCGGCGGCCTGCAGCTCGTCGAGGCGCGAGTTGTAGCCGACCTCGGTATGGACCAGCTTGTCCTCGGAGCCGTGCGCGCGCAACCTGCGTGCGGCCGCCGCCGCCTCGTCGTCGTCGCAGAGGACGGCGCCGCCGTCGCCGAACCCGCCGAGGTTCTTCGAGGGGAAGAAGCTGAAGCCGGCAGCGTCGCCCAGCGAGCCCGCCCGGCGCCCATCCAGGCTGGCGCCGGCCGCCTGCGCCGCATCCTCGAGCAGCCGCAGGCCGCTCGCCGCGGCAAGCGCCCGCAGCTCGTCCATCGGCGCCGGGTTGCCGAAGAGGTGGACGGGCAGCAACGCCGCGGTGCGCTCGCCGATCGCGGCTTCGGCCGTCGCCGCGGTCATCGTGAAGGTGCGCGGGTCGACGTCGCAGAAGACCGGCTGCGCGCCGGCGTTGAGAACGGCCTCGGCAGTCGCGTAGAAGGTCAGCGCCGGCACCACGACCTCGTCGCCGGCGCCCACGCCCAGCGCCCGCAGGGCGATCGTCAGCGCCTCGGTGCCGTTGGCGACGCCGATGCAGTGGCGCGCCCCGGCGAGCTCGGCGAACTCCCGCTCGAAGGCGGCGACCTCGGGGCCGAGGACGTAGCGACCGGACTCCAGGACCGCACGCTGCCGCGCCGCAACCTCGTCGAGCAGCGGCTCCAGAGCCGCGCGGGTGGCGAACAACGGCACCGTCGCGGTGATCTCGCGACCGGCGGTGCTCACCGCCAGCGCTCCAGCAGATCCTCGTCGGGCACCTGCCGCACGACCCGGGCGGGCATCCCCATGACGACGGCGCGCGGGGCGACGTCGGCGGTGACCACCGCGCCAGCGGCGACGAAGGCCTCCTCGCCGATCTCGGCCCCAGGGCAGATCACGGCGCCGGCCCCGACCCTGCAGGCGCGGCGCAGCGTGGCCCCCCGCAGGTCGTCGCCGGGAGCGTGGCGGGCCATCGTGTCGTCGTTGGCGATGGTGACGCCCGGCCCGAGGAAGGCGTCGTCCTCGACCGTCGAGCCGCGGGCTAGGTAGCAACCGGTCTGCACGCTCGCCCGGCGGCCGACGTAGACGCCGGGATCGACGCAGACGAAGCTGCCGATCGTCGCGTCGGCGCGGATATGGGCACGCTCGCGAATCTGGGCATGGTCGCCGATCCTCACCCGCTCGCCAAGCTCGGCGCCGGCGTGGATCACGACGTGGCCGCCGATCTGCACGTCCTCGCCGATCCGAACGCCCTCTCCCAGCAACAGCCCCGGCGCCAACTCGCTCGGGCGCAGCGCCGGCTTGCTCACGCCGGCGCCTCGCGAGCGCTGAGCGCCACCGTCTCGCCGCCGGCGTCGAGCGATTCCTGCAGCCCCTCCAGCACGCGCACGACGCGCAGCCCCTCGGCCCCGCCGGTGCGGGGCGCAGTGCCGTCGCGCAGGCACTCGAGGAAGTGCTCGAGCTCGATGCGCAGCGGCTCGCGCCGGGAGATCGCCGGACTGCGCTGCTCGCCCGAGCGGGCGACGTAGTCCCCCCCGGCCCCCGCGCCGGGATCGAATCCCTTGTCGTAAACAGTCAGCGTGCGCTCCGCCTCCATGTCGTCGAAGGTTGCCATCCGCCGCGAGCCGACGACGGTCAGCCGCCGCTCCTTGCGCGGATCGAGCCAGGAGACGTGGATGTGGGCGGTGACGCCGCCGGCAAAGCCGAGGTGGGCGAAGACGACGTCCTCGACCCCGTCCCGCACGTAGCTCTGCCCGCGAGCGCCGACCTCGACCGGCAGCTCGCCAGTCAACGCCAGGATCGCCGAGACGTCGTGGGCGCCGAGGCTCCAGAGCGCGTTCTCGTCAGCGCGCAGCCGGCCCAGGTTGAGCCGCTGCGAATAGAGGTAGCGGGTCTCGCCCAGCTCACCGGACTCGCAAAGCTCGCGCAGCGCGGCGAGCGCCGGGTGGTAGGCGAGCAGGTGACCGACCATCAGCACCCGGTCGCCCTCGGCCGCGAGCCCGACGAGGCGCTCTGCGGAGGCGACGTCGCAAGCCAGCGGCTTCTCGACGAAGCAGTGGCGGCCGGAGGCGAGGACCAGCTCGGCCAGCGCCGCGTGGGTCGGCACCGGCGTTGCCACGGCGACCGCAGCGACGCTCTCGTCGGCGAGCACCTCGCCCAAGTCGGCGGTGAACCGGGCCGCCGGGAAGGACGGCCGCATCCGCTCGCGCCGCTCGGCGTCGGTGTCGCAGCACCAGGCCAGCTCACAGCCCGGCAGGGCGTCGAGGTTGCGGGCGATGTTGGAGCCCCAGTAACCGAGCCCGGCGATCCCGATCCGAAGCACGCCAACCCCCCGCGCTAGCGCGGCGATCCCAGCGTCAGCAGGAAGAGCAGCGGCAGGACGCCGATCGCGAGGGTGCCGGCCAGCGCGGGCGCCCAGCTGAGGCGGCGCCGGGAGCCCTCGCCACCACGACCGCGGAACGGGAGCAGCAGCGGCAGCGCCAGCGTCCGGCCCAGGACGGCCAGGTCGGAGGCGAAGGAGCGCGAGCGCGCGTACTCGCAGTCGAGCCTGACCTTGTCCGGCAGCAGCTCCTCGCAGTAGAAGCGCTCAGGATCGGCATGGAGGCTGAGCAGGTGCGGCTCGAGGCCGGCATAGCGCAGCTGGGTGGGGCCGGTGATGCCGGGTGGAACGGCGAGGATCTCCCGGTATTCCTCGGCGTGCAGGTCGACGAACTCCTCCAGCTCTGGACGGGGGCCGACCAGGGTCATCTCGCCGCGCAGCACGTTCCAAAGCTGTGGCAGCTCGTCGAGCCGCGTCGCACGCAAAAAGCCTCCCACCGGGGTGATGCGGCTGTCGTTGGCGCCGGCGACCGAATGACCGGCACTGTCGACCCGCATCGTGCGGAACTTGACCATCTCGAAGGGCCGGCCCCGGTACCCCATCCGCCTCGCGCGGAAGAGGATCGAGCCGGGTGAGTCGAGGAAGACGGCGAGGCTGACAAGTAGCAAAGGCAGCGCGAGCAGCGGTACGAGCAATGCCAGCGCGAGCAGGTCGAAGGCCCGCCTCGAAAGGGGAATCCGCGCTCTGCGCGGCTCCCGCCGCCGGTTCGATCCAGCCTCCTCCCCCACCTTTCCGAGAGTACGTGTCTGCGCGCGTAGTTGTCAAGGAACGTTAGGGATCTTTTTGATATAGACTTCCCGAGTAATGGGGAGCGCAGTCGAAGTTCCACCCGACTGGTACCGATCGGGCTTTCCGCCGATCACGGCAGCGATGCCCTGGGCCGACAGGACGGAGGCGGAAGTCGACCGGGCGATCATGATGCTGCGGCCAGAGGGCGGCGAGCGGGTGCTCGACCTCGCCTGCGGGATCGGCCGCCACTCGCTGGAGCTGCGGCGGCGCGGCTTCGAGGTCGTCGGCGTCGACATCTCCCCGGACCTGCTCGAGATGGCCGAGCGCGAGGCCGAGGCGCAGTCGCTCGAGGTCTCCTTCATGCAGGCGGACCTGCGCGAGCTGGACCTGCGCGACGAGTTCGACCTGGTGCTGAGCCTCAACGACGGCGCCGTCGGCTACTTCGAGACCGACGAGGAGAACCACCGCACCTTCGAGGTCATCGCCCAGGCCCTGCGCGAGGGCGGCGGCCACCTGGTGCAGCTGCCGAACGTGCTCCACGCCGAGAAGAACCTGCCGAAGAAATCGTGGATCGTCGGCGAGTCGACGCTCGAACTGTCGGACCATCACTGGAACGCCGAGGATCGCTACATCGAAGGCTCCACCGTGCCGATCCGCTTCGGCGAGGTCTTCGAGAAATACGAGGAGATCCCCTTCCGCCAGCGCCTCTACACCGCCGAGGAACTGGCCGAGATCTACGACTCGGTCGGCATGCGCCTCGCCAACACCTTCGCCGGCAGCGGCAAAGCCCGCAAGCCGAAGCCGAACCAGTTCGAGATCTTCGTCGAGGGACGGAAGGGGCCGGTTGCCGCCGCCTGAGCGGCGCGGTCGCCGGCATCCTCGGGGTCGGTTAGTGTTGCTCTCATGCGGATCTGCAAGGCACCGCCCGGGCCAGCAGCAGATGCTGTCCGATACTGGGTGCATGCCTGACCCGGAGGGCAAAGAGCTAGCCCGCCTCCGACGGAGGGTTGCCGAGCTCGCCTCGAATCTCGACCGCACGCTCAACTCACTCGATAAGAAGACCCAACGTCAGTATCGGGAAGCTGAGCAGTCGGTGATCGATGCTCGGCGCAAGGTCGAGACCCGCGAGGGTCTTTTCCGAGTGGGCTGAACGCTGCCCTCGATGCGGCCCTGGGTCGATCCCGATCGCTCGTTCTGGGTGCGCCGCCCCCGCACCAAGGGCGCCTGGACCAAGCTCGCAAGGGAGTACACCGAAGACGAAGAGCGCCGGCCCCTCGACCAGGTGCTCGCGGTCGCCCGCGAAGGAGGGTGCCGCACCGTCGTCATCGAGAATCGCTATGTGGACGTCGATTACCGGAGCGAGTTCACCGCGTTCTGGTCGCTCAAGTTCGACAACCAGTCGTCGTTCGCCCGGCGGATGCATTTTTTCGCGGCCGACCTCGACGAAGGCAGGCTCCACAACCTCTCGGAGAAGGAGAGGAAGTCCTACCTGGGCTACTCCATCATCCGACCGGTCCCGCACGGGCGCGTCGGGCGCACGGTGCTGGCCCCACCACCGGAGCTGGACGGCGCGACGCTGACGCCGATCGTCGACGAGGTCTCCTTCTTCGGCAACCCCCTGCAGGTGGAGGGCGTCCCCTTCTGCGAGCAGGACTCGGAGTTCCTGCGCTGCGCGCACGCGGCCGTCTGGATATGCCACTACACGGCCGCGCGTCGCGGTCATGTCGGTCGGCGCAGCACCGCGCAGATCGTCGAGCGGAGCCCCACGGGCCTCTCCCCCAAACGGGCCCTCCCCTCCCCCGGCCTCAACCTCAACCAGCTTCAGTTCGTCTTCGGCGAGCTCGACCAACCGGCGATCCACTACGGGATGAGCCACCTGCCCCACGTGATCGGGGTGGAGGAGCCGGCCTGCCCCGACGAGGAAGACGCGAAGGAGGAAACGCCGGCCGGGCTCTGGGACACCCGCATGAACAGCATCATCTGCCGGTACCTCAACTCGGGCTTCCCCGTTCTGATCGGCGCCGAGGAGCATGCCTTCGTCCTGGTCGGCTGGCGCCGGGACGACGAAGGACAGGTGCAGTTCATCGGCTGCGACGACCGGGTAGGTCCATACGAGGTGATCTCATCGCCCTTCGAGCACTACATGAAGCCCTGGGAGAGCATCATGATCCCGCTGCCGCCAAAGGTCTACCTGAGCGGCGAGTCGGCCGAGGGGCGCGCCCACGAGGTGCTCACCTCCTTCGCCGAACAGGCCGAGCAGGCCGAGGAGCTGCGACACATCGGGGAGGGCCTCGCCGATGGCAGCATCGAGCTGCGCTCGACGCTGCGCACCTGCGCCGCCTACAAGCGCGACATCGGCGACCTGACCCGCTCGGAGGCAACCCGGAGCGCGCTTCGCCACGCGCGCCTGCCGCACTGGATCTGGGTCGTCGAGGCCCACAAGAAGGACCTCTGCGCGAAGGGCAAGCCCTGCGTGGTCGCAGCCGCCGTCCTCGACTCCACCGCCTTCGGCGTCAAACCGCCGCTCGACATCCTGGCGATGCCGGGCATGGTCACGGTCTACCCGCCGGACGAGGGAAAAGTGGTTCAACGAAACGGAGGGGCGGCGCCGTGGGGCTCGCTGCTCGAGGTGCACTGACGGAGGAGGTAGCGGCCGGAGTGCGTATTCTTCCTAAGGAGGGGACAAATGCCGATTGACACAAAAACGCTCGGAACGCAGACGCCGGAAACGACCGATGGACGCAAATACCCGTCGTACCTCCACGCCTTCGAGCGCTATGACGAGGAGCTCCTCGCCAAGATCAAGCAGCTGGAGCGGCCGACCCTGAACAAGCTGGCGCTCGAAGCACCGGACGCGAAGACGCGCTCCGCGATCTCACCCTGGCTCTCCTCGGCAGAGTGGCGCGGTTTGATCAAGCGGGTAGAGGCGCAGGAGATGGTTGGCAAGCGCCGTTACGAGCTGACCCCCCGGGCCGAGAAGAAGCTCTCCGGGCACTCCTGAGCGCCGGCCCGATGAGCGACTTGCCGTTCATCGGCACCAGCGGCAAGCCGCGGTTGGTCGAGTGCGCGGTGCTCTACTTCGACCTACTCGGGGTCAGCGCCATGGCCCAGGGCGACAACGCCCAGAAAGAACTCGAGTACTTCAACAGGACGATCCGCAGCGCCTTCCCATACGAGATCGGCGCCGCGGCAGAGGCCAGGGAAAACGGCGCCTATCCGACGACCGTCTTCTCCGACTCGATCGTCCTGGCAGTCCCGATCCTCGAAGACCTGTCCACGTCGAAGGCCGTCTTCCAGGTCGCTCTCGAGGTTGCTCAGCTGCAGACCGAGCTCGCCACCTGTGACTACTTCGCCCGTGGCGCCATCACCCTGGACAAGTTCCACTCCTACGAGGGGCTGCTGTTTGGTCCGGCTCTGGTCGAGGCGGCATCGCTGGAGCGCGATGTGGCTGTCGATCCGCGGATCGTCCTCTCACCGGCCGCATCAGCCGCACTACTCCAGGGTGAGGCGCCGGAGGGTGGGGGGAGGAGCGTTTACGAGGAAGCCCCGGTGCTCGTCGACGAGGACGGTGTGCCCTTCGTCGACTACCTCTCCGGCGCCTTTCAGGCTGACCCCCAGCTCGAGCTGCCGGACCGGCTGAGCGAACACAGGGACGCAGTCGTCAAGCAATTGGAGCAACAGCAGACCAACTTCGGCCGCTGGTCGAAGCACCGCTGGGTCGCCGAGTACCACAACTCGACCTGCCGCACATATCGTGAGCCCCTGGAGGCGCACGGTGGATTCGAGGCCTTCCTGATCGACTCGATCCACACCAGGCGTCAGTTCGAGCCCCTGCGAAGACTCCGCTAGCGCTAAGGAACGCCGCTCCCCTGGCCGATAAAGGCCCCGATGTTCGAGATCGACTCAGCGCTACGCGCCCTCGTCGAGCGGGGCGGCTCCGACCTGCACGTCAAAGTGGCGGCGCCGCCGACGATCCGCCTGCACGGTGAGCTGACGCCACTGGACGGCTACGAGGCGCTCGCGGGCGAGGACACCGAGAAGGCCTTCCACGACATCGCCGAGGTTCGCTCGGTGACCGAATTCGAGCAGGAGGGCGAGGCCGACTTCTCCTACGCGATCTCCGGCCTCTCGCGCTTCCGCGTCAACGTCTTCAAACAGCGCGGCTCGACCTCGATCGTCTGCCGCGCGATCCCCTTCGAAATCCGCTCGGTAGAGGATCTCGGCCTGCCCGAGGTCGTCACCAACCTGGCCGAGGAGCAGCGCGGGATCATCCTCGTCACCGGCACCACCGGCTCGGGCAAGAGCACGACCCTGGCGGCGATGATCGACCACATCAACCGCACCCGGGCGCACCACATCGTCACGCTCGAGGACCCGATCGAGTACCTGCACGAAGACAAAGGCTCGATCGTCAACCAGCGCGAGGTCGGCTCCGACACCAACAGCTTCGCCCGCGCCATGCGACGCGTCCTGCGCCAGGACCCCGACGTGATCCTGATCGGCGAGATGCGCGACGAGGAGACGGTGCGCACTGCGCTATCCGCTGCCGAGACCGGCCACCTGGTCCTCTCCACCGTCCACACCCTCGACGCCACCGAGACGATCAACCGCATCATCGACTTCTTCCCCCCCCACCTCCAGCACCAAGCACGGGTGATGCTCGCCTCGACCCTGAAGGGGGCGATCGCCCAGCGCCTCGTCCCGGACGTCAGCGGCGAGGGCCGCGTGCCCGCCTCCGAGGTGCTCGTCGTCACCGGGCGCGTCCAGGACCTGATCCTCAACCCCGACGAGACCGGCAAGATCACCGAGGTGATCGCCGAGGGCGAGTACTACGGCATGCGCACCTTCGACCAGTCGCTGCTGCGCTACGTGATGGAGGGCAAGATCGCCGAGCAGGTCGCGCTCGACTACGCCTCCAGCCCGCACGACTTCAAACTGATGCTGGCCGCCGGCGGCCAGCGCGCCAGCGGCATCGAGCAGCTCGAGAGCGCCTAGCTCAGCTCAGCGAGTGCCGCGAGCACGACGTCGTCGTGCGTCTTCGGCGAGACCTTGGGGAAGACCTTGGCGATCTTGCCTTTTGGGTCGATCAGGAAGGTCGCTCGCTGCACTCCCATGTACTTCTTCCCGTACATCGACTTCTCGCCCCAAGCGCCGTAGGCCTCGGCCACAGCGTGGTCAGCGTCGGCGAGGAGGGTGAAGCCGAGGTCGAACTTGCCGGCGAACTTCTTCACCGCGCCAATCTCGTCGGGTGAGACGCCGATCACCCTCGCGCCCGCCTTGGCGTACTCGGCGCTGTGATCGCGGACGCCGCAGGCCTGGGTCGTGCAGCCTGGGGTGTCGGCGCGCGGGTAGAAATAGAGGACGACGGTCTCGCCGCGCAGCTCGGAGAGGGTCAACTCCCTGCCCTCCTGATCGGGCAGGGTGAAGTCGGGCGCCGCCTGGCCTGCTTCGAGCACGGCCGCTAGGTGTCGGACCGCGTGGTCACGCGCGTCATCCAGGCGTGCGGGATCGCGGGGTCCAACACCTCAGTCCTCGCGGCCCGGGTCCTGGCCGTCCTCGTCCTCGTCGAGCTCCTCGTCACCCTGTTCGAGCGCGGTCTCGGAGACCGAGCCGCTCGAGCCGGGGTGGTAATGGGTCTGGAACTCCTCCAGCGCCCGGTCGCGGCGGTCCTCGTCGACGGGAACGTCGTCGGAGATCCGCACCCAGTCGGCGCCCTCGTAGTCCTCGAGGTTGAAGACCTCCTGGTCGAGCGAGGTCGAGTCGTCGACCACGACGAGCACCTCGGTCTGCGGGTTGAAGTAGGTCCCGGGCTGGTTCAGCAGCTCCTCGACCTCGTAGAGGTTCTCGCGGTTCGCGGCCATCCACTCGATCCTACAAATCCGCGAGCTGGCGCTCAATCTCAAGCTCGACGTCGAGCGGCTCCTCACCACGGCGCATCCGCCGTTCGTTGCGCGCAACCACGAGCTGGCGCACCTCGGAGCGCAGCTTCTCGTCGATCGCGGGGCCGGCGGCGCCCGGGGAGTCGAGCAGGCGCTTCACCTCGAGCTCGACGTCGAGCGGCTCCTCGCCGCGCTGCTGGCGCCGGTAGGACTTCGCCTCCAGCATCTGTCGCGCCTCGGCCTCCTGCAGCTTGCGATCGACCGGCGCTTCGGGCTGGGACAGGCGGCTCGGCGGCGGCATTTCCTGCTCGATCGCGAAGGGGCCTTTGCCGACGCTCTGCCAGAGCGGCCCGGTGCGGGCGAAGGCGATCAGGGCAATTGGCAAGGCGAGCAGCGTGATCAAGGTGAGGACGAAGCCGGCCTGGATGTCGATCAGATCCGCCAGGGGAACCATCGTCCGGCCAGCGTAAGGCCTCTATCCCGCTCTGCGATTTAAGCCTTCGCAACATCCGCTACCCTTTGGCGCTGGTTGACTGACCAGTCAATCGGCCCACTCCCACCGAGAAAAAGGAGCTTCGAGCAGTGGTTGACTTCACCCTGACCGACGAGCAGAAGGATCTGCAAGAGCTGGCGCACAACTTCGCGGAGAAAGAGATCCGCAAGGTCGCCTGGGAGTACGACAAAGAGGGAACCTGGCCCCAGGAGATCATCGACAAGGCCTGGGAGGTCGGGTTGATGAACACCCACATCCCCGAGGCCTACGGCGGGCCCGGGCTCGACTACCTCTCCGGCTGCCTGATCGAGGAGGAGATGGGCTGGGGCTGCTCGGGCATCGGCACCTCGCTGATGGCCAACGGCCTCGCCTCCGCCCCGATCAGCCTCGGCGGCTCCGAGGAGACCAAGAAGAAGTACCTCGGGATGCTGACCGAAAGCAACAAGCTCGCCTCCTTCTGCCTGACCGAGCCGGACGCCGGCTCCGATGTCTCCGGGATGAAGACCCGCGCCGTCAAGAAGGGCGACAAGTACGTCATCACCGGCTCCAAGTGCTTCATCACCAACGGCAGCTACGCCGACTACTTCACGGTCTACGCCAAGACCGATCCCGAGGCGGGCCACCGCGGGATCAGCGCCTTCGTCGTCGACGCCGACCTCCCCGGGGTCACCGTCGACAAGAAGGAGGACAAGATGGGCCAGCGGGCGTCCAACACCGCGACCATCTCCTTCGACGAAGTCGAGATCCCGGCCGAGAACCTGATCGGCGAGGAAAACAAGGGCTTCAAGCTGGCGATGATGACCCTCGACCGGACGCGCCCGGGCGTCTCGGCGATGGCTGTCGGCATCGGCCGCGCTGCGCTGGAGTACGCCACCGAGTACTCCAAAGAAAGGGTTCAGTTCGGCGTGCCGATCGCGATGCACCAGGCGATCCAGTTCATGATCGCCGACATGGCGACCAAGGTCGAGGCCGGCCGTCTGCTGGTCTGGAACTCGGCGGTCATGCTCGACCAGGGGCAGCGCAACAGCCGCGTCTCCTCGATGGCAAAGCGCTTCGCCGCCGACTCGGCGATGGAGATCACCGTCGACGCCGTCCAGGTCTACGGCGGCTACGGCTTCATCAAGGAGTACCCGGTCGAGAAACTGATGCGCGACGCGAAGATCATGCAGCTGTACGAGGGCACGAGCCAGATCCAGCGCCTGGTCATCGCCAAAGAAGTGCTGCTGCCGCGCCAGGCCAACGAGCCGACCCCGGAGGCCGAAGCGGCTGCGAAAGCCGCCGAGGGCAGCCAGGCCGAGCAGGCCGCCGCCACGGTTTAGGCATACCCCGGCATATTGAAGGGTTGTGGCCCTCATAGGGGCCACAATCGTTCACTCGCCCGCTTGACTCGCCTCCATTGCGGCCATTAGGGTCGGTCGCAATGGAGGCTGCTCGCCCCCCAGCGAAGCGAATCGCCGTCGGTGAGGTCATCAGCGAGACCTTCTCGATCTACAGCCAGAACCTCGTCGCCCTGCTGGGCAGCGCGATCTTCGTCTTCCTCGTCGTCGGCTTGCTCGCCGGCATCCTCGAGGCTGCCGGCGGGTTGATCTTGATCCTGCTCGCCGCGGCCATTCGCTTCGCCGGGCAGGCGCTCTACACGGGCTTCGTCGTCAAGCTCGTCGAGGACGTCCGCGACGGGCGCCGCGACCACGGAGTGGGCGATCTGTTCTCGGCGGCAGCGCCCTTCATCCTGCCGCTGATCGGCTTCGGCATTCTCTTCGGCCTCGGGGTCGGCGTCGGCTTCCTCCTGCTCGTCGTCCCAGGCCTGATCCTGCTCACGTTCTGGTCTGTCGGCGCGCCGGCGATCGTGGTCGAGGGAATCGGCCCGATCGATGCATTCGGGCGCAGCTGGAGGCTCGTTCGCCGCAACGCTTGGCCGGTCTTCGGCACCCTGCTGGTCGTCCTGCTGATCACGATCGGCATCTGGCTCGTGCTCGCGGCAATCGCGACGCCGATCGCCGACGGCGAAGTCGCGACCTGGATTGCCTCGGTCATCTCGGGGACTTTGACCGCGCCAATCTTCGCGATCGCGGTCACCGTCCTCTACTACGACCTCGCCGGTGGCGTGGTCGGCCCGGGGCAGGGAGCTGCCGTGGGGCCCGGCACCCCGCCCGCGAGCGAGCCGCCTCCTCCCCCAGCCCCGCCGGCTCCCACCGCCTAGCTGACGCGGGCGCCCTGGCGGGCGATCTTCTGGCGCTTGTTTTTGTCGAGCTCGACCTTGCGCAGGCGCACCGACTCGGGCGTCACTTCGACGCACTCGTCGTCGCGCAGGAACTCCAGCGCCGCTTCCAGCGAGAGTCGTTTCGGCGGCTCGAGGCGGACCAGGATGTCGGCGCTGGCAGCGCGCACGTTGGTCTGGTGCTTCTCCTTGATCGCGTTGACGTCGAGGTCGTCGGAGCGAGCGTTCTCGCCAACCACCATCCCCTCGTAGACATCCTCGCCGGGGCCGATGAAGAGGGTGCCGCGGTCCTGCAGGTTCATCAGCGCGTGGCTGGCGCTGGAGCCACGGCGGTCGGCCACCAACGAGCCGGTCGGACGGGTGCGCAGCTCGCCTGCCCATGGCTCCCAGCGGTCGAAGACGTGGTGCAGGATGCCCGAGCCGCGGGTCTCGGTGAGGAACTCGGTGCGCAGGCCGATCAGCCCCCGGGCCGGGACCAGGTAGTCCATCCGCACCCAACCGGTCGAGTGGTTGACCATGTGGTCGAGGCGCCCCTTGCGCCCGGCGAGCAGCTGGGTGATCGCACCGACGTGACCCTCGGGCACGTCGATCGCCAGCCGTTCGACTGGCTCGTGGAGCTTGCCGTCGATCTCGCGTGTGATCACCTGCGGCTGCCCGGCGGTCAGCTCGAAGCCCTCGCGGCGCATCATCTCCAGCAGCACGACCAGTTGCAGCTCCCCGCGCCCCTGCACCTCCCAGGCGTCAGGCCGCTCGGTATCGGTGACTCGGATCGAGACGTTGCCGACCAGCTCGGCATCGAGCCGGTCGCGGACCTGCCGCGCGGTCAGCTTCTTGCCCTCGGTCCCGGCCAGGGGCGAGGTGTTGATCCCGACCACCATCGAGAGCGAGGGTTCGTCGACCGCGATCACCGGCAGCGGTCGCGGGTCCTCGGGGTCGGCCAGCGTCTCACCGATCGTCACCTCGGGCAGTCCAGCGACGGCGATGATCTCCCCCGGCCCGACTTCCTCCGCAGGGACACGGGAAAGCGCCTCGGTCACGTAGAGCTCGGAGATCTGCGCCCGGGCAACGCTGCCGTCGGCGCGGCACCAGGCGATCTGCTGCCCGTTGCGGACGGTCCCATGGTGGACCCGGCAGAGCGCCAGGCGGCCGACGTAGGGGTCGGCGTCGAGGTTGGTGACCAGCGCCTGGAAGGGGTGCTCGGGGTCGTGCTCGGGCGCCGGGATGCGCTCCAGCATCAAATCCATCAGCGGCGAGAGGTCGGTGCCCTCGGCGCCTTCCTCGAGCGCCGCCCAACCGGCTTTGGCGTTGGTGTAGACGATCGGGAAGTCGACCTGCTCGTCGTCGGCGTCGAGGTCGAGGAAAAGCTCGTAGACCTCGTCGACGACCTCGGCGATGCGGGCGTCGGGCCGATCGACCTTGTTGACGACGAGGATCACCGGCAGCTTCGCCTCGAGCGCCTTGCGCAGGACGAAGCGCGTCTGCGGCAGCGGGCCCTCGGAGGCGTCGACCAGCAGCAGCACCCCGTCGACCATCGTCAGCCCGCGCTCGACCTCGCCGCCGAAGTCGGCGTGCCCGGGCGTATCGATGATGTTGAGCTTCACGCCCCCGTAGTTGACGGTCGTGTTCTTGGCGAGGATCGTGATCCCCTTCTCACGCTCGAGGTCCATCGAGTCCATCACCCGCTCGGCCACGTCCTGCCCCTTGCGGAAGGCGCCGCTCTGCCACAGCATCGCGTCGACCAGGGTCGTCTTGCCGTGGTCGACGTGGGCGATGATCGCGATGTTTCTGAGGTCGTCTCGGGTGGTCATCTCGCAGGCAGGGTAGGGAGCGGCGGGCAAAGAAGAGGCCCGCCGTGAGGCGGGCCTCGGCACTGCTAAGAGCGGTGCGCTGCTACGAGGTCTGCTGGACGCTCGCGGCGGCCGGGCCCTTGGGGCCTTCTTCGGACTCGTAGCTCACCTTCGAACCCTCGGTCAGGGACTTGAAGCCCTCACCCAGGATCGCGCTGTGATGAACGAAGACGTCCTTCGAGCCGTCGTCGGGCGTGATGAACCCGTAGCCCTTGTCGTCGCTGAACCACTTGACAGTTCCAGTTGGCATGCAATTGCCTCCACTTCATGTGCTGCGAACGCGGCACATGCGGTGAAGCAACGACGCGAGCGCTAGACACAACTTTTGCCGGTCTTTCCGGCCTAACGCGAGGACCGTAGCAGGGTCGGCGCCCGCGCCGCGCGTCCGCTGCCCGCTCTTCCGCTGTGAGTTATGTGTCCTATAGGTGCACAACCAACAGCGGAGCCGCCGAAATCGAGATCGCGGGCCGTTCAGCCGATACCGTAAATCGTGATGCCGAAAGGGAAAACGCGCCGCTATCGGGCGGGTGGCTTGGTCGCCCGCGGAGCGAGAACGCCCGTAGTAGTGGCCGCCGCCCTGCTCGCCGCCGCCTCCCCCGCATCGACCCTGGCCAGCGACCAGCGCCCGGCGAGCGGTGGCCTCTCCCCCCGCCTGGCAAAGCTGGCAAAGCCGTCGGTCCGGTCGGCCCCGCGGGCCGAGCAAGCAAGAAAGCTGAGTCTTGCCTCCACCGGCCCCGGAAGCCTGCTGCGGGACGGCAACCGGGTGCTGGTCGAAGTTCGCTTCGACCAGGGCGCGGCTGCAAGCGTCGACGAGCTGCGCTCCGCCGGCGCCAAGATCGTCAATGTCAGCCCTCGCTACCAGGTCGTTACCGTGGCCGCGAAGCCGAGTGAGCTCCCGCAGCTCTCCGACGTGCCCCGGGTCGCCGGAGCCATCGAGGTGCTGACGCCAGTCGCCGCCGCCACCTGCCCTTCAGGCGAAATCGTCTCCGAGGGCGACCAGCAGCTGCGCGCTGCGGAGGCACGGCTGGCCCTGCCGGAACCCGACGGCAGCGGGGTCGAGGTGGGCATCCTCTCCGACTCATTCGACCAGGACGAATTCGCCCCGGCCAATGAAGAAGAGGACGTCAAAACCGCCGACCTGCCCGGCACCGCGAACGAATGCGGCCACACGACGCCAGTCGACCTGCTCGACGACTCAGAAGCCAAAGGAGAGGACGAGGGCCGGGCAATGGGCCAGATCGTCCATGACCTCGCGCCGGGCGCCTCGCTCTCCTTCGCCAGCGCCTTCACAGGGCTCATCGCCTTCGCCGAAAACATCGAAGACCTTCGCGACGCCGGTGCGAACGTGATCGTCGACGACGTCAGCTACCCAAACGAGCCCTTCTTCCAGGAAGGCCCGGTGAGCGTCGCCGTCAGCGACGTAGTCGGGAGTGGCGTCTCCTACTTCTCCTCGGCAGCCAACAACAACCTGTTCGACGCCGAGGGCAACGAGATCGGCTCCTGGGAAACCGAGGCCTACCGGGACTCAGGCGGATGCCCACCGGCCGTGAAAGCACTCTCTGGGTTCGAAGGGACGCACTGCCTGGACTTCAATCCCGGCACGCAAACCGACAAAACCCTTGGCATCAAAGTCAAACCAGGGGTAACCCTGTCGGTTGACCTGCAGTGGGCCGAGCCCTGGGGCGGCGTGGAGACGGACCTCGACGCCTTCCTCCTCGATGACGAAGGGCGCCTGGTCAGCACCGTCGCCACGGACAACATAGAAGGCAGCCAACGGCCGGTCGAGTTCCTCCAGTGGGAAAACAAAAGCGGCTCCCAGCGGACCGTCCAGCTCGTCGTCAATCGGTTCACCGGCAATGCCCCCCAGGTCAAGGTTGCCTTCCTTCAGAACGGGTTCGGCGTCACCGGCATCGAGTACCCGAGATCGACCGAAACCGACGTCGTCGGCCCCACGATCTTCGGGCACAACGGAGCGGCCGACGCGATCTCGGTGGCGGCTGTCCCCTTCGACGAAAGCTCGCAGATCGAGAGCTACTCCTCGCGTGGGCCCGTGACCCGCTACTTCGGCCCCGTCCTCGGCAGCGAAGCAGCCGAGCCGCTAACCGAACCGGAAATCCTTGCCAAGCCGGACATCGCCGCGACGGACTGCGGCGTCAACACCTTCTTCGGCACTCCGGTCTTCGACGAAACGGGCCTGGACTGGCGCTTCTGCGGAACTTCCGCCTCCGCCCCCCACGCCGCCGCGGTGGCGGCCCTGATGACCGAGGCGAAAGCTGCAACGCCGGCGGAGATTCGCTCCGCGATCTTCGCGGGGGCGGTACCGGTTGGCGAACTCGGCCCCTGCGCGGCCGGCGCGGGCATGATTGACGCAGTCGAAGCGGTTCAGGCCCTGCTGGCCTCCGAAGCCGGCGTGGCGCCCGACTGCTCCCCCCCGGCGCCAGAAGTCGGGCCGGACGAAGCTCGGGCCAGCGGCGACTGGGGCGCCGAAGCGCCCCCACCACCCCCCGTCGCCCCAGGAGGCAACACGCCAGCCCCACAGCCACCTCTACCTCCCGAAGAGCAGGGGGACCGCGAAGCACCCAGCACCTCCATCAAAAAACGCCCGGCGAAGGCGATCCGCACCGGGCGCGCGAGCGCCCAGGCGGTTTTCGTCTTCGGCTCGGACGAGCAGGGGGTGACGTTCCAATGCCGGGTTGACCGCGGCCGCTTCCGCCCCTGCCCGACCAGACTCGTACGGCGCTTCGCGGTCGGCCCACATGTGCTGCGCGTCAAGGCTCGCGACGCGGCTGGCAACACCGACCCCACGCCCGCCGTCTACCGCTTCCAGGTAAAACGGATCGCGAGCGGCTGAGCTAGCGGTCCGCTGCCCTGGTCGCCGCGCCGCGCCGCATGATCCAGTGGCCGCCCAAGAGCAAGGCCAATAGGGCGGCGGCGCTGCCGAGGACGAGCGGGTCGGTGAAGCTGAGCCCCTCGAGACGGGTGCCGAAGTAGACCGAGAGGGCGGTGATCGGCAGGTAGCCGAGGGTCGTCGTCCAGACGAAGCGCCAGAGCGGGACGCGGGCGGCGCCAGCCGCGTAGGAGACGAGGCTGAAGGGCAGGATCGGGATCAGGCGCACGGCCAGCATCAGCGTGGCGCCGCCGCGCTCGATCGTCGCCTCGGTCCGCTCGAAGCGCTCGGCCCCGAACCAGCGGTCGAGCAGCGGCCGCGCCACCGAGCGCCCGATCGCGAAGCAAAGCAACCCGGACGCCAGCCAGCTGACCATCATCAGCGCCAGGGCCGGGAAGAAGCCGTAGACGAAGCCGGCCGCTGCGTCGATGATCTCCGCCGGGTAGAAGACGACGGCGTGGATCAGCGCCAGAGCAACGATCAGCAGCGGCCCGACGACGCCGAGGTCCTCGATCCGACCCCGCACTTCCGCCGTGTCGCCGCGCACCGCCGCCTCGAAGGCGTCGCGCAGCTCCGGGATCGCCAGCACCATCGCCGCCATCAGGGCAATGCCGCCGAGCGTGACCGCGATCGCGGCGAGCGACGGTCGCGGCGCCTCCATCAGCTGCGCAGGCGCTCGGCCAGGGCCGAGTGACGGCTGCCGCTGTCGTCGCGGCGGATGGCCATCTCCAGGGCGGCGGGGTCGCCGACCAGGACGCAGTTGCTGCGCGCGCGGGTGATCGCCGTGTAGAGGAGCGGCCGGGTCAGCATGCGGGCGTGGGAGCGGTGGCAGACGCCGACCACGACGGGAACCTCGCAGCCCTGCGCCTTGTGGACCGAGATCGCGTAGGCGAGGCGCAGGGTCGGAGTCTCCCCGTAGGGGATGACCAACGAGCCACCCTCGTCGGTGTCGACGACGATCGACTCCTCCCCCGGGTCGTCCTCGCGGAGGAAGACGATCGAGCCGTTCATCAGCCCAAGCTCGTGCGAGTTGCGGGTCTGGATCAGCCGGTCGCCGATCCGGAAGCGCTCGCTGACCGCGGCCTCGCCGTCCGGGTTGAGCCGCCCCTGCAGACGCTCGTTCAGCGCGTCGATCCCAACCGCGCCCTTGTACATCGGCGCCAGCACCTGCACCTCGCGGATCGGGTCGACGCCGAAGCTCGCCGGTGCCCGCTCGGCGACCACCTCGACGACGGTCTCGAGCGCCCGCTCCGGGCTCGCCCGGTCGATGAAGAAGAAGTCGCGCTCCTGGTCGGCTGCCGGCTCCAGGTGCGGCGGCCGGCCCTGGTTGATCTCATGGGCGGCGGTGGTGATCATCGAGCGCGCCGCCTGACGGAAGATCTGGGTGAGGCGAACGACGGGGGCGGCCCCCGAGGCGATCAGGTCCTCGAACGGCTTGCCGGCACCGATCGGCGGAAGCTGGTCGGCGTCGCCGACGAAGACGACGTGGGTCGACTCGGCGAGGCCGCCGAGCAGCACCTCGATCAAGCGTAGGTTCAACATCGAGGCCTCGTCGACGACGACCAGCTCCGCCGGCAGCGGACGACCGGCGCGGAATGCCGGCTCGCGACCCGGCATCCACTCGAGCAGCCGGTGGATCGTCTGCGCGTCATGGCCGGTCGCCTCCTCCATGCGGCGGGCGGCGCGGCCGGTGGGCGCGCAGAGCGCGATCGAGACGTCGGCGCGCACCGCCTCGGCGACGATCGCCTTGGTGCAGGCGGTCTTGCCGACGCCAGGCCCGCCGGTCAGGACCGAGATCCGCGCCGCGAAGGCCCCCCGCACAGCCGCCCACTGCTCGTCGGTGAGCTTGGCCTCGTCCTCGACGTCCTCCGGCGGGGTCTCCCCCGGGTCGTGCTCTAGATACGGCGGCGCCGCGACCCGGTCGGCCAGCGTCGCTGCGACGGCGAGCTCGCTCGCATGGGTCGGCTCGCGGTAGGCGCGGCCTTCGTCGAGCAGCAGGCCGCGCGCCTGCCCGGGAACGTCGGGGTCGGGCTGCAGGCCGATCAGCTTCGCGGTGCGCCGGTTGAGCTCTTCGACCGGCAGGTAGGTGTTGCCCTGCTGCTCGGCCTCCGAGAGGGCGAAGACCGCGGCTGCCTGGGCGCGGCGGTCGGACTCGGGCGGTACGTCGGCGGCGAGGGCGATCTTGTCGGCGCGGGCGAACCCGACCCCGGCGACCTCGGTGAGCCGGTAGGGATCCTCGTGCAGGACCACCATCGAGCGCTCGCCGAAGCGGGCGTGGATCGGCGCCGCCAGGTGCGCCAGCCCATGGGGGGCCAGCTGCACGTGCAGATCGCGGATCGCCCGCGAGGCGTGCCATGACTCGGTTGCGGCGGCCGCCTGCTCGGCGCTGACCCCGCGCAAGCTGCTGAATACCCCCGCCGGGTCGGCTGCGATCGCCCCAAGGACCCCCTCGCCGTGCTCGTCGACCAGGCGCTCGGCGCGGGCCGGGCCGATGTGGCGCAGGCTGGTCAGGTAGGCGATCTGCCCCTCCCGGTCGGCGGGATCGAGCGGCAGCGCGCCGCGCGCCTTCAGCTGCCGCCCGTAGCGCGAGTGGGTCTGCCAGTCGCCGCTTACTTCGGCCCGCTCGCCGGCGCTCAGGTGGGCAACTGGCCCGACCAGGGCAAAGCCCTCGCCCGAGTCGGCGTCCTGCACCTCGAGCACCGCGTAGCCGTCGTCCTCGGCGCTGAAGATGACGCCTAGAACCTCAACCGTCCCCGTAAAGGCAGCCGCATCGGCATCGAAGAGCGTGGCGGCATCCATGCCACCAAAGCTAACCGGAGCGACACTCGGACGCCTGCCACGCGCGGTTGAGCTTTGAGTCGCATACCGGTTCAAAGTTCAACCACACCCCCGAGACGCTGTTGCGTTGCGCGCCGCTGCGCGAGCAGTCGCACAATGCACTCGACCACCTGCCTCGGTTCACGATCCAGTCGCCGACCGGTTATCCGAATCATCTCGATCCCTTCCAGCTTCAAGTCCTCCTGGCGCAGGCGATCGCGCTCGAATGCCTGACGGGAGCCATGCGTCTCATAGGTGTCCAATTCGACTGCAAAACGCTCCTTCGGCCAGTAGAAATCCAGCTCATATCCCGCCTCGACGAAACCGGTCGCCGGCCGGGGCAGCCCGGCCGCGATCACGAGCTCGAGAAGACGTCGCTCTGCGCCTGAGCGCGTGAAAGGAGCTGGTCGATACGAGTCGAGGGCATGGCGCAGCCGGCCAGCTCCAGGGTGCCCGTGGCTACGCGCCAGCAGATTCTCGAAGTCGGGAAGGTCGAAGAGCCGAAGCTCCTCTGCGCGCTCCAGGATCCGCATGAGCTGCCTGGCTCGCAGCGTCGCAGCTAGGTCGAGGGCCGTCCGCGGCATGGCCGTCACAGGAATGCGGTCGATCTCGTCGCGGTCCCCAGCGACAAGTCCCCGAGCACGGCGCAGCCTGATCGATGACCGAGCCGCGCGAGACCCGGGCACCGTGACCGAGAGGGGGATGGGAGACCAATTGGCCAGACCCCAGAGCCAGGCGGCAGAGTGATAGCTGAGCAACGCCTCGGGACCGCCGCTGAGCACCGCGGCGAGACACCTCCCATGCAGGGAAAGACCCGTATGGCCAACTGCGTAGACGCCGCGATGAAGACGATGCAGCCGACTGGCGGCGGCAGCACGGGTCACGGCGCTACGCGAATAGCCGAGCTCCGAGGTCAGCTGTGCCAGCGAAACCACGCCATGCTGCCGTCTGGCCAGCTCCGCTAAAGGGCCGTCGGCCCCTTGGCCCGTAACTCTCTTGGTTGCCTGTGGTTGAGCTTTGAGTCGCATACCGGTTCAAAGCTCAACCACACCCCTTTCTCTCCCCCCGACGAACGCATTTTCGGCCCTATGACTGGCCAGGGATACTTTGAAGTTCAAAGTGCGCCAAGATGCCTGTACGCAATCGGCCCAGCGGGCCAAGACCGGGAGGACACAGATGAGCACCCACGCGGTGAAGAAGATCGACGAGATGGAGGCCATCTACATGGGCTCCTTCAAGCGGGCCCGAGCAGAGCTGGGGGTCGAGTCGTTTGGCATGCAGATCATCGACATGCCGCCCAACTTCGAGAACTACCCCGAGCACGACCACGCCGAAGACGGTCAGGAGGAGGTCTTCATGGCGCTGCGCGGCGGCGGCGAGATCGAGATCGACGGCGAGCGCTTCCCGCTCGACGGCGACCACGTCGCCCGCGTCTCAGCCGGCACCAAGCGCAAGCTCTGGCCCGGGGCCGACGGCATCCGCGTGCTCGTCCTCGGCGGTGTCCCGGGCGAGGTCTACGAGGCGCCGGACAGGTCCAAGCTGGGCGAACCAGATCCGATGGCAAGCTGAGTCGAACGCAGGCAGCGCGCTGACTCGAGACAGGCTCCTAGGCTGAGTCGGCGCGCATCTGCGCGCAGCGCTGGTCCCAGAGGCCGATCAGCTCCTCCGGCAGGAGCTTGAACAGAGGCTCGTGCTCGTCGGTCTCGAGCAGCATTTCCATGTCGTACTCCCAGACCAGGATCTGGTGGTCGAGGTCGACCACCAGCCCCGCGTCGAGCTCCTCCTGCTGTAGGACGTAGTCGTCGCGGGCCTCGATCACGTTGGCGATCTTGTCGGCAGCGAAGACCCGCTGCGCCTCGATCCCGGTCGCCGCGACCCGGCCGCGAAGCTCGCGCTTGCGCTCCTCGTAGTCGCCGATCTCGAGGTCTTCGGTCAGCGCGCAGACGATCATCGCCACTTTCATGCCGAAGCGCTCGCGCAGCTGCCCGAGGCCGAGCCGGGTGTACTCGAGCGTGTCGTGGAGCAAGCCGGCCGCGATCAGCTGCTCGTCCATCCGGTGCTCGGCGAGCAGCTCGCCGACGGCCAGCGGGTGCTCGATGAACGGGACGTCGTCGCCGACGTCGCGGAACGTCCCCTGATGCAGCTCTCGGGCCGTCGCGAGCGCCTGGCGAACCAGTGGGGAGCGCTCAGCTAACTCCTCGACCCTGCTGGAGGGGGACATCGCATCCACCGTAGCGCACTCGGGTTCGCGCCGAAACCCCTTCGGTACCAGATGCGTTAGGCGCGTACCACGACGATCACGATGAAGGCGGCGTAGAGCGTGAACCAGGTGACCACGGCGGGTAGCGAGAAACGGTCGCGGCGGTGCAGCATCTCGTAGGCGAGGAAGCCGCCGGCGAGGCCGAGCACGACCGAGATCGCCGCGTTGGCGCTCAGCGCCCAGTCGGTGAAGAGCAGGCCGATGCCGAAGGGCACCGTCGACTGGAAGACCATCGCCCCGGTGATGTTGCCGAGCGCGAGCGAGTCCTTGCCCTCGCGCACCCAGAAGAAGCTGTTCACCTTCTCGGGCAGCTCGGTCGCCAGCGGCGCCAGGATCAGCGCGAGCACGACAGCCTCGACGCCGAGGCTGTCGGCGATGTGGAGCAGCTCCTCGACGAAGAGGTGGGCGCCGCCGACCATCGCCCCCAGCCCAACCAGGAGCTGGATGATGCACAGCGCCAGCCCCGGGTTGGTCCGGTACTCGGCCCGCCGCTCGAAAATCAGCGGGTCGAGCGTGCCGTGAGCCTGGACCTCGCCGCTGCGGCGCAGCGTGCGCCAGATGTAGAACGGGTAGGCGAGCAGGACGAGGACGCCGACCGGGTAGCGAACCGCCTCTGGCGCGCCCCAGGCAAGCGCCAGCGAGAGGGCGAAGAAGATCAGGAAGAAGACCAGGTCGCGCTCCAGGGTCGGCTTGTGGGCGTTCAACTCGAGCCCCTGCTCGCGGCGCTCCCGGTAGAGGTAGGCGAAGAGGCCGACCAGGCCCATCGCCAGCGTGCCGAGCAGGAAGGGAGCGCCGACGATCGCCCCGATCGCGACCTGGTCGGCGCCCTCCTTGGCCCCGATCAACGCCACGATCGCGATCAGCGTCTCCGGCATCGCCGTGCCGACCGCGGCGAGGACGCTGCCCACCGCTCCCTCGCCGAGCTCGAGCCGGTGGCCGATCCACTCGACCGCGTTGGTGAAGAGCAGCGCTCCGGCGAGGATTACCGCGAAGCTGACGAACAGCAGCAGGACGTTCACTGGACTGTCGCGCTCAGCCGGCCAGGCCGTCGGGCACGCCCAGCCCGTCGAGCAGTTCGTCGAGCCCTTTGCCGCCTTCTTCACCTTGCAGCAGGCCGAGCAGTTCGATCGGGTTGACGCCGAGCTTGATGAACAGCCTGCTCAGGGGCTTGGCGTTTTCAGGCGCCGAGATCTTCTGCTCCTCGTTGACGCCGCTCAGAGTCAGGTCGAGGTCGATCTCGACCTGCTTGGGACCGCTGCCGCCGTTCTGCGGTTCGATCTTCAGCTGCAGCTCCAGCCGTCGCACGATGTCATCGTCGCCGACGTAGACGTCTGCCTGAGCGGTCTTGACGGCGCTGCCGACCTCGTCCTTCGCGTTGTCGATTTCCGACTTCGAGGGCAGCGGGCCGGCGCCGGCGAGCTGCGCCTGGCAGGGCTCGCTTTCGACCACTTCCAGCACCGCGTCGATCGCCGCCGAGACCTCGAGGTCGCCGCTGATCTTGGTCGTGCTCGTGCCGTCGACGTCGGCGCTGCCTTCGTTGGCGCCGTTTTCGACGAAGTCGGCGACTTTCAGCTTGCCGAACTCTTCCTGGCAGGCCGCGGCGCCGGCCGAGCCGGGCTCAGCGCCACCTTCGCGCTGGGCCTGGTTGAGAGCCGATTCGACGAAGCTGAAGGTGGTCGGGTCGACTTCGTACTCGACTCCTTCGTAGTTGACGTAGGCGCTGTTGGGCAGCAGCACGACCCCGCCCTCGAAGTCGACGTTCTCGCCGTCGATCGAACCCTTCGCCGTCGCGTTCATGTCGAGCTGCGGCAGGCTGCCCGCCCCTTCGCCCTGGAAGGGGCCGGAGAGGCTGACCTCGAGCGTGCCGCCTTCGGGGCCCTGCGCGGCGAGGCCCAAGGAGAGATCGATGTCGCCGCTTTCGATTCCATCCAGGGTCGCTTCGTCGAGGACGGTCTGCGGGCTCTCGTCGCTCTTGTCGCTGCCGCCACCCCCGCAGGCTGCCAGGGCGGTCGTCGCGGCGAGGAGCGCTGCGACCGCGGCGAGGGGGTAGAGGAAACGAAGTCGACTCAAGACGGTTGGCCTCCTGGAAGGTCGTCGATGCGGTTGCGGGATCAGCGGGATGGTAAGGCTAGCGGCACTTCTTAGCGGCTCCTAAGCTCGGGCGGCGTCGACTCGGTCAGGTTGAGCGCCAGGGGGAAGAGGAAGGCGCCGAGGAAGATCAGCACGATGCCGGCGACGATCAGCCAGCGCGAGGTGCTGAGGTGGCCGAGGATGCCGACGGCGAAGCCGATCAGCACCAGCGCGATGTACGGGCCGCCGCTGTGCGGGAGCAGGGAAGCGAGGGAGAGGGCGAGGGCAGGGGCAAGCGCGAGCACCGGGCGGATTATCATCGCCGGATGGCTGAGGCGCAGGCACCCGCATCGGTAGCCGAGACCAAGGAGGCGCTAGCGAAGGCGAGCTACCTCGCCGACGAGTCCGCGGCGCTGGTCTCGTTCCTCGCCCAGCGGCTCGGCAAGCCGATCCTGGTCGAGGGCCCAGCAGGGGTCGGCAAGACCGAGCTGGCCAAGGCGCTTTCCCGCGCCAGCGGGCGCGAGCTGATCCGCCTGCAGTGCTACGAGGGGCTCGACGAGGCCAAGGCGCTGTACGAGTGGAACTACCGCAAGCAGCTGCTGCGGATCCAGGCCGGCGGCGAGTCCGGCTGGGAGGAGGTCCACGGCGACATCTTCGGTGAGGAGTTCCTGTTGGCGCGGCCGCTGATGCAGGCGATTGCCAGCACCGAGCCGGTGGTCCTGCTGATCGACGAGATCGACAAGACCGACCAGGAGTTCGAGGCGATGCTGCTCGAGCTGCTCTCCGACTTCCAGATCACGATCCCCGAGCTGGGCCAGGTCTCGGCCACCTCGATGCCGATCGTCGTCCTCACCTCGAACAACTCGCGCGAGCTGACCGAGGCGCTGAAGCGCCGTTGCCTCTACCTCTGGCTCGACTACCCCGAGCTGGAGCGCGAGATGGAGATCGTCCACCTGCACACGCCGGACCTCTCCGAGACCCTGACCCGGCAGCTGGTCGAGGTGGTGCGGATGGTGCGAGCGCTCGACCTGAAGAAGCCCCCCTCGATCGCCGAGACGATCGACTGGGCGCGGACGCTGCTCTTGATGGGGGCCGAGGACATCGATCGGGAGACCTTCGAGCAGTCGATGTCGATCATCGTCAAGCACCGCACCGACATCGACCTGGTCGCCGAGCGGGTGGGGATGAAGCTTGCCGAGTCCGTACGGCCCCAAAGCTGAGACCGGCCCTCCGGGGCTGGCGGCGAAGCTGCTCGGCTTCTGCGAGGAGCTGCGCAGCGAGGGGGTGGCGGTCGGCACCTCGGAGATCCTCGACGCCTTCGCCGCGCTCGAGCAGGTGCCGTGGGAGTCGCGCGACGACTTCCGCGAGGCGCTGGCGACGACGATCGCCAAGTCCCAGGAGGACCGGCGGCTCTTCGAGCTGCTCTTCGAGCGCTGGTTCTTCCGCACCGCCGAGGCTGAGGCGATCGAGCGCGAGATCGTCGAAACGGAGCAGCGCCACGAAGGCGCCGAGCGGCTCGACATCGACGAGCTGCGCGAGCAGATCCGCCAGGCGATCGTCGCGGGCGACGACGGCGAGATGCGCGACCTGGCGCGGCTGGCGATCGCCGCCTTCGGCCGCCAGGGCGAGGGCTCAGGTGTGGTCGGCGTCGACGTGCAGCGAATCCGCCGCACCCTGGAGCTCTCGGCGGGCACGCAGCCGCAGCAGGGCGAGGCAGCCGACGGCGCCGCCGAGCTGCCGCCGATCGACCGCGACCAGCTCAACCGCTTCGAGCGCCACCTGCGCCGCGAGCTCGAACGCGACCTGATCGAGCGCACCGAGACCCTTCCCCCCTCCCGGCCGCTGGCCGAGCTCGACCGGGCGCTGCCGACCAGCCCGACGCAAGACCTGGCTGCTGTCCATAGGGCCGTCTCGCAGATGAAGCGCCGCCTGGCGACGCTCGGCCACGAGCAGCGCGGGCGGCGCAAGGGCCGCACGGTCGACGTGCGGCGGACGATGCGGGCCTCGCTGGAGACCGGCGGCGTGCCGATGCACCTGCGCTACCGGCCGAAGCGGCCGCGGCGGCCCGAGATCTACGTGCTGTGCGACGTCTCGACCTCGGTCACCTCCGCAAGCGTCTTCTTCCTCTCGGTCCTGCACGCCCTGCACGACTCGTTCCGCAAGCTGCGCAGCTTCGTCTTCATCGAGCGGATCTCCGAGGTGACCGAGATCTTCGAGCACGAGCGCGACTTCCGCGAGATCGCCCGCCGCGTCTCCAGCGAGGGCGGCGTTGCCGACGTCTCCGGCTACACCGACTACGGCCGCGTCTGGCAGGAGTTCCTGACCGAGATCTCAGACGACCTCGACCCGCGCTCGACCGTGATCGTCCTCGGCGACGCCCGCACCAACGGCCGCGAGCCCCACGCCGAGGTCTTCGCCCAGGTGGCCGAGCGGGCCGGCCGGCTCTTCTGGCTCAATCCCGAGCCGCGGCTCTACTGGAACTACGGCGACTCGGTGATGGCCGCCTACGAGCGCTACTGCGACGGTGCCTTCGAGTGCTGGACCACCCGCCATCTGGAGAACTTCGTCAACGTCGTCGCCGGCGGCGTTCCCGCCGCCGACTAGCGCCCGGTGAGCACCTCCCGCCACGGCCTCTGTGACAGCTGCGCCCACCAGCAGCTCGTCCCCAACACGCGCGGCTCGGTCTTCAGCCTCTGCAAGCGCTCGCGCGAAGATCCAGCCTATCCACGCTATCCGCGAGTGCCGGTGTTGAGCTGCCCGGGGCACGAGCCGCGCCAGGACGACCTGGTCGCTAAGCAGTGAGCGCCGGCGCCAGCTCGGCGGCGGACGTTTCGAGCCGACCGGGAAGAGAGTCCGTCTCGGGGATGGTGACCGTGATCTGCCCGTCTCGCTCAACCAACCATTTCGCGTTGACGACGGTGATGCCAATGATCTCGCCAGCGTCGTTCAGCCTTACGGCATGGCCCTCAGCAGAGGCGAGGGTTTCCATGGCATGAGCCGGCATCCCCTTGCGCATGTATAGGACGTCTCTCTCGGCGTCATATATGACGCTGTCGAACCTATGTGCACCCATTCGGACCGTCATCGCCGGTGCCCTGACCTCGGCTCAGCGGTTTGAGGAAATCCGGTTACGACGCGATCGAAGCCACCAGTGAACTCGACAACCACACGAATCCAGCCGTCCGGGCCTCCGCGTCTGAACAGCCGCTCCCGGCCTGGCATCGGGTCAGGCTCTCGATAAGTTGGATGTTCGATCGTCAACACGACATCCTGCAATAAGTCGGCAATGTCAGCGTGCTCCGTCTGGATGTGGTTCCAAGCAGCCCAGTTGAGTTCAACATAGCGCCCATCCGGGCCTCAGACAAGAAGTATCACACGCGCTGACGCTAGGAAGCGTCAGCGCACGTGTTGCGCGCACATTCAAAGAATTGCGCAACAAGCTTGTGACCCAATTTCCCGCCGGTACGTAGGCGATCATCGCCACAACTCGCGAAAGGGGAGCAGCGTGGAGACGAACAGCATCGATGCCCGTCCGAATGATTACCCGGTCACCTTCTCGGTCGATTACCCGGAGCGGCAGCTCAACCGGCTGACGACCTTCTTCCGCATCTTCACGGTGATCCCGATCGCGATCTTGATCGCCCTGCTACCGGGCGGCAGCATCGGCAGCTACGACTACGGGGTGGCGGCCTCGACCGGCACGCTGATCTTCGTGCCGCTCGTGCTGATGCTCCTCTTCCGCAAGAAGTACCCGCGCTGGTGGTACGACTGGAACCTCGAATTCCTCCGCTTCGCCAATCGCATCGGCGTCTACGTCGCCCTCATGGACGACCGCTATCCCTCGACCGACGAGCGCCAGGCAGTACAGCTCGACTTCCCGTACCCCGACGGCGAACGCCTCGAGCGGGGGCTGCCGCTGGTCAAGTGGCTGCTCGCCATCCCGCACTACTTCGTCCTCTTCTTCCTCGGCATCGGCGCCTTCTTCGCCGTGATCATCGCCTGGTTCGCGATCCTCTTCACCGGCCGCTACCCGCGCGGCATCTTCGAGTTCGTCGAGGGAGTGATCCGCTGGCACAACCGGGTCATCGGCTACGCCTTCACCCTCGTCACCGACCAGTACCCGCCGTTCCGGCTCAAGCCCTAGCGCCTAGGAGGGACTAGTGCGGCTCCCAGACCTCGGGCTGCGCGGTCAATCGCAAGACCTCCGCGGGTAGCTCCCCCCTGGCGACGTCCGCCAGGGTCACCGACTCCAGCACCGAGCGCATGCTGGCGCGCAGGGCCACCCAGACCTCGCGCAGCGAGGCGGCCGGCCCGGCGTAGGAGAGCTCGTCCGGCCGCTCTGAGCGGATGCTCGCGATCGGGCCCTCGACGGTGCGGATCACATCGGCGATCGTGATCGTCTCCGCCGGTCGCGCCAGGCGGTAGCCGCCCTCCGACCCCCGCTGGCTGCGCACGAGCCTCGCGTGTCGGAGCTCCAACAGGATGTTCTCGAGGAACCGGAACGGCACACCCTGGGCCGTGGCGATCGCTTCCCCCTTGACCGGGCCGCCGTCGGCAGCCGCCAGCTCGACCATCGCGCGCACCGCGTAGTCGACCTTGGCGGTGACCTGGACGGTGGGGCCGATCATCCCAGGCCGATCGCGAGGATCCGGTCAGTCGCCACGGTTCTCCCCGAGCAACCCAGAGGCAAAGGACTTCACCCCGGGGCCGCCGGCCAAGCCAAGCCGATCGAGGCCGAACAGGTCCTCGATCGTGCCCAGCAGCGAGTACGGGTCGTAGGGCGCTGGGTCGGTCGCGCCGGGGGAGACGAAGCGGGAGAGCAGCAACGCCCCGACTTTGGGCTCGTCCTCGACCGGCGGCGCGCCGCCCACCGAGTCCACGGGGTTGACCTCGCCGAAGGTGACGACCAGCAGCCCGTCTTTCTCGTAGGCGGGCGAGTCGAGGATCTCCGGGACCCATTTCGAGAGGAACGCGTCGGCGCTCGCCGCGCCGTCAGGCGCCCCCGCTGGGCACTGGTCGGTGACGCCAGCGTTGCAGAGGTTCGGCGAGATCAGCGCGAAGTTCGGGGTCGAGTCGATCTTGCGCAGGTCGGCGCTCAGCTCGGTGAGGGAGACGTCGTTGACGGCGCAGTCGCCCAGGTCGAGCAGCGAGTGGAAGTAGACGAAGGGGTTGAGGCGAGCCGCGTAGCCGCCCTGGGCGGGTTCATCAGCGCCGCCGAAGTCCGGGTGAGCGCAGGTGTCCGGTTTCCCGGTCTCGTCGACCATCCCCTCCATGTAGGCGCCCCAGCGGAAGCGGCCGCTGACGAGCTGGTCGGCGAGGGTCAGCGCTTCGACCGGATAGACGCAGCCATCGCCTGGGACCACACCATCGCTGCCGAGAGCAGAGCTCGCCGGAAACTCGCCGAAGGTGGGGCAGTTGGCTTCGGTCTCTGCGTTGGGCGGCTGCCCGCTGACCGCCGCGATCCCGTTGGGCAGAGCGGCGCTGCCCAGCAGCGAGTAGCCGGAGAGGAGCTCGCCCTGGGGGCGCAGGGTGCTCGCTAGATAGGGCATCTGCGGAGTGGGGCCAAACGCCGCGTCATAGCCGGAGCTGGCGAGCGAGATCACGAAGACGTGCTTGATCCGGCCCGCTTCGGGCAGCGTTTCGCTGGGCGTCGCCGGCTTGCTCGGCGGGGGCGCGGATTCCGCTGGAGGCGCCGGCGCGGGAGGTTCCGAGGTGACGAGGGGCACGCTCGCAACCGGCGCAGGAGCAGGGCCAGCGCCCGTGCCGCTCGATTCGGCTGGCGAGGACGGTTCGGCCGCTGGCGCCGAGGTCGGCGCAGGGGCCGGCCGCTTGGCGAGGAGGGCTGCCAGGGCGCCGTTGTCACCGCCGGTGACGAGCGCGCTCGCCATGATCGCCGCGGTCGCGACCAGCGAGGAGGCAACCAGCAGGTTGAAGCGCTTGCCGGTCAGGCTGGAGGCAGCGGCGGTCGCGCTGTCGACGTGCCTTTTCAGCGCTTTCACGTCGTCGCCTCCGCAGCCACCAGCGACTGCCCGCACTGCGGGCAGAAGCGCACCGCGGGGCCGTAGGGCGAGCCGCAGCTCGAGCAGAGGCCAGCCGCGTCGGAGCGCTGCAGCTCCAGCGTCCGCTCCACCGCCAGCAACTCGGCGTCGACTCGCTGCAGCTCGGCCGCCTTGCGGGTCAGCACGTCGATCCGCACGTGGTCGCGGATCGCCATCTCGTAGAAGGCGCCACCGAGGTCCGCCTGCATGATCGTGAACTTCTCCAGCAAGCGGTCCCGCTGGGCGCGCAGCTCGGCGCTCTCCCCCCCGTCGGGCGCCGGGGCTTTTTCGGCCGGTGGGGCGGCCGGCGCTTTCTCGGCTCGAAGCGGCAAGCGCCTCATGGCTGCGCCCCCGTCGGCAGCGCCGGAGCGGAGTCGGGATCGCCACCCACCACGACCACGTCGGGCAGGTTCTGCTGCGCCTGGATGTAGGTGGCGCCGGACTGCTTGACGTTCGATTCGACGATCTTGGTGTCTTCTTCGGTCTTCTGCTGCGTCGGTTCGAAGCCGGTGATCTGGTGGACGGTTCCGTTCGCGGTCTGGGCGACGACCTTGCCCCCGCTCTTGTCCTTCTTGCTCGCTTTAGCTGCTTTCGATTTCGCCTTGCTCGCCGTGGTCGGCCCCGTCGCAGCGGGACCGCTGCTGGCAACCGCAGCGTCCTGCTGGCGCAGCGCCTGCAGCAGGGCGTCATCGGCGCCGTCCGAGCCGGAGCGGCCGACGACGACCCCGATCGCGACCGCGATCGGCAATAGGGCGAAGAAGGCAACCGCCGCGGCCCGGCTGCCCGAGCTGCCTTTGGCCTGCGGCCGGGTCAGCGGACGGCGGGCGCGCTTGCTCATCGCGGCGAAGTAGCGCGAGGAGGGATTGGCTCCGTTGCCGCGCCGGGCCGCGCATTCGACGCAGTAGCGCTGCTGCGGGTCGAGCGGCGCGCCGCACTCCTCGCACGGCTCGTAACGGCTCTGGTCGTTCTGGGGCGGAGATTGCTCGGTCATCGCTTCTCGCTCTCCTGGTCGTCGGACTTCGATCGCCTTTCCTGTCGCTTCTCGCGCGCATCGAGGATGCGCTTGGATTCGGCCTGCTTCTTGGCCGCCGTCTCCTGCGTCGTCGCGCAGCCCGACACCGCTCCGAGCAGGAGCAGGCAGCAGGCCGCGAGCAGGCCGGCGAGCAGCGCCCTATGAGGCCTAGCCGAACGCACCGCTCACGTACTCCTGGGTTCGTTTCTCCCGTGGCGATCCGAAGAGCGCCGTCGCGCTGCCGTACTCGACCAGGTCACCCAGGTACATGAAGGCGACGTGGTCGGCGATCCGGTAGGCCTGCTGCAGGTTGTGGGTGACGATCACAACAGCGACGTCATCGCGCAAGTTGACGATCAAATCCTCGATCACCTGGGTCGATTGCGGGTCGAGCGCCGAGCAGGGCTCGTCGAGCAGCAGCACCTCCGGCTCCGCCGCCAAGGCGCGGGCGATGCAGAGTCGCTGCTGCTGCCCACCGGAGAGCCGCAGGGCCGGGTGGTCGAGGTTGTCCTTGACCTCCTCGAAGAGGCCCGCCCGGTCGAGGGCGCTGTGGACCTTGGGCTCGAGCGTCTTCTTGCGCTGGCGGCGCGAGCCCTGCTCCCGCAACACGTAGGCGATGTTGTCGAAGACGCTCATCGGAAACGGGTTGGGTTGCTGGAAGACCATCGTCACCCGGCGGCGCAGCAAGGTCGGCTCGATCGCGGTGATGTCGACGTCGTCGAGCAGGATGCGGCCGCTCAGCGTCGCCGTGCGGGTCAGCTCGGTGAGCCGGTTCAGCGAGCGCAGCAGCGTCGTCTTGCCGCAACCGGAGGGGCCGATCATCGACAGCACCTCGCCCTGGCGAATCGGCAGCGAGACGGATTTGACCGCTTCGCGCTGCGCGTAGGAGACCGAGAGGTCGTCCACCTCCATGCGGCGGATCGAGAACTGGGGAGCACCGATCGAGCGGCGCGCCCCGGTGAACCCACCGGGTGCGCTCGGCGCGCTTCCGTTGCCATTGGTCGTGCCAGACGGAGGCGCCACCTGGTGCGCCGCCTTCGGCTCCTCGAGCTCCAGCCGCCGGATCGGCGGCGGAGGGGGTTTTACGAACTCCACGTTCCCACCTTTCGTGCGCGGCGATGGACGACGTCGACGGCCGCGTTCAGGGCCAGGACCATCAACAGCAGGACGAAGGCCGCCGCATAGGCTTTCTCCGGCTGGTTGAGGTTTCCGGTCGGCGACGCCTCGTAGACGAAGTTGGTCAACGTCGTCCCGGCGCCGCGCAGATAGTCGAAGGGGAACGCCGCGCCTTCGACCGGGGCGAAGTTCTGGGTGGCACCGAGCAGGACGACGATGATCGCCGTGTCGCCGATGATCCGCCCCAGGCCGAGCATCGCCCCGGTAGCCACCTGCGGCCGTGCGGCGGGCAAGAGGATCCGCCGCGTCGTCGCGATCTTCGTCTTGCCGACCGCGTAGGAGGCCTCGCGCACGTGCTGCGGGATCGCGCTCAAGCCCTCGCGGGTGCTGGCGACCACGAGCGGCAGGGCAACCAGGGAGAGCATCGTCGAGGCGGCGAAGAAGGAGCGGCCGAAGACGACGCCTTCCGAGGTGCGGCTCAAAAACCCCAGCGCCGTGCTGGAGAAGATCACGGTGCCGAACAGAGCCAGGACGATCGAGGGAATGCCGGCGATCGCCTCGATCGTCGACTCGGTGACCCGCGCGAGCGCCGCCGGGCGGCCGTACTCGACCAGCCAGACCGCGACGCCGACGCCGACCGGCAGCGCGATCGCGATGCCCATCGTGGCGACGATCAGGGTGCCGAAGAAAGCATCCGAAAAGCCGCCGGACTGGGCCTGGTCGAACCCCGCCGAGGCGGGCGTGAACAACATCTCCGGCCGCAGATACTTGATTCCCTGCACGAAGAGATAGGCGACGATCGCGATCGCGATCGCGCAGAAGAGCAGCCCCAGGGCCCAGCAGACGGCCAAGCCGATGCGGTCGGTGAGCCGCCAGGTAGCGCTGCCCTCGACGGCGCCCTTGCCAGGAGGCGGGGAACCCGGCGGTGGGGCCGCAGGGCTCGGGGGCGGAGCTGCGACGGAGGACTCCATCAGGCCGTCGCTCCGTATTTGCGCATCGAGCGGCGCGCCACCCAGCCGGCGAGCGAGAACATCGTCGCCGAGAGCAGAAGCACCGCCGCGATCGCGAACAGGGTGCTGTTGGCGGGCTTGGAGCCGAGCAGGTCGATGTTCTTGACGATCGTCGGCGCCAGCGGGCGCGAGGGCTCGAAGATGAAGATCAGGCCGTCGGCGGGGTTGGGGGCGAAGGCGACCGAGCCGGAGACCATCGCCAGCATCACCGCCTCGCCGATCGCCCGCGCGGTCGCCAGCACCGTCCCAGCGACGATCGCCGGCCGCGCCGTGCGAACGGCGATCTTCCAGGTGGTGCGCCAGCGGTTGACGCCGAGCGCCAGCGACCCCTCCAGCCAACCCGGCCGCACCGAGCGGAGGCCGTCGGAGAAGATCGAGGTCATCAGCGGCGCGATCATCAGGGTGAGGATCAAGATCCCCGCCATCAGGCTGTAGCCGCTGAGCGAGATCACACCCGCGACCGACGCCCGCTGCTCCTCGGTGACCAGGTGGTTGCCGATGAACGGCACCAGCACGAGGACGCCGAGCAGGCCGTAGATGACCGAGGGAACGCTGGCGAGGAAGCGGACGACGGGCGCCAGCACGTTGCTCATCCACTCCGGCGCGAACTCGACCAGGAAGACAGCGACGAAGAGCGAGGAGAAGAGGGCGAGCAGGACCGCGCCACCGGTGATCAGGAACGTGCTCCAGAGCAGCTGCCAGGCGTGGAAGGTGTAGACATAGCCCTCAGCACTGCCGAGCCCCGAGAGGTAGATCTGGTTGATCTGCTCGTCGACGTTGCCCCCCGCCCCGAACCAAGAAAGCCCGTTGTGGGCGAAGGAGGGCCAGGCGCGGAAGAGGACCGTGGCGATCAGCGCCAACAGCAGGACGACGACGGCGCAGACCAGCGCGCCGAGCAACCGCTCGGCACGCTGGTCCGGCACACGGGGGCCGTACTCAGGGAGGTACTCGGCCTCCATCCGGCGCTACTTCTTGGCCTTCTTGTTGAAGGCGGGAACGCCACCGGCTTTGAGAATCGTCGGCGCCGCCTCAGGGCTGGTCCGCGCCCAGTCGATGAACTTCTGCAGCGCCGGGCTGACGCCGGAGTTCGGCACGACCAGGAAGAGGTAGCGCGAGAGCGGGTACTTGAGCGGCTCGACGCTGATCTTCGACGCCTCGCAGAGAGTGCCGTTGACCTTCAGCGTCTTCTGCCCGTTGCCCTGCCAGGCCAGCCCGTCGTAGCCAATCGCGTTGGGGTCCTGCTTGACCGCGTTGGCGACGAGGCCATCCGAGGTCAGCGCGTTGACGTTCGACGACGGCAGTTCGTTGTTGAGAACCGCCTGGAGGAAGAAGTTGTAGGTCCCTCCGTTGGTGTCGCGGCCAACCGGGTTGATCGTCGTCGTCAAGCCGGAGCCCGGAATCTGACTCCAGTTGGTGATCAGGCCCCGATAGATGTCGTGGACCTGCTGGATCGTGATGTTCTTGGCTTTGTTCTTCGGGTTGACGTCGATGCAGAGCCCGTCGAGGAACATCTTGATGTAGGTCGTTCCCGCGTCACTGGGAAGCGGCGTGCGAGCGTTGCCGGCGAACTGACTGGTGCCGTTCTGCACGTCTTTGACGCCAGCGTTGCCTCCGTTGGCGGTGTAGACGAACTTGACCTTTCCTTTGGTCACTTTCGTGTACTGGGCGAAGAGCGCCTGCAGCACTGGCTGCATCGCCACCGAGCCCGAGCCGATGATCGTCTTGGCACCGGCAGACGCCGGCACGACGAGCCCCAGGAGAGCGATCGCCGTCACAGCGAGGGTCTTTCTTTTCATGCGAGTTTGCTTCCTTTCCTGCCGGGTACTGGACTTTGTTGAGTAACTAACTCGACATGACCCTAGCACCTTCTGTACTTTATTGACCTCTTTAGTAAAGAAGGCCCCCCGGCGGCCCTGACAAATGGAGGATCAATTGCTCAACAGAAGACTGTCCAGGCCCCGCGCCGCGCTGGTGGTGGTGGTGGCGGCGGCCCTTGCCGCCGTGGTTGCCGTCACCCCCTCGTTCGCCGGGTCCTTCCTGACGAACAAGCAGGCGGCGCACGTCTACGTCACCAACCAGAAGGCCAATGCGCTCTACCTGAAGAGAAAGGCGGCGGATCGCACCTTCGTGAAGAAGGCCGACGCTCCCCTGAGCCCGACCGTTGCGATCGCAGCGGGGACGGCCCCGTTCGAAGCATCGGCCACCACGGCCGGGTACATCCCGAATGCCTTCACGGCTTTCGCCACGAAGGACGTCGCGCCGGCCGTGATCACGTTCACGGGGCAAGCGCTTTGCCTGGCTGAGAAACCGACGGTGGAGCTCGCCTGCCCGATCCAGATCCTCGTCGACGGTCAATCGACGGGCAAAGTCAACTTTGCCCCCGCGACCGCCACCGCGCCCAAAGGGCTCCCCGTCGTCCAGACCGTGATGCAGACCACCGTGCTGAACAAAGGCGGGCACACCGTCGCGGTCCAGTACGCCGGTGCCGCCAAAGTGCAGTTCATCCTCAAGGGCTGGAACCTGGCAGTACAGGCCTACCCGGAAAAACTCGAGCCGCCTGAGGCGGTCACCGAGAAAACCGGCAAAGCCGGCTGATCGTCGAACCCGGACCGCGCCC
>JBEVMR010000052.1:0-3539 GCA_040508545.1 Solirubrobacterales bacterium
ACCTGGTCGACTTCGCCGCCGACCATCCATTTGAAGGCTCCGTTGGCGTCGAACTTCTGCACCCGGTGGTTGAAGGTTTCGCTGACGTAGACGTCATGGGAGGTCGGATCGACGGCGATCTGCTCGGGGCGCAAGAGCTGACCGGCGCCCGCGCCGGGGATGCCTTCGAGGCAGGTCACGCTCGGCGGGGTCGCCGCGGGCCCGCAGGTCTGCGCGACATTTGCCCCGTCGCGGACCCCCCAGCCGAAGGCGAAGAGGAACTCGCCCGTGCCGCTGAAGACGTCGACGCGGTCGTTGCCCCCGTCGGCGACGTAGAGGCGGCCGTTGGAGGAGTCCAGGGCGATGCCGTTGGGGCTCAGGCACTGCCCCGCTCCCGAGCCGGCCGAGCAGATGCTGAGGTCGGCGGCGCTGCTCGCGGTGGGCGCGAAGGCCAGCGAAGCCAGGAAAAAAAATGCCAGGCTGAGCGGGATGCGGTGTAGCCGGCGTTTCGTCGCCCCGCTCACCCCTTTGCCCCGCGCTTGGCCCCGCCGCTCTTGCCACAGCTCGCCCCGACCACCGGCTTGGCGGTGTAGCGCTTGCCGTTTTGTCCGTCGAACTGGGCAGTGGCCCGGTTCTTAGCGGCGCAGAGGTTCTTGGAGTTGACGATCAGTCCCTTCTTGGAGCCCTGCATCCGCACCACCACTTTGGTCAGCGGAGCGTCGGGGACGTCCTCGAAGGTCGCCCTGATCCCGCCCTTCTTGGAATCGATCCGGGCTACCGCTTCGACGTCGATCAGGCCGTGCAGGTCGGCGACGAAGTCGGGCAGGTTGTGGTTTGAGGAGCGCAGGATCACCGGGCCGCTCAGGGGCTCCTCCAGAAGCGGGGAGTAAGCGGTGGCCTGGCCATAGGTGGCGCCCGCCGGGCAGGCCTTGGCGGCGAACTGGACCCTGGTGCAGATCGTCCTGATGTGGGCCTGGTCGAGGAACGCCGAACGCGGCAGGCGCAGGGCGAGGCCTTTCAGGTTTGCCTCGCCTGGACGTGGGGTGTAGGTGCCGGTCAGGGCTGGGTGGCCGCCTCGCTTGGTTCCGCCCTTGAGCGCCAGGGAAAGCTTTGGCTTGAAGCCGAGCGAGGCGCAGTTGGCGGCCTGGAAGCGCGAAGAGAGACCGAGCGGGGAGTCATCGCCCGAGCCGAAGACGTCGCTCCCCCCTCCCCACAGCGTCGAGGAAACCGCGAAGGGTTCACACGAGGTCGGGTTGAGCGTGAAGCTCGCCTTGTCGACGTAGACCCTGATGTCGCGGACCTTCAGCGGGATGCCGGCGAGGATGTGGGGGATCGGGTCAGATGCCGAGCCGTCGGCGGTTACTTCCGCCGTCCTGGGATCGATCTGCAGCGCCTGGCGGGTGACCACGGCGCCGACGTCGAAGGGACCGGCGACGGCGGGGACGATCGCGACCACGCTCAAGGGCGCGCCTCTATATGGGCCGGCGAGGTAGACCTTGCCGGGGACGTAGGTGAGCACGGCGCCGACTCCCGCTCCGGCCATCACGCGGCCGATCTGCGAGGAGGCGGGGCAGGAGGGCGAGGCCAGCTCGAGCGTCCCCTCCCCCTCGCCGGTCCTCTCTCTCGCCTGAGCGATCGAGGCCTCCGGGCAGCGGCTGGTGCCGGCGAGCTTAGCGACCATCCCCGGCGGCAGCTTGGCGCTGAACTTGGTCAAGTCCTGGTCGCCGTCCCTGCGCGTCAGGCGCATGTAGAAGGGGGAGAAGCTGGCGGCGTTGTTGTTGTTGGTCCCCGCTGCGAAGCCGGGCTCAAAGGGCGGGGTGCCTCCGGAGGGACAGGCGGACTCGCCCACTCCTGAGATCAGCTTGAAGCTCGAGGTCGCGGTCAGCGGTTGTCCTCCCGCCCAGGGGGTGAGCACTGCTTTGGTCTGATAGTCCCCGCAGGCCGGCGGGGTGACCAGGGGCGATCGTGCTCCTTCTCTGAAGTGCAGCCTGAAGGAGGAGAACGGCAGCTGGGGGATCTCATCGAAGGTCGAGACCAGCTGCCCGGTGCGGGCATCGGGCTCGACCTTGCCCGCCTGCTTGACGATGATCCCGAGCTTGGGGCTCTTGATCACCACGTAGAGGGCTAGCAGCGAGTCGAAGGGATTGCGGTATGGCTCGGCGATGAAGAGCGAGCCATAGAGGGCTTCGTCGAGCAACGGGGTCAGCACTTCGACCGTGCCGAGCTTGGAGGCATCGGGGCAGCCCTGGCCCGGCAGAGATTTCAAGGTCTCGCGACCCAGGTCGGCCTCTGAGCAGACCTCGAGGCCCTCTGCGGACGAGGGGTTTACCGTCACCCCCTCGGGCAGGGTGACGACGGTCTTGCGGATGTCTGAGTTGGCGAGCCCGGTGGGGGAGCTGAGGCCTTCGTCGTGGACCTCCAAGCTGAAGTCAAGTCCCGAGGCGCTCTCTGAGGCTCTGCTCGTCGGCTGGGCTTTGATCGAAGGGCTGAAGCCGAGTTTGGCGCAACCGGTCATCCCGATCGGGCCGGGGGGCAGGGCGTCGTCGTGGGTGAGGACGCTGCCGCTCTCGCTTTCTCCTTGCCAGGACTCGACCGTGTAGCTCGTCGTCAGCGCTCCCTGGCAGGTGCGGGGCAGGGTGAGGAAGGGGAGGTCGGGGGCGTTGGTCTCGCAATCGCCGTAGCTGGGTGGCTTGGGGAAGGGGCCCGACGGGATCACCGGGACCGAGCCCACCGGCTGCAGGCTGGAGACGCAGTTGCCGCGGTAGGGGTCGTGGGCGGTGTCGCCGGGGCTGCCCCAGAGGGTCAGGTATGAGTCCAGCACGCCACTCGTCTGGGGGATGTTGGTGACGCGGGCGATGCCGTTATATGGAGGGCTGTCGTTTAGGCCGATCTCGATCGTGACCGGGGTGTTGGCGGCGACGAAGCCGAGTTTGAGCAAGACCCCCGGGGGCGGCTCGAGGTTGAAGACGGGGGAATAGGCTTCGATGAGGGTCAAGCTCGTCGCGGCGTAGCCGAGCGCGGAGCTATCGGGGCACAGCGAGTTGCGGACGCCTGGGATTTTGGTCAGGAAGTCGACCGTCTGGCAGCGCGGCGTCGCGGTCGGGTCGGCGACTATGCCCTCGATCTGGGCGAAGACGCCGTTCTTCAGTTCCCCGTCGGGTTGATTGGGACCGAGCTTGTTGAAGTTGACCGTCGTCGTCATCTGGAAGGGGTGGGAGCCCGCCTGGGTGGCGGGGGTGCTGTCCGTGTTGGTGAAGGTGACGTCGAATTTCTCCAAGCCGAAAGCAGCCTGGGCGGAGGGGGCGAAGAGCGCCGTGGCGAGCGCCATGGTGGTGAGCAGCTGGATCAGGCGCTTCATCGTTGAGACCTCCGGTCGTTGTTTGCTCTGTGTGCTCGCTGACGCTCTGAGCGTTTGCCCTTCCTCGTCACGCAGCGCCCTCGGCGCCGCACCTTGCCCTTGCGACAGCGGGGAGCGGTGGGCGTGGCCTTGACGTTGCCCTGCCCCTCGAAGGCCGCCGAGGCGGGGGTCGGGTCCTCGGGAGCCCGCGGGGCGCCCTGGC
>JBEVMR010000049.1:0-10007 GCA_040508545.1 Solirubrobacterales bacterium
GGCCATGGCGGCAAGCATTGCCGGTGGGATCCTCACGGGCTGAGGAATCGCCTGGCGTGGGTCAGTCGCAGGGCGCCGTCCTCGGCCCTGGTTGCCGCGGTCACGCGCAGCCTCACCCGGCCCTCGTCGGCGCTGCGGAGAAGCGCCTCGGTCGCTGCCGCGCTGAAGACGCTGCTGTCGCCTGATGGGAGCGCAAACGCGGTTGACCCGCCGAAGCGCAGCCGGTCGTTACGCCCCTGGCGGAACCGCACAGTCAGCACCCCCTGGCAGCCGACCTGGCCGTTGCCGCGTGGGCACTCGAGGCGCACCGCCAGCTCACCATCGGCCCGCAACCACGCCCGGCCGCGAACGGCGACGCGTGGGCCTTTTGCCCGGCGCTGCTTGGCTGCCGCGCCGAGCGGAGGCACGTCCACCTTCGGGGGCTGAGCGGGGTTGACCACCTTCGCTGCGAGCTCGAGGAAGACGAGATCGCCGAAGCCGATCGCGTCCCCGCTGCCCGCGGTCGCGGCGGACCCGTTTACCGCCGTGCGCCACTCGTAGTCAGTCGTCTCGGCCACGCCGTTCAGCGAAACGAGGCCACCGGGACCTTCGCCGCCGCTGAAGCTGGCGACACAGCCGGCGGGAACCGACATCGTCTCGGCATCGGCGAGCACGGCGCCGAGGCTCGACCCGGACTCGACGTCGACCCGGCACATCCGCACGTCGTCGGCGCCCGGACCGTGGTCGATCACAAGCGTGATCGGCACCGGCGTTCCGTCGGCCACGTTGGCGGCTGGGCGTACGGCCGGGCTGATTCCGTCCAGCCTCGCTGGCGGCGCGGCGGAGAACGCCTCGCCGGCAAGTGGCCGCACCGAGCTGTAGGTCTCGAAGGCGCCGCCGGCGAATTCCCCGGTCCAGTCGAAATGACCGTCCGGCCGCTGCATCGAGACCAGGTAGTCGAGCGGGGTCTTGCCCTGTGAGGTCGTCCACTCGGCACCCTGGGGGTCGATCCCGCACTGGATCAGCCCGCTCGTCACCCACGAGGTGGTGTCGGTGTTGACGCCGATCCCGAAGGCCTCCGGCGGGGCGATGAACCCGCCGGTGGCGGGGTCCTGCAGGGTGTGGAGCAGCGCGATCGCCTCGTCGAGGTCGGCGTCTCCCGGGCCGACTCCAGCGGCGCAGAACGCCGCCACGGCGGAGCCCGTCATATCGGTGTCGGCAGGGGCACCGGGTGACGCGTTCCAGGTCCAGCCGCCGTTGGGCTTCTGCTGCGTGCGCAGGTACTCGACGATCGAGCGCAGCAGCTCAGGTGGGGCCCCGGCATGGTGCAGCGCCAGAACACCGAAGATGTCGTCGTTGAGCAGGCCGGGTTCACCGATCTGCTCGCCGTCAAACAGTTCCGCCACCCTGGCGACCAGGTTGCTCGTGGTCGTGTCGAGGACGGAGGTCGAGAGGCGGGAGGTTTGGATGCCGCCGGCAACGCCGGAGAGGATCGCCCGCTCGGCGTCGGTTGCCGTGGTCCCTGGCCCACTCGCCTGCCAGTCGCCGAGGTAGAACTCCTGGGCGCTGGGGTCGGCCAGCGTGGTCTGGGCGTCGGCGGCGTTGAGGCCGGTGGCGGCAAGGGCGGTCATCGCCCAGTCGCCGCCGAACCCGAACGAGCCACTCTCTTCCTGGTTGGACAGGAACCAGTTGACGCCGCGCTCGGCGGCATGGTCGGCCTGGGCCGGTGAGACATGGGCGCCGGCGTTGCCGGCTAAGGCGGCCAGGGCCACCAGGTTGAGGCCCAGCACGCATAGTGCGCGCAGCGGGCGTCTGGGGGAACTGCTTCTTGGCGTGTTCATCGCCATCTCCTTTTTCAAGGGCGGCGACGCACCACACAACCGTGTTAAGTGAGCCGGCCGCCTAGTCGCGAGGCGAACCTCCTTGCGACTCTCGGCCGGATATTCGGGCTCGGGATCGTCCTCCTGACCACCCTTCCCGGACCCAAGCTCTGGATCCAGTGGGACTACCAGTCAGTCGTCACCCATACCGCTGCGCGTCAGCCCCGGATTCACACCGGAGTTCCCCACGCCGGGAGTCGGCGCCAGCCTAACACCATCAACCCTGAGCGCGACCGGCGTCGTAGCCATCGCGGTAGGTACGCAGGAACTGCGCGGGCAGGGGCGGGTTGTCGGGGCTGTAGCGGGCGGCGGCCGAGAGGCGGCGGATCAGCTCGGCGTGGATCCCTTCGCTGCCCTCGGCCCCGCGCTGGGCGGCGCCGAGCAGGTAGCCGAGCTCGAGGTTAGAGGCGCCGCCCGGCTGTGCGCGCGCCTCGGCGTTCAGCTCGGTCGCCGCCGCCAGCATCGCCGTGCCGACTTCGGCCAGGTCGCCGCCTCCCTGGTTGGGGGGAAGGCAATCGGAGATAAGCGTCTCGCCGTCCAGCCTGACCTCGCCGGGCGCGTCCTCGAGAGCCGTGAGGTAGGTCGGCGCGCCTTCGAGGCAGGCGACCGGGGTCGAGTCGTCAGTGCCGCCGCAGCCGGCGGCGAAGACAGCTGCCATGGCAACGGTCAGCGCAGCGCGTTGGCGGTGACGGCGGAGCATCGCCCGCATCCTAAGGACGTGCCCTCACTTAGGCACCCATATGGACGCTTAAGTGAGGGCACGTGCCCGAGGCTCAGTCGCCGCGGGGGGAGACGCCGCCCGATTCGACCACCGAGACGCCGCCACGGGGGCCCTGTCTGTAGGTCGGGCCCGGCTCGCTGCCGCCCTGCGGGCCCTCGGGCGGTTTGAGGCCCGAGGGATCGCCGCGTGGAGCCGGTTTGGTCTGCGGTTGCTGGGCGACTCCCTGGAAGGAGACCGGGAAGACCTCGACCCATTCGGCCAGCTCGAACATCGGCGCGATCGCGTGTTCCCAGGAGAGGTGCAGGTGGTGTCCGCAGCCGTGCCCGGCGTCGCCGTCGTAACCGACCCAGCGGAACGGGGCCCGTGGCCGGTTCTGCACCGGCTCGGCCCAGTGGGCGAGGCGCGTGATGCCGTTCCAGGCGCGGTCGCAGCCACCGGTTCCGTTCAGCGCGACGATGTCCACCGCGAGGCCGTTGTAGTGGTCGGAGTTGCGCACGTGGCAGCCGTTGCAGCCGGCGTGCTCGCCGTTGGGCAGCTTGCCCGAGTAGCCGTCGGTGACGTAGATCGGGAAGCGAGCGGCGATCCAGCGCAGGTTGGGCACGATGCGGCGGTCGACCATGTCGCCCTCTTCGTGCGGGATCGAGGCCGGGATCGGGACGAGTTCGCCGCTTGCGTAGGCGATCCGGGTGGGGATCGGCGCTGCGCTTGCCGGCGCCGCCGCCCAGGCGGCGAGAAGCACGATCGTCGCGAGTGCGAGGAGAAGCCCGTGCACCCGGCGTGGAGAGATGTCGGTGGTCCCTGGCACGTCCCCGCCCTTATCGACAGGCACCCGCACAGCCCTTGAGTACCGCAACTCATATTGGTGGACTAGGGTGCCCGCCATGCCTACCGTGCGTGACGCCAGCTACGACCTCTTCCGTGCCCAGGGGATGACGACGATCTTCGGCAACCCCGGCTCGACCGAGCTGCCGATGCTGGCCGACTTCCCCGGCGATTTTCGTTTCGTGCTGGGACTGCACGAGGCGGTGGTCGTGGGCATGGCGGACGGCTACGCGCAGGCCTCGGGCCGCCCGGCGATCGCCAACCTGCACACCGCGCCAGGGGTCGGCAACGCGATGGGGGCGATCTTCAACGCCCAGGCCAACCACTCGCCCGTCCTGGTAACCGCGGGCCAGCAGGCGCGAGCGCAGATGACCCTGCAGGCGAACCTGACCAACCGCGACGCGATCCGCATGCCGCACCCGCTGGTCAAGTGGGCCTACGAGCCGCCGCGGGCGGAGGACGTGCCGCTGGCCCTCGCTCGCGGGATCCACCTCGCCTCGCTGCCCCCCCAGGGGCCCACCTTCGTCTCGATCCCGATGGACGACTGGGACGTCGACGTCGACGAGGTCGCCGCGGGTGAGGCGGTCAAGCGCGGCGTGAACGGACGCGCCGTCGCCGACCCGGACTCGGTCCGCCGCCTCGCCGCGCATCTCGACGAGGCGAGCAACCCGGTCCTGGTCGCCGGCCCCGACATCGACGCCAGCGGCGGCTGGGACGCGGCGGTGGCGCTGGCCGAGCGGCAGCGCCTGCCGGTCTGGGCGACGCCCGCGACGGGCGGGGGCAAACTCGGCTTTCCCGAGGGACATCCCAATTTCCGCGGCGTGCTGCCACCGGCGATCGGGCCGGTGGCGCAGACGCTCGAGGGTCACGACCTGATCCTCGTCGCCGGCAGCTCCGTCTTTCCCTACTACCCCCATATCCCCGGCCCGCTGCTGCCCGAGGGGGCGACGCTGGTGGCGATCACCAGCGATCCCGACGAGGCCGCCCGGGCGCCGATGGGCTATGCGATCGTCGCCGACGTCGGCTTGACGCTGGCGGCGCTGCTGGAGGCAGTTCCCGAGTCCTCGCGCCCGGCGCCCGAGCCGAACCCGGGGCCGACCGAAATCCCCGCCGAGGACCCGCTCAACTCCTCCACGGTGCACTCCGCCCTGGCCGAGGTCTTCCCCGAGGACGGCATCGTCGTGCTCGAGTCCCCCGCCAGCACGCTGGCCCTGCGCAACCAGCTGCGCCTCTCTCGTCCCGGCAGCTACTACTTCAGCGCCGGCGGCGGCCTTGGCTTCGGCCTCTCGGCTTCGGTGGGGGTGCAGCTCGCCCAGCCCGACCGCCCGGTCGTCTGCGTGATCGGCGAGGGCTCGGTCCAGTACGCGGTCACCGCCTTCTGGAGCGCCGTCGCCCACGAGGCCCCGGTCACCTTCCTCGTCCTGCGCAACTCCGAGTACGCGATCCTCAAGTGGTTCGCCGAAGTCGAGTCGGTCACCGGCGCGCCCGGCCTCGATCTGCCCGACCTCGACGTCGCCGCAGTCGCCGCCGGCTACGGCGTCTCGACCCAGGTGGCGAACGGTCGCGACGAGGTGCGCGAGGCCCTCGCCAAGGCCCTCGCCTCCTCGCGGCCGGAGCTGGTCGAAGTGCCGGTACAGCCGGGCATGTCCCTCTTCTAGATGTCGTTCTAGGAAGATTCAGGGATGACCGCCCTCGCCCCCGACCGCGCCCCCGAGTCGCTGGCCGGCGGCACCGCGCAACCCTTGCGCGGCGAGCTAGAGGCCCTGCTCGGCGAGGACCGCGTCCTGGGCCGGCCCAGCGACATCGTCCGCTACGCCTCCGACGCCAGCCCCTACCGGCTGCTGCCGCAGGTCGTGGTGATGGCTCACGACGCCGGCGACGTCGCCAAGACCCTCGCCTACGGCCGCGCCAACGACGTGCCGGTCGTCTTCCGCGCCGGTGGCACCAGCCTCAACGGCCAGGGCCAGAGCGACGGCATCCTGGTCGACGTGAGGCGTCACTTCGGCGGCGTCGTGGTCGAGGAGGACGGCGCTCTGGCTCGGGTGAAACCGGGAATCGTGCTCGGCCACGCCAACCGCGTGCTCGCCCCGCACGGCCGCAAGCTCGGCCCCGACCCGGCCAGCACCGACATCGCCACCGTCGGCGGCGTGATCGCCAACAACTCTGGCGGCATGCGCTGCGGCACGACCTACGACTCCTATTCGACCGTGCGCTCGCTGACCTTCGTCCTGCCCTCCGGCACGACGATCGACACGGCCGCACCCGATGCCGCCGAGCGCTTCGCCGCCGCCGAGCCCGAGCTGGCCGCGGGCCTGGCCGCGATCCGCGACGAGATCCGCGCCGACACCGAGCTGAGCGAGCGCATCCGCCGCAAGTTCGCGATCAAGAACACCACCGGCTACCGCCTCTGCGCCTTCCTCGACGCCGACGAGCCGCTGGAGATCTTCCGGCGGCTCGTGGTCGGCTCGGAGGGAACCCTCGCCTTCGTCGCCGAGGCGGTCTTCGAGACCGTGCCGTTGCCGGTCCGCACCACCACCGCCTGGATCCACTTCCCCAGCATCGACGCGGCGATCGCTCCCGTCCGCGACCTGGTCGACAGTGGCGCCACCGCGGTCGAGCTGATGGTCGCGCCGGCGCTGATCACCGCCGCCTGGAACATGGTCGGCGCGCCCGAGGAGTGGAAAGAGCTGCCGCCCGAGTCGGCGGTGCTGCTGGTCGAGTTCGGCGCCGAGACCGATGCGGAGCTGGACGCGCACGTCGGCCGGGCGGAGGAGATCGTCGCTTCCCAGCAGACGATCAGGCCGATCGAGTTCACCCGCGAGGCCGAGGAGATCGAGCTCGCCTGGCGCGTGCGCGAGGGCCTGCACGGGCTGGTCGGGCGGCTGCGGCTGCCGGGCACGGCGCTGATCGTCGAGGACGTCTGCGTGCCGCCGGAGCGGATCGCCGAAGGCGCGCGCGACCTGCAGGGGCTGCTCGGCGAGCACGGCTTCCTCCCCGGCGTCGCCGGCCACGCCTCCGCCGGCAACCTGCACTTCATGCTCACCCCCGACTTCTCCAAGCAGGAGGACCTGGACCGCTACGAGTCCTTCATGGCGAAGCTGGTCGAGCTGATCGTCGACAAGTACGACGGCTCGCTCAAGGCCGAGCACGGCACCGGGATCAACATGGCGCCCTACGTCGAGCGCGAGTGGGGTGAGAAGGCGACCGAGCTGATGTGGCGGGTGAAGCGCCTCGCCGACCCCGGCGGCGTCCTCGCCCCCGGCGTCGTCCTCAACCGCGACCCCGACGTCCACCTGCGCAATCTGAAAACGATGCCCGAGGTCGAGGAGGAGTCGGCGAGCACCTGCGTCGAGTGCGGCTTCTGCGAGCCCGCCTGCCCCAGCCGCCACCTGACCACGACCCCGCGCCAGCGGATCGTCCTGCGGCGCGAGATCGCGCGCCAGCCCGAGGGATCGCCGCTGGCGAAGGCGCTGGAGGAGGAGTACTCCTACGAGGGCCTCGACACCTGCGCTGCCGACGGCTCCTGCCGCCTCGCCTGCCCGCTTGGAATCGACACCGGCAAGCTGGTCAAGGAGCTTCGCGCCGAGCGCCACTCGCCGCGCGCGGAAGCGATGGCGCTGCGAAGCGCGAAGAGTTGGGCGGCAGCGGAAAAAGCGACGCGGGTGGGATTGCGGATCGGCGGGCCGCTGGCGAGGCGGACGAAACGAGGCGCCGGCCTGCCCTCTCCGGCACGGGCGAAGCTGCCCGAGACCGCGCGCCAAGACGCCGCGGCCCTCTACGTCCCGAGCTGCACCAACCGCATCTTCGGCCGCACCCCCGCCGATGGACTGGAAACGGGAGCCGGAGTTGCGTTTTCGGCCCGTCGGCCGAGCTTGGCCGAGGCGATGGTCGCGGTCTCGGCCCGTGCCGAGCTTCCGCTGTGGATTCCCGCTGAGGTTGCGGGCAGCTGCTGTGGCCTGCCCTGGGGCTCGAAAGGGTTCGGCGACGCGCACCGTCACAAGGCGAACGAGATGGTCGAACGCCTCTGGCGTTGGAGCGGCGAGGGCGAGCTGCCGGTGGTGATCGACGCCGCCTCCTGCACCCACGCAGTTGCCGAGCCCGGCGAGGGGGTGCTCGGCGAGGAGAATGCCGAGCGGTTGGGGAAGCTGACGATCCTCGATTCGACCGGCTGGATAAACGACCGGCTCCTGCCGCGCCTGAGCATCTCCAGCAAGGTCGGCTCGGCCACCGTCCACCCGACCTGCGCGACCCGCCAGATGGGGCTGGCGCCGCGCCTGCGAGCGATAGCCGACGCCCTGGCCGCGGAGGTCTACGTTGCCCCGTCGGCGACCTGCTGCGGTTTCGCCGGGGACCGCGGCTTCAGCCACCCAGAGCTGACCTCGGCGGCGACCGCCGACCAAGCGGCCGAGCTGTCCGGGCGCCACTTCGACGCCTACCTCTCGAGCAACCGCACCTGTGAGATCGGCCTCAGCCGCACCACCGGCGAGGACTACGAGTCACCCGTGTTCCTGCTCGAGGAGCTAACGCGTAGCGCTTGAGACCGCGGCCGCGCCCTGCTCGTCGGCTTCCGCCTCGATCTCGCGGATCGTCTCGAACATCTGCTGGTCGCGGTCGAAGCGGCGATCGAGAATCGGGTTGATGAGGCCGCGCAGGGCGGAGACGTAGCGCCACCACTTCGGCGCGAAGGTGCGCGGCGCGCGCTCTTCGATCCCGCGTACGGTCGCCGCCGCGGCCTCGTCGGGCGGGATCCGCTTGAAGAACCAGGCGGGGGCGTTCTCCTGCAGGCGGTTGGAGTGCTTGCGCTCGAAGCCATCTCGCACGAGGTTCGTGTCGACCCAGCCGTAGTAGGCGACGCCGGCGCTGGCGCCGAGCGGCATCAGCTCCGCACGCAGGCTGCGGCCCAGCGCCTCGACCCCGGCCTTGGCGACGGCGTAGGGACTGTTGAGGATGCCGTTGGCGAAGGAGTAGACCGAGCCGGTGACGACGATGTGGCCCTTGCGCTCGACGATCTGCGGCAGCGCGGCGCGGACCGTGCGCCAGACGCCGAGCAGGTCGACCTCGAATACGCGCTCCCACTCCTCGCCGCCGATGCCGCGCACGGTCGCCACCTGTGACTGGGCGATGCCAGCGTTGGCGACGGCGACGTCGAGGCCGCCGAAGCGCTCGACCGTCTCGGCGACGGCGGCTCGCATCGCTCTCTCGTCGGTGACGTCGGCGCCGATCCCGATCGCCCGAGCGCCGATCCGCTCGGCCGCCTCGCGCGCCTGCTCGGGGTCGAGGTCGACCACCGCGACCGAGGCCCCGCGCATGTGCATCTGGCGGGCGGTCTCGTAGCCGATCCCGCGTGCGGCGCCGGTTACCAGCGCCACCTTTCCGTTCAGGTCGAAGACGGGCATGCGGCGCGCAGGCTACTCGCTCCTAGAATCACCCGTCCATGTCAGGTTTCCGTCAGGTCGACCCCAAGCAGTCTTTCCCCGAGCTGGAGGAGCGCGTGCTGGCGCGCTGGCGCGAGCGCGACGTATTCGGCCGCTCGCTGGCCAACCGCGAGGGCGCCGACGTCTGGAACTTCTACGAGGGGCCACCGACCGCCAACGGCCGGCCCGGCTCCCACCACGTCCTCGCGCGCGCCTTCAAGGACGTCTATCCCCGCTACCGCACGATGCGTGGCTACCGGGTGCCGCGCAAGGCCGGCTGGGACTGCCACGGGTTGCCGGTCGAGCTCGAGGTCGAGAAGCAGCTCGGCATCTCCTCCAAGCAGGAGATCGAGGAGTACGGGATCGCCGAGTTCAACCAGCGCTGTCGCGAGTCGGTCTTCGAGTACGTCGAGGAGTGGAATCGGCTGACCGAGCGGATCGGCTTCTGGATCGACCTCGACGACCCCTACGTCACGCTCGAGAACGACTACATCGAGTCGGTCTGGTGGTCGCTCGGCCAGCTCTGGGAGAAGGGCCTGCTGTACGAGGGCCACAAGGTCGTCCCCTACTGCCCCCGCTGCGGCACCGCCCTCTCCTCGCACGAGGTCGCGTCCGGCTATAGGGACGTCGAGGACCCCTCCATATATGTGCGCTTCCCGTTGCTCACCGAGGACGGCGCCGATGCGGGCGAGTCGCTGCTCGTGTGGACGACGACCCCGTGGACCCTCCCCGGCAACGAGGCGGTCGCGGCCGCCCCCGACGTCACTTATGCGAAAGCGCAGGTCGACGGCGAGACGCTGATCCTCGCCGAGCCGCTGATCGAGCGGGTGCTAGGTGAGGGCGCGGTGATCGTCGATCGCCTTCCCGGCCGCGACCTGGCCGGCCGTCACTACAAGGGCCCAGTGTTCGCGCTCAGCGACCGTGAGCCGGGCGCCTTCCCGGTCCTCGCCGGCGACTTCGTCACCACCGAGGACGGCACCGGCGCGGTCCACATGGCTCCGGGCTTCGGCGAGGAGGACCAGCTGCTCTGCGCCGAGCACGGCATCGACGTGGTCTGCCCGATGGACTCCGGCGGTCGCTACACCGCCGAGGTCGAACCGTGGGCCGGCCTCCACGTGTTCGACGCCAACCCCGAGGTGATCAAGGCGCTGCGCGCGGCCGGCACCCTGGTCCGCCACGACAGCTACGACC
>JBEVMR010000022.1:0-17561 GCA_040508545.1 Solirubrobacterales bacterium
TGGTCCGGGGTCGCCAGATGAAGGATTGATGCCCCTGCAGGGGCATCAATCCTTCATCTGGCGACCCCGGACCACCTCGAACTGGCTCATCAGGCCATGGTCCTCGTGGTCGAGCATGTGGCAGTGGATCGCGAACTTGCCGGGGTGGTCGGCGAAGTGGCCGGCGACGAGGATCCGTTCGCCGGGGAAGAGGAAGAAGGTCTCCTTGAGGCAGTCTTCCCAGGGCGGTGGGCGCTTGCCGTCGCGGGCGAGCAGGTACCAGTCGGTGTGGTGCATGTGCATCAGGTGGGCGACGCCGGTGCGGTTGACGATCTCCCAGGTCTCGGTCGTGCCGATCGCCGGGAACGCCTCCGAGCGGGCCGGGTTGAAGGTGCGGCCGTTGATCAGCCAGGTCGGCTTGAAAAGGCCGCCGATCGAGATCGTCCAGGTGCGATCCGGCGTATGCGAGACGTGCTTCGTCCAAGCCGGCAGCGGCCGCAGCGAGCGCGGCACCCTGGTGCGGTCAGCGACGCGGCCGGAAGCGACCCGGAACTGCATCAGCGCCCCGACGTAGGGCTTCGAGCCGGCGCCGGCGCGCCCGTCGTGGCGCGGCCCGCTGCGCAGCTCGACCGCCTGCCCGCCGGCACCGGCGAAGTCGACGATCACGTCGGCGCGCTCGCCGGGGCCGAGCAGGATCTCGCGGCGGCGCACCGGGCGCGGCATCAGGCCGCTGTCGGTGCCGACCTGGATCAGCGGGGCGCCATTGGAGAGGTGGAAGTTGTAGGGGCGGAAGTGGGACACGTTCAGCAGGCGCAGCCGGTAGCGCCGCGCCGCCACGCGGTGGTGGGGCATGTAGGCGCCGTTGACCAGAACGCGGGCGCCGACGACCCCGTCGCCCGGCGGGCGACGGCCGCTGAAGGGGTCGGTCAGCTGGTTGTCGCGGTCGAAGGAGCGATCGGCGACCATCAGAGGGATGTCGCGCTCCCCGCTTGGCAGCGGCAGCGATTGGTCGAGCTCGTCGTCGACTATCCACATCCCGGCCAGGCCGCGCCAGATGTTGCGGGCGGTGTGGTCGAGGCGGTGGTCGTGGTACCACTGGAACGCGGCGCGTTCGGGCCGCCCGTCCTCGACCAAGTCGAAGACGTAGGTCTTGCGCCCGCCCGGCTCGATCAGCTGATCGTTGCCCGATAGGCGGGGCGAGAGGCCGCGGGGGATGTCGCAGTAGAAGGAGCGTGGGTGCGACCTGGTCAGCCCGCCCGGCTGGCCGTCGAACTCGCTGCGGTTGTGGCCGCCGTGCAGGTGGACGGTCAGCTCGCCAGCCGCGCGAGGCAGACGGTGCTCGAAGGTGACCTTGGTCCGCTGCCCGGCCGGCCGCCGCACCGTCGGCCCGGGGAAGCTGCCGCCGTAGGTCCACATCTTCGTCTTGGCGCCGGGGAAGATCTGCAGCTCCGCCTCGCGGATCGGGATCTGGAGGTCAGCGCCGCGCAGCTCCTCGGGAATCGGCAAGCGCTCCCGAAAAGGCACGTGCGAAGCTGGCCGCCCCGCCGAAGCGGCGGCCGGCTGCTCTCCCTTCCCGCGCAGATCGAGCGGCAGCAGGAAGGCAAGCGCGCCACCGCCCAGGGCGCCGAGGAAGTCCCGGCGCCCCAGGCGAGGCGAGAACTGCGGGGCCCCGTCCGTTTCTAGCCGCCCGGGAGGACGTTGATCGAGCCCTGCATTCCGGAGTGAATCGCGCACATGAAGTAGATCCGCGACGCGCCGGCGGAGGTGTCCACGTTGACCGACTGCTCGAACGAGGTGCCGGCTTTTTCGCCCGTGAACCAGGAGTCGCCCTTTTCGGTGACGCTTCCCATCGTGCTCCAACCCTCCGGCCCAGCCTCAGCCGGGTTGACTTTCACCGGCCCGTTGCCTTTGACGCCGTGCCAGATGGCGATCGCCTTGCAGATGTGTTTCGGCGTGAAGCAGAGCTGGTGCGCTTTAGGCGTCTTCGGCAGCGACGCTTTGGTCACCAGCGAGAAGGTGTGAGGGCCGACTTTTTTGGGATTCGACTGGTTGACGATCTCCAGCGTTTCCCCGTTGACTACCGTCTTGGGCGCCTCGAAGCGAAGGCCTTTTTTGTCGGCTTTCATGTACACCGTGGCGGCAGAGGCCACCGAGGCGAAGGCGCTGAGCGCGACGAGAGCTGCCAAGCCCGCGAGGATCGCGATCCTCACCGAACTGGCGCGTGGACGAGTTGAATTCACCAAAGCTCCTTTCGAGCAAGTTTTTAGGCCCGCAAGCGGTACCCCTGCGAGAAGAGTCGCAGATTGATGAAGAACAGGGTTGCAGTCGCCGCGGTCAGCGCCAGAAGCGAGAGCGCGATGCTGACTTCGCTGAAGCCGACGAATCCGTAGCGGACCAGGTTGATCATGTAGAAGATCGGGTTGAAGTGGGTCAGCGTCTGGAAGGGCTCGGGCAGCAGGCTCGCCGAGTAGAAGACCCCGCCGAGGAAGATCAGCGGCTGCAGGACGAAGGTCTGGGCGAAGGCGACGTCGTCGAACTGTTCGGCGCGGACGCCGATCAGCACCCCGAGCTGCGAGAAGAAGAAGCCGACCAGGAACAGCGAGGGAATCAGGACGAGGACGTGGTCGACCGGCAGGTCGACCAGCAGCGAGGCGGCGCTGAAGGTCAACACCGCGACGATCAGGCCGCGCATGAAGCCGCCGAGCGAGAAGGCGAGCAGCAGCTCCAGCGGCGAGGCCGGTGAGGAGAGCTGGTCCTGGATCGCCCCTTGGAATTTCTGCTGCAGGATCGAGGAGGAGTTGTTGGAGAAGGCGTTGATCGACCAGGCCATCATGATCAGGCCGGGGATGACGAAGACGACGTAGTCGATCCCGTGCAGTTCGCCGACCCGCGAGCCGAGCGCCGCGCCGAAGACGCTGATGTAGAGGAAGGTTTCGAGCAGCGGCGCGCCGAGCGTCTGTTTCTTGATCTTCATGAAGCGGTTGACCTCGCGCCGCCAGAGCGTCGCGAAGCGGATCTGCGCAGCGCTCACAGAACCGGCTCCTCGATGTGCGAGCGCGAGAGCTCTTTGCGGCCGACCAGCGCCAGGTAGGCGTCCTCGAGGTTGTCGACGCCGTAGCGGGCGGCGAGCTCGGGGCTCGTGCCCTCACCGACGATCTGGCCTTCGTTGATGAAGGCGATCCGGTCGCAGAGCTGCTCGGCCTCCTCGATGTAGTGCGTCGTGAGCAGGATCGTCGTCCCCTCCTGGTTGATCCGCTGCACGTAGTGCCAGAGCTCGAGCCGCAGCTCGACGTCGACGCCGGCGGTCGGCTCGTCGAGGATCAGCAGGCGCGGCCGGTGCATCATTGCCCGCGCCAAGATGCAGCGCCGTTTCATCCCACCGGAGAGGGTGCGGGTGCGTTCGTCGCGCTTCTCGGTCAGCGAGAAGGTCTCGAGCAGCTCCTTGGTCCGCTCACGCCGCTCGCGCTTCGGCATGCCGAAGTAGCCGGCGTGGTAGTCGAGCGTCTCCTCGACGGTGAGGAACCAGTCGAGGTTGACCTCCTGCGGCGCCAACCCGACCGCCTGCCGCGCCGCGCCGTAGTCGTCGATCGCGTCATGGCCGAAGACCCGGATCGCGCCGCCGGTCGGCTGCGCCAGCCCGGTCGTGCAGTGGATCAGCGTCGACTTGCCGGCGCCGTTGGGGCCCAGCAGGCCGAACAGCTCCCCCGGCTTGATCTGCAGCGAAACGCCGCGCAGCGCCTCGACCCCGGTCGGGTAGCGCTTCGCCAAGTCCGTGATGTCGAGTGCGTTCATCGAGATGGCAATCTAGGGGACCGGCCATCTCGGCCCCCTACATCCCACCAAGTCCCCGTACGATTTCGTGATGCAAAAGACGACGCGGGGTTCTTGGCGATTGCGGCCAAACAAGGTGTCGCTCGCGTGGTGGCGACGATCAGCGCGTAAGCGCGAGGTGTTTATCCAGAGCTATGCGTTCCCGCCCCACATGGCGCGACGCGTTCGACGTCGCTATCCCCAGCTGGGGGAAGAGGAGTGGAAGCAGGTCGAGCAGGGGCTGCGTGAGTGGTTCATCTGCTGTGCTTGGCGGGGTCGCTCGCTGCTGGGCATGCCGTCACGCGTGGTCGACGATGCCTGGCACGAGTTCATCCTCGACTCGGTCGCGTACACGGCGTTTTGCGAGGCCGCCTTCGGCGCCTACCTCCACCACACCCCCGACGAGGCGATGTCGACGCCGATGGCCGCCGCGCTTGAAAACACGGTCCGGGCGTGGGACCGCTCCGATGCGGGAGCGGATCAGGATTCGGTGCTGTGGGATCTGGACGAGAGGCTCGGGATCCCGGAGCCGCTCGGCATCAGCGGGTTGCAGTTGGGTGCGGCGCGCAGCGGTGCGTCGGCGATCGGCGCACCCGGTATGGCGGGTGCATGTGCCGGCTGGGCCGGGGGCGGCGGCTCCGGGGACGGCGGCGGCGGTTGCTCGGGCGGTGGCTGCGGTGGAGGCGGCTGCGGCGGTGGAGGCTGAGCAGCCGCGGGCGGGGCGGAGCGCTCAGGCAGAGCACAGGCTCCGCAGGGCCGAGAGCGCGGCGTTGTAGCCGTTGAGGCCGTGGGCGCCGGCGGCGGGCGGGGTCGCCGCTGAGCAGATGAAGACGCCGGGGATGCCGGTCGCGTATGGATCGAGCGTGACGCGGGGGCGGAAGACCGACTGCAGCGCGGTGTTGGCGCCGGTGATGATGTCGCCGCCGACATAGTTGAGGTTGTAGCTGGCGAGGTCGGTGGCGGAGCGAACGTGGCGGGCAACGATCCGCTCGCGCAGGCCGGGCGCGAAGCGTTCGATCTGGTCGATCACGGTCTCCGTCGCGTCGCCGTCGTAGCCGCTGGGGACATGGGCGTAGGCCCAGATCGGGTGCAGATCTCCGTGTGAGCGCGAGGGATCGGAGAGGTACTGCTGCCCAACGAGGACGAAGGGACGGGCGGGCATGCGGCCACGGTGGACTTGGCGCGCAGCCTCGGCGAGCTCCCCGTAGGCGCCGACCACGTGCACGGTGCCGGCGCGGCGCGGTGCCTCGGCGGTCCAGGGCACGCCTCCCTCGACCGCGAGGTCGACCTTGTAGGCGCCGGGGCCATGGCGGTAGCGGCGGTAGGCGCGGGCGACCCGCGCCGGCAGCCGATCACCGGCCAGCTCGGCGACGGCCACGGGGGCGAGATCGAGAAGAACGGCGTCAGCCGGGGGCAGCTCGGCCAGCGAGCGCACCTGCCGCCCGGTCTCGATCCGACCGCCGTGCTCGCGCACCACGGCGGCGAGGGCGTCGGCGATCGCCTGCGAGCCACCGCGGGCGACCGGCCAGCCGTAGCTGTGGGCGGCGCAGGTGATGGCGACCCCCACTGCCGAGCTGAGCGGCCGCGAGAAGGGGCGGAAGGCGTGAGCGGCGTTGCCGGCGAACAGCGCCCGCGCCTGCGGCGTCGGCAGCGCCCGCGCAAGGGTCGCCACCGGCGGCAGCACCCGCAGGCCGAAGCGCGCCAGCAGGATCGGATGCCGCGGCAGGTGCGCCAGCGGCCGCAGGATGTCCTCGCCGAGGACGTCGAAGTGCGAGGCGGGAGGGCCGAAGATGCGCTTCCAGGCAGCCCCCGCGCTCCCCAGCCCGGCGGCCGTCTCGTCGATCGAGCGCAGCATCGCGGCAGCGCTGCCGTCGTCGAAGGGGTGGGCAAGGTCCACCTCGGGCCAGACCCACTCGAGGCCGTAGCGCTCCAAGCCGAGCGCGTTCAGCGCCTCAGAGGCAGGTCCGAACGGGTGGGTCGCCGAGCAGTCGTCGTGGACTAGGCCGGGGACGGTCAGCTCGCTGCTGCGAGCGCCGCCGCCGATCGTCGCGGCTGCCTCGATCACGGTCACCCCCACCCCGCGCACGGCCAGGGTCGCGGCGGCCGCCAGGCCGTTCGGCCCGGCGCCGACGACGATCGCAGTGCTCATGCGCCGCTCTTCACGCTCGCCCGGTCTCGACCGGGAACGGGCCCCCGTCGAGCCAGGGCTGGCGCTCGGCCATGTCGGCGACGTTCACCCAGCCCTCCTCGACCAGGCCGGTGGCAGCGTCGAAGATCCGGTAGCGCTGGCGCTGCACGTGTACCGCCTGGGACTCCAACACGACCACGCGCACCTCGCCGGGCTCGAAATGGCACTGCTCCTGAATCGCAGCGAGCAGGCGCTGGTCGTGGAAGTGGCCGTCGCCGAAGTTGTAGCCGAGCACGACGCCGGCGACGAGCTCGCCCTCGCGCACCTCGTAGCCCTCGACGTCGTCGACGGCGCGCTGGACAAGCCCGTTGAGGGCGCGCCCGTGCGAGTGCATCGAGCGGAAGGCGAGGCCTTTGTAGACGAGCACGTCGATCAGCTCGGGGTCGTAGAACTTGGAGAGCTGCTCGGTGACGATCGCCGCCGGCTTGGTCAGCTCGCTGTCGAGCTTCGCCTCGGCCTTTCCCTGCTTTTTGAAGAGCCACTGGCTGGTCGCCCAGTTGCCTGCGTAGTAACGCATCGCGGGCAGGAAGGAGACGAGGTCGGGGCGGAAGTTGCCGAGCACCGGCAGGCCGACGCAGATCACGGCGAGGATCGCCAGCAGCAGCGGGTCGTCGACGGTCGAGAACGGCAAGCCGCCGTAGTGCCCGAAGAGGAAGAGGACGCCGAAGATCATGAAGATGTTCCACTCCAGCGGCACCGCAAGGGGGAACGTGGAGAGGATGTGGAGGTGGAAGATCACCATCCCGGCGACGGCGATCGTGCCGATCACACCCCCCTGGGAGATGAGCAGGATCAGCGGCAGGGTGAACTCGATCACCGTGCCCATGTGGGCGGTGAGGGCACCAATCCGCGACGGCCGCAGGTCCTCGGGGTGATCGCGGTACAGGCGCCGCTTCGCCGCCCGCCAGCGGTTCCAGGGGGTGTTGCTGATCATCACCGTGACCACGAAGGGGAAATGGCGGTTCAGCTTCGAGGACGCCGCCCCCCACCAGATGCAGACGAAGACGAGCTGCGCGGCGACGATCATGTTGGTCAGCGGGAAGAGGAAGATGATCGCGAGGCTGCCGTAGATCTCCGCCCGCGCCGCCAGGAAGGGGACCTTGTCGCGCAGGCCGAGGGCGACCAGGAAGCCCAGGGCGACGCCGACCGCGGTCGGGTCGAGCCAGCCGGCGAAGCTCGAGCCGACGAACCCTTCGACGACGAGCAGGTTGAGAAATGCCGTTTCCGGCACCGCACCGGTCTCACCGTCGATCAGCAGGTAGAGCAGCGAGGCGAGCAGCCCCGCGTAGAGCGCCACGTCGAGGAGGGTGCGCTGGTTACCCCGAGTGAGCGGCACCTTGTCCGGCCAGGGCGGCAGCCGGGTCGTGCCTGGCCGCAACCAGTAGAGGACGCCTCCGATCATCGGCGAGAAGCGCAGGGTCAGCGGCAGCGAGCCGGCGCCGAGGCCGAGCACCTCCCAGAGCATCGTCCAGATCACCGCCTTCTGGAAGACGATCGGTTCGGTCCACCAGTCGCCGAGTTCGCCTAGCCCGCCCAGCTCGGGGGTGGTCGCCGAGATCACCAGCAACCCGCCGCCGGCGTAGACGATCAGCTTGAAGATGTAGAGCAGGTAGACGAACCCCGGCGTGCCGAACCCGTTCAACGCCCAGTCCTGGGCAAGCACCTTGATCCGCTCCAGGTGCGGGCGGCGTCTCCACTCCTCGTACTCGAAAGGCGGGGGTGCGGGCTGGGTGAAGCTCATGCGCCCGTCGAATCTACCGCCCCGAGATTAGGCTGACACCCATGCAGCCCCTACTTGCAGTCGACACCCCCTCGATGCTGTTCCGTGCTTTCTACGCCCTGCCCGACTCGATCAAGGGACCGGACGGCAGGCCGGTAAATGCCCTGCTCGGCACCGCCAACCTGATCCTGGCCGAGGTCGAAGTGCACGAACCGCGTGCCGTCGTCCTCTGCTTCGGGCCCGACGCGGCCTCCTACCGGACCGAGCTCTACCCCGCCTACCACGCCGAGCGCGATGCGGCGATGCCCGACGACCTCTCGCCCCAGTTCGCCGCCAGTCGCGACTTCTTCTCCGCCTTCGGCTGGACCGTCGCAACCAGCGACTCACTCGAGGCCGACGACCTGCTCGGCACCTATGCCAACCGCGAGGCGGAGGCCGGCGGCAAGGCGTTGCTGCTGACCGGCGACCGCGACATGTACCAGTGCGCGGGCAAGGGGGTCACCGTCCTCTACGTCAAGACGGGTGGCAAGAAAGGCGCCGAAGAAGTCGATGCGGCGGGTGTGCGCGAGCGCTACGGCGTCGACCCCGCGCAGGTACCCGACTTCATCGCCCTGCGCGGCGACCCCTCCGACGGCCTGCCCGGCGCCAAGGGCGTCGGGCCCAAAACCGCCGCTGAACTGCTCCGCCGCCACGGCAACCTGGAGACGATCCTCGACAACGCGATCCGCGAGCAGCGACCGAAACTGCGTGGCGCCCTGCTCGATGCCGGTGACGAGCTGCTTGCCTTCAAAGACATCGCCACCCTTCGCGACGTCGGCGTCGAGCGGCCGCCTGACCAAGCCACCGACTGGCACGGCGCCGCCGCGGCCGCCCGCAAGCTCGGCATGAACCGCCTCGCCGAGCGGCTCGAGGCGAACGCCCCCCAGCCCCAGTAATCCCTCAGTTCTGGCGGGGCTCGATCAGCAGGGCCTGGGCGCGTGCCAGCACCTCGCCCGCGGCGGAGACGATCGCCACCCCGGCATGGTGCTTGCGGCCATCGGCCGCGATTGGCCAGGAGATCACGACATGCTCTTCGCCAACCGGGACCGGCGCGTCGAGGCGGCCGGTGAAGCGGGCAAGCACTCCCGGCGGCATTGGCTCCGGGTGGTCCATGTAGGCGGCGAAGTAAGTGGGGCAATCGAGCACCGCCCAGACGATCTCCCCGCGGACGGCCCCCGATCCGTCGTCGGCCCATTGCGGCGGAGTCCAGGGCGTGGCGACGAGCATCCGCCCCTCGACCGGGCCGGCGTGGACGCCCAGCGTGTCCTCGCGCGTGCGGCTGCAGACGAAGCAGTCGCTGAACGGTCCGTCCGTCTTCCCTCGGTAGCCGGCGCTCGCAGCCCGCGCCTCCTCGGCGCCGACCGGCTCCGGAAGGTCGAGCTCGAACTCGGGCGCCGGACTAGCTTCGGCGGCGAGATCCTCGCCGTCGATGGCGAGGATCTTGCCATCGTCCTCGCGGCTCACCCGCAGCACCGTGTCGAGTGGCACCGGGCGCCGCAGGCTGACCTCGACGGCACCCTCGAGGAAGGCGGCGAGGGCGCCGGCGCTGTAGCCGCCGTTGCCGCTCTCCAGCGGCCCGTTGAAGCGGGCGGGAATCGCGATCGTCTCGCTCACGAGACGATCATCGCAGCGTCAGCCGGCTGCGACCACTTCCACAGTGCCGTGCATGTCCGGGTGGATCGAGCAGATGTAGGAGTAGGACCCTGCCTCCTTGAAGGTCTCCGACTTGAGCTTGCCTTCCTCGAGCGTGCCGGTGTCGAAGCTGCCGTCATCGGCGGTCGCGGTATGCGGCGCCGAGTCCTCGTTCTGCCAGATCACCTTGCCGCCTTCCTCGATCGTCACGGGGTCGGGGTCGTAGGCGAAGTCGACGATCTCGACTTTCTCCGATCGCGCCGCGTCGCCGCTGGGGGCGGGGGCGCTGGTGCCGGAGTCGTCGCCAGCCTCGGTCGTCGCTTCGGCCGTCTCGGTGACAGTGGCCGAGCCGGTATCGCTGTCGTCGTCATCGCCGCAGCCGGCAACACCAACGCCGATCGCGAGGCAGAGGGCTAGAACCGGGAACAGCAGCTTGGTTGGCATGCGGCCACGCTACCCGCTTCGCCCGAATCGAATCAGGCGGCGAGCTTTTCCGCGGACCGCGCCTCGGAGCTCGTCTCGCCGAGGAAGCGCATCGCCCCGTCGTCGATCCGCCCGCGCCTGATCGTGCGGATGTCGAAGACGTAGTTCTGGCGCAGCTTCCACGGTTCGGTCGCGCCCTGTTTGGGGATCTGGTCGAGCGAGCGCACGACGTAGGTGGAGGTGAAGTCGACCAACGCCTGCTCGGTCACCGCGGGGTCGCCCTCGGGGATGCAGGTCTGGTAGCCGTGCTTGTCCATGTGGTTGAGCAGTCGGCAGATGTACTCCGCGGTGAGGTCCACCTTGAGCGTCCAGGAGGCGTTGGTGTAGCCAAAGGCGAAGGCGAGATTGGGGATGTCGCTCAGCATCATTCCCTTGTAGATCATCTTGCTGGGAACGTCGACCTCCTCGCCGTCGATGGAGAGGCTCAGGCCACCCAGGAAGAGTAGGTTCAGACCGGTCGCGGTGACGATCACGTCGGCCTCGAGCTCCTCCCCGGACTCGAGCTCGATGCCGCGCTCGGTGAAGGTCGCGATCCGATCGGTGACCACCGAGGCGCTGCCATCCGAGATCACCTTGAAGAGATCGCTGTCGGGAACCACGCACATGCGCTGGTCCCACGGGTTGTAGCGAGGCGAGAAGTGCTTGTCGACGTCGTAGCCCGACGGCAGCTCCCGCGCCGCCCCCATGCGAAGCAGCTTTTTCACCCGCTCCGGCCGGCGGCGGCTGAACTGGTAGAAGGCCGTCTGGACCAGCACGTTTTTCCAGCGCACGATCGAGTAAACGGCGCGCGTGGGCAAGATGTGGCGCAGCATCGAGGCGACCCGGTCCTCGGCCGGCAACGAGGCGACGTAGGTCGGCGAGCGCTGCAGCATCGTCACGTGCGCGGCCTTCTCCGCCATCGCCGGGACGAGGGTGACCGCGGTGGCGCCGCTGCCGATCACGACCACCCGCTTGCCGGCGTAGTCGAGGTCCTCGGGCCATTTCTGGGGATGCACGACCTCGCCGGCGAAGCGATCGAGGCCTTCGAACTCCGGCGTGTAACCCTCGTCATAGCTGTAGTAGCCGGTGCAGGCCCAGAAGAAGTTGCAGCTGATCTGCGCGGTCTCGTTGCTGTCCGTGCGCTCCACCTCGACCGTCCAGCGGGCGTCCTCGCTCGACCAGCTGGCGGAGACGACACGATGATGGAAGCGGATCTTGCCCTCGATGTCGCTCTCGCTTGCGGTCTCCCGCACGTACTCGAGGATCGAGGCGCCGTCGGCGATCGTCCTGTTCGCGGTCCAGGGCCTGAACCTGTAGCCCATCGTGTGCATGTCGGAGTCCGAGCGAATGCCCGGGTAGCGGAACAGATCCCAGGTGCCACCGATGTCACCGCGGGCCTCGAGGATCGCGTAGCTCTTGTCGGGGCAGCGATCCTGCAGGTGCCAAGCAGCGCCAATGCCGGAAAGGCCGGCACCGACGATCAGCACATCGAGATGTTCGGGCGCCCCCTCGGCCAAGGGCGCCCATCCTAACATGGGAGTACCCAACCGGCGGGATGTTCCGGACGCCTATGGAGTGCGGCTCAGCCCCCCGACGCGGTAGCGGAGGTGGGTGACGCCGGGCGCGTCGACGACGAGGGTCGGCTCCAGATCGAGGCCCGCCCCAGCGCCGTCGCCGAGCAGGCGGGCGCCATCGCCGAGCAGGAGTGGCACGACGTTGAGCTGCATCTGATCGATCAAGCCGGCGGAGAGGTACTGCCGAGCGACGTCGGCGCCGCCGCCAATCGAGACGTCGAGGCCGCCCGCCGCTGCCCGCGCTTGCTCCAGCGCCGACTCGATCCCGTCGGTGACGAAGGTGAAGGTGGTCTCGCCCAGGGTCAGCGGCTCGCGCTCGTGGTGGGTGAGGACGAAGACCGGCATGTGGAAGGGCGGCTCCTCCCCCCACCAGCCCTGCCACGGATCCTCGCTCCAGGGCCCCGGCCCGCCGCCGAACATGTTGCGGCCCATGATCACGGCCCCGACCCCGCTCAGCGATTCCTCCATCAGCGGCGTGCTCGCGGTCACCTCTCCCCCCTCGCGACCGTGCGACTCCCGCCAGACGGCGAGCTTGACGACCCACTCGTGCAGCTGCTCGCCGCCTTCACCCAGCGGGTTCTCCTCACTCTGGTTCGGGCCAGCGACGTAGCCGTCGAGCGAGATCGAGATCTCGAATCTCAGCATCGGTATGGCCTACTCGTAGGGCGCGTAGCGACCGTGCAGCATCAGGTCGTTGCCGTCTGGGTCGGTGAAGAAGGCCATGTGGCAGACCCCGGTGTCCATCGTCTCGCCAGAGAACTCGATGCCCTTCGCCTCCAGCTCCTTGCGAGCCGCCTCGACGTCGTCGACGTGCAGCGCCGGATGGGCGTTTTTCTGCGGGGCGAAGCTCATGCCGAATTTCTCCGGCTCCCAGATGCTGAAGCAGGTCTCCCCCGCCCAGAACTCGAAGCGCGAGTTCTCGTCCGGCGCCAGCCCCAGCGTCTCGACGTAGAAGCTGCGCGAGCGCTCGGCGTCCTGCGAGGGAACCCCGATGAAGTCGGCCTTGGTGATCACGTGCTCTCCGTTCCGGTCGAATAGGTCGGTGCGCTCAGCCTACCCCCGGAGATACGCTCGCCCGGTGAACATCCTGATCGCGGCGGACATGGAGGGGATTGCTGGCATCGACGATTACAGCGATTGCCTACCCTCCCATCCCTCCGCCTACACCCGCGGCCGCCGGCTGATGACCGACGAGGTCCTGGCCGCAGTCGAGGCCCTGCGCGCAGCCGGCGCCGAGCGAATCTGCGTCGGCGACTGGCACATGGTCGGGACGAACGTCGAACGCGACCGCATGCCGGCCGGAGTCGAGGTGCGCCCGATCGCCGACCTGGCGCTGGTCGAGGCCGAGCCCTCGATGAGCAAGGCCAACGGCGGCCCGCTCGACGCCGTGGTGATGCTCGGCCACCACGCCAGCACGCCGAACCCACGCGCCTTCTGCTCGCACACCTTCATCTGGGAGATGGAGGTCACCCTCGACGGCGAGTCGCTGAACGAGGTCCAGGTCTACGCCCAGGGCCTGGCGGCAGAGGGGATCCCGGTGTTGGTCGCAAGCGGCGATCGCTGGATGCTCGACGAGCTCGGCGAGGGCGAGCTGGGCGGAGCACGACTGGTGCCGACCAAGGAGGGCCTCGGCCGGGCGCGGGCTCGCTCGCGCGACATCGCCACGGTCCGTGGCGAGCTTGCCGACGCAATCGCCACCGCGATGGCGGCGGCGCCGCAACCACCGCCGGCCCGCAATTACCCCGCCGAGCTGCGAATCGCGGTCGAAGGGCAGGAGCTGGCGCGGACGACGATCGCGGCGCCGGGCGAGCTGCTCACCGCGATCGCCTCGGTCTTCCGCTCGAGCCAGGTCTCGCGCGAGTACCGCCAGCTCGCCAAGCTGCTCCCCGCCGGGCACGACTCGCGCGGGCGAGCACTGCAGCGCCGCCTCGGCAGCATCGTGGCGACGCCGGTGATGCGCTCCAAGGAGCGCAGCTGGCTCGCCGCATCCCCTTAAATGGGGCGAGTTTCCAGTGCTGTGGACTTTGTACGTGCAATGACACGTACAAAGTCCGATGCGAGAAGCAGGGAGGCTTGGGCACTTGCCGGCAAGCAGCATGGAATCCTGAGCCGGCGGGACCTGCTCGGGCTCGGATTCACTCGTGAGGCGATCGCCCACCGGATCGCCAAGGGGCGCCTTCATCCCGTAGCACGAGGGATCTACGCGGTCGGTTGGCCGCAGTTGACGCAGGAGCGGCGCTGGATGGCCGCCGTGCTTGCCTGCGGGGACGGCGCCGCTCTGAGCCACCGCAGTGCCGCCGCGCTCTGGGGCATCGGTATAGAGCAACGTGGGCGGATTGACGTGAGCATCCGTCGCCGCTGCAGACACCGGCGCGACGGAATCCGCGCCATGAGCAGGCCCTCGCTGCGGAAAGAGGACATCACGCTGCGAGGTGGAATTCCGGTCACCTCTCCGGCGCGGACACTGGTCGATCAGGCCACCGAACTTCCCGAGAAAACGCTCGAGCGTGCCGTCAACGAGGCCGACAAGCACAACCTCATCGACCCCGAGGCCCTGCGCACCGCACTCGACGGCTTCAGGGGAGAGCCAGGAGTGCGTCGCCTCCGCGTCCTCCTCGACAAGCACACGTTCCAACTCTCCGATTCCGAGCTCGAGCTTCTCTTCCGTCCTATCGCGAAAAGGGCGGGGATGGCGCCACCGCTGACCAAAGCGAGGGTCAACGGGTACGAGGTCGACTTCTTCTGGCCCGACCTCGGTCTCGTCGTCGAGACCGACGGGCTGCGCTACCACCGCACGGCGTCAGAGCAGACGCGCGACCACCGTCGCGACCAGACACACGTCGCCAGCGGATTGACCGCGCTTCGCTTCGCCCACTGGCAGGTCAAGTACGAGCCTGCGTACGTACGCAGGATCCTCGACCGCACAACCCAGCGCCTCCGCGACGCACGATGAGCTCCGCGGGAGCTTGTACATGCTCCAGCACGTACAAACTCCTCAGTGCGAACGGGCTAAAGCGTCAGCACGTGGGCGTGCTTGGGGTCGACGCGGCCCTCGAGCACGTCGAGATAGGCGCTCTGCAAGGCGTCGAAGCCCTGGCCCGGGATCGTCTCCAGCCATTTGCCGGTCCAGGTGCAGAAGGGATGCCAGGCGCCGGCGACGCGTGACTCGAGGCCGGCGCGGCCCCAGTCCTTGGCGCGCTTGGAGACGCGGGTCGGAGCAAAGAAGACAGTCGGCTGGGGCCCCGGCAGGTCACCGGCCCCGCTCGCCATCCCCTCCCAGTGGGTCATCCCCACCGCCATGCTGTGGACGAGCTCGTCGCCGAAGTGAGAGTGGACCGCTTGGCGCACGTCCCCATCGCCGGCGATGTCGACGAAGGTCACCGGGCCCCGGTCCAGGGTCTCGATCGCGTCGTAGCTGACCGTCCGGCCGTAGATCCCGAGGCCTTCGACGAACTCGGCGTTGCGCGGCGAGGTGAGGCCGATCAGCTCGACACCGTCGCGCTGCGCCAACATGAATGCTGCGGCGATCGCCGTCTTGCTCGATGCGCTGGCGATCACGATCGGGCCGCGCGTCACCAGGCCCTCGTCGGCGAGCTGATCGTCGATCAGGAAGGAGGTGAAGAAGAGCGGCCGCAGCAGCATCTGGATCGCCTCGCTGTCGGCGCGGTAGAACGAGTCGCTCCCGGTCGCCAGGTAGCGGTGGTAGGCGGAGGGCAGCTCGGCGCGATGGGGCGATCCGTCGACGAAGCCGGCCTCGCTGGCGTCAGCCGGGGTGACGAGCAGCTGCGAGGAGGGCGGCAGGTAGCCGAACAGGCGGGTCCCCGGCTCGACGCCCTCCGCCTCGCTCCGCTCGACCTCGGCGAAGCCCCACATCGGCACCCGGCCCCAGCCCTCCTCGGCGGTCGGGAAGAAGTCCCAGTAGCTCATCGCCTCGCCGAAGACCGCGTAGGTGACGTTGTTGGCGGTGAGGCCGAAGGTGTCGACCCGAAGCAGCGCTTGGCCTGGCCCCACCTCGGGCGGCGGCGAATCGACCACGCGGCACTCGCGCAGGTCGCTCCGCTTGACCAGGAAGTCGCTCATCCCGCAGAGGATGCTCTCACGTTCATACTCTCCTTACCAATGGAGGGTTCCCAGGGAGAGACGCAGACCGTTCTGGTCACCGGTGGCTCGGGGTACCTCGGCGGCTGGTGCTTGGCCGAGCTGCTGCGCCGCGGCTACCGCGTCCGCACGACCGTGCGCGATCTCGATCGCGAGGGCGAGGTGCGCGCCGCGCTGGCGCCCGAGGTGGAGGCCGGCGATCGCCTCACCGTCCTCGCCGCCGACCTGAAAGACGACGCCGGTTGGCCGCAGGCGGTCGAGGGCTGCGACTACGTCCTCCACGTCGCCTCCCCCTTTCCGCCACAGCAGCCGAAGGATCCCGACGAGCTGATCGTCCCGGCGCGCGAGGGCACCCTGCGGGTGCTCGCAGCCAGCCTCGCCGCCGGTGTACAGCGCGTCGTCGTCACCTCCTCTGTCGCGGCGATCACGGGCGGCGACAAACCGGCATCCGGACCGCTGACCGAGCGGAACTGGAGCGATCCGGACAACCCCAACCTCTCGCCGTACGCCCGCTCGAAGACGATCGCCGAGCGCGCGGCCTGGGACTTCATGGCCGAGCGCGGCGCGAGCGAGAAGCTGGCCACGGTCAACCCCGGCGCAATCATCGGCCCGGTCCTCAGCGACGACCACTCCTTTTCGCTGCAGGCGATCGAACGGCTGCTGCGCGGGATGCCCGGCGTGCCGCGAATCGGCTTCAGCTTCGTCGACGTCCGCGACGTCGCCGACCTCGAGATCCGGGCGATGACGGCGCCCGAGGCCGGCGGTGAGCGCTTCATCGCCACCGAGCGATTCCTCTGGTTCGCCGAAGTCGCCGCGATCCTGCGCGAGCGCCTCGGCGAAGACGCAGCAAAGGTGCCGACGCGCTCGGTGCCGAACCTGGTCGTGCGCGCGATGGGCCTCTTCGACCCCAGCGTTCGCTCGATCACCGGTCAGCTCGGCAAGAAGACCGAGCTCTCCAGCGAGAAGGCGAGGGCCCGCCTCGGCTGGTCGCCCCGCCCGAGCGAGGACACGATCGCCGATTGCGGCCGCAGCCTCAGCGCAAGCGGGGATGGAGCGCGAGCCGGAACTCGCGCCAAACCGTGAACCCCAGCAGGGCAAGCAATCCGCCGATGGCGATCAAGTAGAGGAAGCTCCCTCGCTCGGCGAGGGTGGGGGCTAGAGCGGGATTCGGCGCGGACCGTGATGCGCCCGCCACTCCCTGGTGCCCGCTGAGCGGCGAGTCGCCACTCGTTTGAAGGACCGGTGAGCTCGCCAGCAGCAAGCCAGTGACCGCAGTGAGGGCTGGGCGAAGCAGGCCCCCCGCTATCCCCTCGACCACCCCGGCCCCACGGACTTCACTCCCGCCGAGGGAAACCGCGGGCCAGACACGGGCAAGCCACCGCTTCAGAGCGGCCACCTCGGCTGCTCTGACTGCAACCGGAGGGTTGGACGCCGTTCGGCTCCCGCGGACGACCGCCTCGCTTGCAGCCCGATCGGCATGATCTTGGGGCACCGCGACCGGGCCGTCATCTCTGCGCACTGGAGTCGTGGCTGCCCTCGAGGCGGTGTCGTTGGCGGCGCTGGTCATGGAGTCGGCAGCCTTCTGCGCAGCACCGGCTACCTCGTCCACCAGAGGAGGATCAGCGGCGTCGTCGCCAGCTCGAGGCGCAGGGGCCGGTGGCTCCTTGCTCGGCGGCTTGACCGGAACCTGGCGCGGCGGGGAGGGCGTCGCGGTCGCTGGCGGTGGCGATGGCGTCGCGGGCGGAGTCGGACCCGGCAGGGATGGCACGACGTTTGCAGTTTCCTGGACCGACTTCACCGTCGACCCGACGGTATTCGCCGCTTCCTCAACCAACCCGGCCGACGCGGAGGGAACGCAAACCGCGCCGGCCAGGACTGCCCCGGCGGCCAAAGTGGCCACGCAGCACCGGACTCGCGCTAATTCGAATCCAGCCCTTCCAGTCTGCTTACGGTCCACCGTGCCGCCTTGGGTTCGTTGGGTGCTGAGCTTTAGGTTCTACCCATTATTTGGACAGATATACCAATTAGCTTACCCACTTTTGAGGTATTGACGTCGCTC
>JBEVMR010000077.1:0-34360 GCA_040508545.1 Solirubrobacterales bacterium
TACGCCTTGCCGCACATCACGTAGTAGCCGGCGCCGTAGGCCTTGCGCACGATCACCGTCACCTTCGGCACCGTCGCGCGGCTGACCGCGTAGAGCATCTTCGCCCCGTGGCGAATGATCCCGGCGTGCTCGACTTTGGCGCCGACCATGAAGCCGGGCACGTCCTGGAGGAAGACGAGCGGGATGTTGAAGGCGTCGCAGAGGTTGATGAAGCGGGCGGCCTTGTCGGCTGAGTCGTTGTCGAGGATGCCGGCCAGCTGCTTGGGCTGGTTGGCGACGATCCCGACCGGCTGGCCGCCGAAGCGGGCGAAGCACGTGATCAGCGTCTTGGCGAACTTCGGCTTGATGTCGAACCACTCGCCGTCGTCGACGATCTCGGCGATCACGTCGTACATGTCATAGGGCTGGCGCGACGACTCGGGGACGATCTCCAGCAGCTTCTCCGATGCGCGGTCGTCGGGGTCGCTGGTCGGCACGATCGGCGGCTTCTGCTCGCAGTCGGAGGGGAAGAAGGAGAGGTACTGCTTGACCTTGGCGATGCATTCCTCGTCGTCCTTGACCTCGAGGTCCCCCACACCCGATTTGCGGCAGTGGACCTTGGCCCCGCCCAGCTCCTCCATCGTGATGTCCTCGCCGGTGACGGCTTTGGTCAGGTGCGGGCCGGCGAGCGCCATCGCACCCTGGCCGGAGACCATCGGCACGAAGTCGGAGAGTGCCGGGATGTAGGCGGTGCCGGCGGCGCAGGGGCCCATCATCGCCGCGACCATCGGGATCACTCCCGACATTTCGACCTCCTCGCGGAAGAGGTGGCCGGAGCCGGCGAAGAGCGAGCCGGCGGCCTCCTGGATGCGGGCGCCGGCCGAGTCGAGCAGCCAGATGAAGGGCATCCGCTTGGAGAGCGCCATCTCACGCAGGCGGGTTACCTTGAGCTCGCCGGTCATGCCCATCGAGCCGGCCATCACGGTGAAGTCGTAGGCGGCGATGCAGCAGGGGCGGCCGTCGACGTCGCCCCAGCCGGTGATCACGCCGTCGGCGGGAGCCTCGACGCCGTCCATCGCGCGCTGGGCGAAGTGCGGGCGGCCGTGGATTCCCATCTCGACGAAGGTGCCCTCGTCGACCAGCAGGTCGAGGCGCTCGCGCGCGGTCAGCTTGCCGCGCTGGTGCTGCTTGGCGATCTTCTCCTCGCCGCCGCCGAGCTTGGCCTTCTCGCGGCGCTCGCGCAGCTGCTCGTTCAGATCCTCCAGCGGGGCCGTCCCCGGGAGCAGGTTCTTCGCTTCTTGCTCGGTGCTCCCCATCCCTACCTGCCTTTCCACTGCGGCTCGCGCTTCTCGAAGAATGCGGTGACGCCCTCGACGATGTCCTCGGTCGAGAAGGTGAGCGACAGCTGCGAGCGCAGGTAGTCGAGCGCGTCGTCGACCGCCATGTCCTGCTGCCGGTACATCGCGTCGTGGCCGAGCCGCATCAGCACCGGGCTCTTCGAGGCGAGCTTGCCCGCCCAATTGGCGACAGCGGCGTCGAACTCGCCCGCCGGCACGACCTTGTTGGCGAGCCCGTACTCGACCGCTTCGGGACCGCTGAGCCGCTCGCCCAGCAGCATCATCTCGTTGACCTTCTTGCGCGGGACGTTGCGGTAGATGATCGCCATGATCATGTAGGGGAAGGCGCCGACGTTGATCTCCGGCGTGCCAAACGTGGCCCCCTCTTTGGCGATCAAGAGATCGCAGGAGAGGGCGAGGCCCATGCCGCCCGCCAGCACGTGGCCGTTGGCAGCGCAGAGCGACGGCTTGCCCAGCCGCGGCATCAGCCGGAAGAACTCGAGGAAAAGATCAGAAGCAAAATGTTTTGAAACAAGAGGAACATCAGCAGCGAAACCGCCCAGATCTGCACCGGCGCAAAACACCTTGTCGCCAGCTCCAGTTAGAACAACAGCACGTACACCCTCGTCGTCGCGCGCCCGCTTCATCGCATCGACCAGCTCGGTCAGCATCTGCCCGGAGAGCATGTTGCGCTTCTCGGGGTTATTCAGGGTCACGGTGGCGACCCCGTCGGCGACCTCGTACTTGATGACCTCGTAGTCCATCTGGCGGACCATAGCCGAAATCAGGCCCGCACTGAAAGTGGGAAGTGCTACTGTCCACTTTGCTCTGGGTGGCCCGGCTGCCCTTTCGGATCAGCGAATAGAGGAGAGACCAGTGGCGACCGCGACGAACGGCAGCAGCTCGACCGTGATCAAGCCCGACCACGAGGCGGGCCGCAAGAACTTCATCTTCAACCAGGAGCACGAAGACCTGCGCGAGTCGATGCAGGCATGGGTCAAAAAGGAGATGTGGCCCCACCGCAACGAGTGGGAGGACACCTACTGGCCGACCGACGTGATGAAGCGGGCCGGCGAGCTGGGCTTCCTCGGCCTCTGCTTCCCGGAGGAGTACGGCGGGCAGGGCGGCGACTACTTCTACTCGCTGGTCCGCGCCGAGTGCATGAGCTACTCGGGCTCGGGCGGCACCAACATGGGCTTCGCCGTGCAGACCGACATGGTCCTGCCGCCGATCCACCTGCTCGGCACCGAGGAGCAGAAGCAGCGCTACCTGACCCCCGGCCTGAAGGGCGAGAAGGTCGGCGCCCTGGGGATCACCGAGCCCGGCGCCGGCTCCGACGTCGCCGGCATCCGCACCTCCGCGATCCGCGACGGCGACGAATACGTGATCAACGGCTCCAAGACCTTCATCACCAACGGCCCACGGGCCGACTTCATCGTCCTCGTCGCCAAGACCGACCCGGAGGAGCGCCACGCCGGCATCACCCTCTTCGTCGTCGACCTGCGCGACGAGAACGGCGAGAAGGTGCCCGGGTTCAGCGTCTCGGCCGAGCTGGAGAAGATGGGCATGCACGCCTCCGACACCGGCGAACTGGCCTTCGAAGACGTCCGCGTCCCGGCCAGCGCGATCCTCGGCGAGGAGGGCAAAGGCTTCTACCACATCGCCTGGGAGCTCCAGGGCGAGCGGCTGGTCGCCGCCGCCGGCTCCCACGCCGGTGCGGAACGGATGATCGAGAAGACGCTCGACTACGCGAAGGAGCGCGAAGCGTTTGGCCGCCCGATCGGCAAGTTCCAGGCGATCCGCCACAAGTTCGCCGAGATGGCGACTAAGGCGGAGGCCGCTAAGCAGTTCACCTACGCGACGGCCTGGCGCTTCGGCAACGGCGAGTACCCGGTGCGGGAGATCACGATGGCGAAGCTCTTCTCCTCGCGCATGGCCTGCGAGGTCGCCGACGAGTGCATCCAGATCCTCGGCGGCTACGGCTACATGAAGGAGTACGAGATCGAGCGCGCCTACCGCGACGTCCGCCTCAACCGGATCGGCGCCGGCACCGACGAGGTGATGCTCGACGTGATCGGCAAGAGCTACGGGCTGTAGCGCCGTGAGCCACGTCGACCACATCCGCTCCTATTACGAGGCGCTGAACACGGGCGACGCCGGCGCGGTCGCCGCGCACTTCACCGACGACGCCGTCCACTACTACACCCGCCTGGGGCCGCACGAGGGCGCCGAGACGATCGGCCGCTTCGCCGCGCTGGGCGTCGGGAGCATCGACGCCCAGTGGTACGTCGAGAACGCGATCGAGCAGGGCGACCAGGTCGTGATCGAGTGGACGATGACCTGGCGTGCGCCCGAGTCCGGTGAGAAACGGCTCGACCGCGGCACCGAGTGGTTTCGCATCCGCGACGGCAGGATCGCCGAGGTGCGCGCCTATCACCACGGCGGCAAGAAGAACCCCCAAGGCGACCTGCTCGGATTCGACCACGAGGGCCGTGGCTACACGATGCTCGAGGACTGGAAGGCGCCGGCCCCCGCCGACCAGCCGGAGGGATGACGCTGCTACTCGAGCGGCAGGCAGATCGCGCAGAAGTCCTCGCCGAACGGCGTGAGGACGATGCTGCGGCGCACGGTGCGAGCCGTGCGCCCGCCCCGCTCTAGCGCGTCGGCGACCTGCGCCTGCGCCTCCAGCACCTGGTAGCGGCGCGCGTCGCGCAGCGGCTCGCGCGAGAACCAGACCAGCCCGAGGCGGTGCAGGTTGTTGAGGTAGGCGTGGACGCGCTCCTGGTGGCGGCAGCCGGCCTCCTCGGCGACCATCGTGCGGCCCTGCGCTACCAACTGCGAGGCGAGCGGCAGGCCGGCGCGCACGTCGACCGAGGGCTGCGGGCCGCTGCGCGCGAGGAAGCGCAGGATGCGCCCCTCGTCCGGGGCGAGGGCGTCGAGGATGCGCATGTAGGCGGGGTGGGAATCGACGTCGGCAGTGACGTCGGCCGACTGGCGCAGCAGCTCTTCGCCACGGCGGCGCAGCGCCGCCGTAGAGGCGTCGCCGTTCTGGCGCGGGGCCGCCGCCGGCCGCGACAAGTTCTCGGCGACACCCAGCCAACCGCGCAGCTGCGAGCGCAGCTCGGCGCGTCCCTCTTGCAGGATCTGCGCCGCCGACTCGCCTTGCGAGGCGGCGCGGATCACACGTGACACACCGTCGACGTAGGCGTTGGCCGCATCGGCAGCCCCCTGCCGGCCGATCCCCGCGGCGACCCGCGCCAGGCCCGGAGCGGCCCGCATCAGCTCCTCGAGGGTCGGCGTTTCCCCTGTCTCGCTCATCCGAAGATCGCCAGGTGTAGCAGGCCAGCGCCGAAGCCGAGCACGGCGCCGTGCAGGTAGAGCAGCCACTCGTCCTCGCGCATCGCCGTGCGCAGCATTCCGGAGAAGGTGGCGGGGTCCATCGCTCGCATCTGCTCGGCGACGAACTCGCGGATGTTGCCGCGGTGGGCAGCATTGAAATCCTCATCGGTGAGCGGCGCCACCGCGTGGTCGGCAGCCTCGAGTGCGAGTGCGTCGCGGATCGCGTCGTAGTCACGGCCGCCGACGGCAGCTCGCACCGCCGGGCGGGCGCGACCCAGGGCCCTGTCCACCGCCGGCCGCAGCGAGTCTTCGACCAGCAAGCGGGTGCGATCGGAGTTGGGCCCGTGCACGAGGTCGTCGGCCATATTGGCCATGGTCACGATGTCGTTGGCGATGATGTCGGCGTAGACCTCGGCAACCTCGGGCTGGCGTTTGAGGAAGAGGCCCTGCAGGGTGAAGGGGCCGACGCGGCGGGGGCGCACCGGCTCGAAGATCATGCGGATGCCGAGCAGATTCGTCGTGTAGCCGATCAGCACGCCGGCGATCGGCAGCACCCACCACTGGGTCAGCACCTCCTCGGTCAGGAAGGCCGTCGGCACCCCGAGCAGGAAGCCGAAGAAGAAGCCGAACTTGACGATGAAGCGCAGCTCTTTCCGGCCAACCTCGAGGAAGATCCTGTTGGCCAGCTCCGGGCTCTCCTCGAGGCGGCGGATCACCATCAGCTTGAGGTCGATCAGGTCGTCGACGTGCTCGCCGATCTCGGCCGTTAGCGCATGCACGATCTCCGGCAGCTGCTCCTCGACCCGGGCGTGGACGGCGGCGCGCACGCGCGGTGGCAGGTCGTGCCAAAGCTGCGGCCGCTCGCGCTCCATGATCCGCTCGACCACGCCGTGGATCTCGCCCCTGGCGGTGGCGAGGATGTGCTCGGCGATCGCCTCGGAGTCGAGCTGGCGGTAGAAGTCGCCTGGGCTGCCGAGTTTCGAGATCCCCTTGTCGACGGCGATCGAGCCCATCTTCGCCGCCCGCGAGGGAACGATCCCCTGCCACCCGATCCCGCCCTGGCCGAGGCCCGGGATCTGCTGGATGCGGCGCGGCATCACGTTGGCGAAGGCGGCGAGGCCCGGTACGCGCACCCCGGCGAAGCGGATCGGGTAGAAGAGCATCCAGACGCCGCTCCAGTTGGTCACGTACCCGATCGCACCGGTGAAGAGCGGGATCGTGATCAGGCTGAGCGTCTCGTCGTGCATCGGGGGAGGCGCGAGCTCAGGCGAGCCGGGTGGGTGTGCCGGTCTCGGCGTTCTCTTCGAGGTGTCGGTGGACCTGCTGGATCACGATCGAACCCTCGCCGACGGCGGAGGCGACGCGCTTGACGGCGCCGTGGCGGACGTCGCCGACGGCGAAGACGCCGGGCAGGCTGGTCTCCAGCATCTGCCGCCCGGCGGGACGAACGCCACGTTTGCCCCCAATAACGTGGTCGATGTGGCGCTCGTCCGCGAGGTCCCTCCCGGTGAGGACGTAACCCCACTCGTCGCGGACGATCTCCTCCGGCAGCCACTCGGTGCCGGGCCGGGCGCCGATCAGGACGAAGAGGGCGTCGGCGGCAACGGTCGTGGTCGAGTCCGAGCCTAGGTCACGGAGGGTCAGGCTCTCCAGTCGGCTCTCCCCCTCGCCGTCGACCACCTCGGTATCCAGCAGCACCTCGACGTTGGCCGCAGCGTCGATCGCCTCGCGCAGGTAGCTCGACATGCTGGCCGCGAGCGAGGGACCGCGCACGACCAGGCTGACGCGCTCGGCCCAGCGGCAGAGGTGCATCGCCGCCTGACCGGCCGAATTGCCGCCGCCGACGACGAAGACGCTCCGCCCAGCAAGCGCCTTCGCCTCGGCCGCGGAGGCTCCATAGAAGACCCCCGAGCCCTCGAGCCCGGCAAGAGCCGGGTTCTGCAGCCGCCGGTAGGAGACGCCGGAGGCGAGAACCACGGCGCCCACCTCGAGCTCCGCTCCATCCGCCGTGCGCAGGGTATGGCCGCGCTCGCCCGGTCGCAGCTCGACCACCTCGCGCATAAGCATGAAGGAGGTGCCGAAGACCCACGCCTGCTGGTAGGCCCGCTGGGCCAGCTCGGTGCCGCTGACGCCGCGCGCAAAGCCGAGGTAGTTGCGGATCAACGAGCTGGAGCCAGCCTGGCCTCCGATTGCTTCGCGCTCGACCACAACCGCCCGCAGTCCCTCCGAGGACGCGTAGACGGCGGCGGCGAGGCCGGCCGGGCCGGCGCCGATCACAGCGACGTCGAACTCCTCTCCCGCGGCCAGCTCGGTGCTGACTCCGAACGCCTCGGCGATCTCCACGTTGGATGGGTCGACGAGGAGCCGGCCGGGACGGATGCGGGCCACCGGGGCGGCGGCATCGTCGCGACCGGCCTCCTCCAGCAGCGCCCTGCCGGGCGCCGAGTCAGGCGTGTAGCAGGCGTATGGAATGCCGTTGCGGCTGAGCAGGTCGTGCAGCTCGTGGGTACGCCGAGCACCCGGTTCGGCGACCATCTCGATCTCGCCCTGCAGCGGCGACTCGGCTCGCGCCCACTCGAAGAGGAACTCGCCGACGGTGCGGTGGAAGAGCTCGTCGGGCGTGCTCTCGGGCTTCAGCACGTAGTAGTCGATGCGGCCGAGCGCCATTGCCTCGAAGATCGCCTCGGCAGTCTCGGCATGGCCCCAAGCTCCCCACTCGATCAGCAGCCCGCGCTTGGCGCTCGGGTGAAGGGCCTTGACCCGCTCCAACATCTCGGCGCCCCTCGTCTCGCCCTCTCCCAGCCAATGGTCGGCGAGGACGACGGCCACCTGCTCGCCGGCCTCGCGCAGAGCCTCGAGCTGGCGCAGAGCCGCAGCAGCAGAACGCTCGGCGTGCACCTCGTAGTCGCGCCCGTAGCGCCGCTCCAGTTCCTCCGCGGTACGGGAGAGGCAGCCGACGTCCTCGTCGACAGCGAGCAGCACCGGCAGTCCCATGTGCCGATGGTAGCGACGGGTCGGCTACCGTCCCGGGCGTGACGGTGGTCAAGGACACGGGTGCGCGGGCAACGCTGCCGCCCTTCGGTGAGGAGCACGAGGAGCTGCGCGAGACCGTCAACCGCTTCGTCAGCAAGGAGATCGCCCCCCACGTCGACGAGTGGGAGGAGGCGCGTGAATTCCCCCCCGACCTCTACAAGCGCTGCGCCGAGCTGGGCTTCCTCGGGCTGAAGTTCCCCGAGGAGTACGGCGGTCAGGGCGGCACCCACCTGCACGACGCGATCTGGGTCGAGGAGCTGGCCCGCTCCGGCGGCTCGGGCGGGGTCGCCGCCGGGCTCAACGCCCACACCTCGATCGCGATGCCGCCGATCTTCAACTTCGGCAGCGAGGAGCAGAAGCAGCGCTGGCTCGTCCCCGGCATCGCCGGCGAGAAGATCGGCGCTCTCGGGATCACCGAGCCGGGCGCCGGCTCCGACGTCGCCGGCATCTCCACCTTCGCCGAGCGGGTCGACGGCGGCTACGTCGTCAACGGCTCCAAGACCTTCATCACCAACGGCGTCCGCGCGGACTTCCTCGTCTGCGCGGTCAAGACGACGAAGGAGGGTGGCCACGGCGGCATCTCCTTCCTCGTGCTGGAGCGCGAGATGCCCGGCTACGAGGTGGCGCAGAAGCTGGAGAAGATGGGCTGGCACTCCTCCGACACCGGCGAGCTGGCCTTCACCGACGTCGAGGTGCCCGCGGAGAATCTTCTCGGGGAGGAAAACGAGGGCTTCAAGCTGATCATGGCCAACTTTGCCTGGGAGCGGCTGCTGATGGCGATCGGCGCCGTCGGCGCGATGCAAAGGCTGATCGAGCGCTCGGTCGAGTACGCCCTAGAGCGCGAAGCCTTCGGCCGCCCGATCGGCAAGTTCCAGGCGATCCGCCACCAGGTCGCGGAGATGGCGACCAAGGCCGAGGCCTCCCGCGCCCTCACCTACAACTCCCTGCGCCTCTTCCACGAAGGCCACGACTGCATCAAAGAGGTGACGATGGCGAAGCTCGTCACCCAGCGCGCCGTCCTCGAGATCGCCGACCAGGCCCTCCAGATCCACGGCGGCTACGGCTACATGCGCGAGTACGGCATCGAGCGAGCCGTCCGCGACGCCCGCCTAGGCCCAATCGGCGGCGGCACCGACGAGGTGATGAAGGAGATCCTCGGCAAGCTGATGGGGCTGTAGGGATTTCCAGGGAATTCCCTGCCCTTCCTCGAGCGTCATCGTCGGCGAGTGCCAAGCCTGACGAGCGACACGCAAGCTACCTCGCGAAGCGATGTTGGGGATCGGCGGGCCGCGTCGGCCGGTGAGGTTCCCGATCCCGCTCACCGATCCAGCAGTACCCATAGAGCGATTTCGGCGCGGCGGAGACTCTCAGGGTTCCCGCTGGGCGACAAAATCGCGCAGGAAGTCTGCGGTTTCCCCGCTGATCACGTGTGCGCGGACCTTCAGGTAGTCGAGCCCCGCGACCTCGGGGTGCAGCCGGTAGATCCTCTTCTCCTGAGTGATCAACCCCCTGGCCTTCGCGAAGTTGAGCACCTCGCCAAAGCGTGCGTTGTTCGCGGCCCGTCGATCAAGGGGCTCTGCGTAGGAACCGATGCCCTCGTAGCCCTCGGACTTGAAAAAGCTCATCACCCGAAAAAGAACATTGGCCGCCTCGGTCTCCTCGGATCCAAGCTCTTGCTCCTCGTCGGGCTCCTTGATCCGGTATCCGACCAAGGGATAGGTCAGGTCTGCATCGGACCAGATTCTGAGACCGTCGCCCTGTACAGGCAGATTTGGAGTCGTCGCCACAACGGAGGAGGCACTGAGGACGACGTCACCACCGTCGAAATCGGCCCGGCGCACATAGAGCGAGCTTGAGGCCAGCTCGATCTCGGGAGCACGTAGGGAGACCTCAGGACCCAGTTCGAACGGCTGCTCAGGGGCACCGAGGAGAACCGTGTGTTGGTTGAGATCAATGGACGCACGCGAGAGGCGGCGAGTGAAAACAACTGGGGAACCGTCGCTGGTCAACCTCAGTTCCCGACTCTCCTCCCCGATCACAATGCTGGCCTCGATTGCCTCCGCCGAGTCGGAAATCTGCAGGCGCATCTCCTCTCCGCTTTCCTTTGCGGCGGCGAGCGATTCGTAAAGGGCCGGGAGATCTGGCGCCTGCAGATGGTCGTCGGCGGCGGAGCGCGCGAAAAGGAAGCGGGCCAGCATCTCGGTGGGCCGGTAGGAGGCATCGGCGACCCGATCGCGCACCGCGGTGCGCTCGGCATCGGTGCCCTGCATGAGAGCCCCCGCGTAGACGAAGTCTTCGAAGACCGGACTGGCGAAGGTCGCCGGGACGTTACCGAGGAAGGGATGCTGTGGAAGCCATTCGTCGAGCTGGTTGCGGTACTCCGTCTCAAGCTCCTCCGGAACCGGCGACGCCGGGGCCGCGGTCCCAAGAACCTGGTTCAGGAGCCAAGAGCACTGCTCCTCGGGACCGAACAGCGAGTCCCAATCTGAGAAGTCGAGCCGCGATATGAGGGAGTCGTCGACGGCACCCCTGAAGCCCTCGACGAACTTCTGGCGATCGCGCTCGAGGATGTCGCCGATTAGGGCGATCAGCAAATCCCACATTCGATCTGGGGTTCGCTCGGCACCAAATTGCTCGGCTATCAGCTGAGGGTTCCCGCCTTGGGCCAAGTAGCGCGAAATGGCGACGAGCACGGGGGCATAACCGATGAACCTCCTTGCCTGCGGTGGCCAGTTCGGCGTGCCCGGCGCGATGTCGAAGAGGCCGAGGACCTGAGAGAACAGTCCCTCTCGGGCTCGTCTCATCGCGTCGCTTTCTGGATCCTGGCCGGCGGCGAGTACTTGCCGGATCACGAAGTCGTTGGCCCCATCGCGGTCGAAAAAGTCAATCGACAGCGCGCCGACGCTGATCCCTGAATCGGTCAGCCACTCGCTTGCGAATTCCGCAGTTTCGGCCCGGGCAAGGATCACGATGGGGGGGCGGCCCGGGACCGCATCCTTGAGGATCTGCGAAGCGAGATCGTCAAGGAACGCAGTGAAAGCATCGAAGCCGACCCGGAGCCGTGCCTCATCGAGTGCATCGGCGACGACCACGAAGTCGCCTCGGTGCAGCCGGTTTAAGGTCTCCCCCAGTTGCGACTGTCCGTGCGCTTTGGCGAGCGCTCCGAGAGCAAAATGGTCGCCGACATGGAAGCGAGACAGGTCCCATAGCGCCCCGCCGGTCTTGTAGGCGATTTGCTCGGCAAGCATCGTCTTACCGACGGCCGCTGGCGCGGAAATCACGACCGCGGTGGCAGTATCCAGCGAACCGTGGACAAGTATGAGCGGGGGCTCAACGAATCCCGGCCGCGACTCCTCGACGTAGCGGATCCCTGGCTGGACTTCCTCAAGAAGGGATGGCTGGTTCTCGTTACCAGAAAAGGAACCGAGCAAATCGTTGAGAGTGATTGACACGGCGCCATCTTAATTCCCCTGGCTGCATCGAAAGCGCCTGCTCAGTTTTCTTGGTGGACGGTGACCGTGATGCCCTATCGGCGCGACGGTCGAAGCGCTCGGGCTCGACCGTGCCCAAGATCTGCTCGAACTGGCGGCGCCAGTAATCGCGGACCGCCTCGCGGCCGATCACCCTCCCCCTCCCAGGCGTTCGGCCAGTCGACTTCGGGATGCATCAGCTCCAGCACCCTCGCCCGCCCGCGCTAGCTTTCGGGCAGACCGATCCACGCAAGAGGAGGCTTCGATGCTGTCCTGGCTGGCCAAGAAGATGATCGCTCGCAACATGGCGAGGGCGAGCGCCGGCGACATCGGCCCGACGCTGAAGATGGACGCCGAGGACGTCAGGTTCCGCTTCCCAGGTGACAGCTCGTGGGGCGGCGAGTTCGACGGCAAGGCCGAGCTGGAGCCTTGGCTGCAGCGCTTCGCCGATACCGGGCTGCAGATCTCCCCTGACGAGGTCGTGCTCAAGGGCTTCCCCTGGAAGCAGACGATCTGCATTCGCGGCACTGACCACCTCGACTCGCCCGCGGGCGAGCGCGTCTACGAGAACAGGTACGTGATCTGGGGGCGGATCTCGTGGGGACTGCTGCGTGAGTACGAGGTCTACGAGGACACCCAGAAATCGAAGGCGCTTGACCGGTACCTGGCCTCGGCCGGTGACCCCCTCAGCCAGCAAGCGATCGGCGAAGGCTCCTGAGCGCCCGCGCTGGCATGGCCTTGGCGCTCTGCGCCTGTGGCTGCGCGCTCGCGCTGGGACCGCTCCCCGGCGCCACCTCGGCCAGCTCGCCGCAGCAGCTCCGTCCGCAAATCACGCGCTGGCTGATCCCCTTCCCGCCGAAGCGCAAGCACGAGATGGCCGCCTACTCGCAGCGCCACTACGGCGAGCGCAGCTGGCGCCTGCGGCGCCCCCGCGTGATCGTCGAGCACTACGCGGAGGCCGGCAGCGCGGCCGCGGTCTTCAACACCTTTGCCCCGGACCACGCCGATCCAGAGCTGCACGAGCTGCCCAACGTCTGCGCCCACTTCGTCGTCTCCGCCTCCGGGCGGATCTTCCAGCTCGTCAACCTGAGGACCCGCTGTCGGCACACCGTCGGGCTCAACTGGACCGCGATCGGGATCGAGCACGCCGGCTTCAGCGATGCCGACGTGCTCGGCAACCGCCGCCAGCTGCGCGCCTCGCTGCGGCTGACGCGCTACCTGCGCTGCCGCTTCCGGATCAAGCTGGGCAACGTGATCGGCCACGCCGAGAGCCTCAGCTCGCCCTACCACCGGGAGCGCGTCGCGAGCCTGCGGCGCCAGACCCACGGCGACTGGAGCCACCGCTCGATGCGCGCTTACCGCGGCAAGCTTGGCAAGCTGGGGACCTGCTGATGCCCCACCGCACCGCCCACCTCAACTTGATCGACAGCTCACGGCTGCTGTTCGCGCTCGACCCCGGCGCCGAGCTCGAGCGCGCCGACGGCTGGCTCTTCGGCGCCGGCCGCTTCTCGCACCCGGTCATATCGAACGCGGCCTTCCGCGCCGACGACATGCTCGACCCGGGTGAGCTCCTCGCCCAGGCACAAGCCTTCTTCGCCGCCCGCGGGCGCGGCTTTGCGCTCTGGGCGCGAACCGACATGGCCGAGGATCGCGAGCTGATCGCCGCCGCCGAAGCGGCCGGCCTGCGGAACGTCCACGAGATGCCGGAGATGGTTCTCGGGCGCAGGGCCGAGGTGGAGGACTCGCCCGCCGGCGCCGAGCTGAGCCGGGTCACGTCAGCGGACGACGCCGCCGGCTTCTGGCAGGTCGCCGCGGCCGCCTACGTCAGCAACGGGTTCCCGCCGGAGACCTTCGCCTACTACGAGGACTACGCCGGCCTCTGGGCCGATAACGTCGCAGCCTTCCTCGCCCGCGTCGACGGCCGGCCGGCGGCGATCGCGATGACGATCGTCAGCCACGGCGTCGCCGGCATCTACTGGGTCGGCACCACCGAGGAGGCCCGCGGCCGCGGGCTAGCGCGGGCACTGACCGCGACCGCAGTCAACGCCGGCTTCGAGCTGGGCGCCGAGAGCGCTTCCTTGCAGGCCTCGTCGATGGGCGAGCCGGTCTACCGGCGGCTGGGCTTCGAGACGATCTTCGGCTACCGCCTGCTGATGCAATCGGCGCCGGAGGGGAACCGATGAAGCAGCGGGTCAACCTGGTCACGCTGGGAGTCGCCGACCTCGAGCGATCGCGGCGCTTCTACGAAGCACTCGGCTGGACGACCGGCGCCGACCCCGGCGCCGAGGTCGTCTTCTTCCAGGCGGGCGGGATGGTGGTCGCGCTCTGGGACCGGGCGCAACTGGCCGAGGACAGCTGCGTCGAGGACTCGCCGGGCTGGGGCGGGGTGACGCTGGCGGTCAACTTCGCCTCCCGTGAGGAGGTCGATGCGGCAATCGAGCAGGCCCGCCAAGCGGGCGCCCGAGTAGGCCGCGAGCCCGCCGAGACCTTCTGGGGCGGCTACAGCTCCGTCTTCCTCGATCCCGACGGCCACCCGTGGGAGGTCGCCCACAACCCGCACTGGACCGTAGACGACGACGGTGGCGTCAGGCTCGGATCAAGCGATTGACGCGGCTCGTACGATGCCGGCGTGATCTACCTGCTGAGACACGGTGAGGCCGAGCAGGGTGACGGCGACGACGCGGCGCGGCGGCTGACCGCCAAGGGCGAACGGCAGTCCGAGGATGCCGGCAGGGCGCTGACCCGGCTCGGGGTAAAAATCGACGCCTGCCTGACCAGCCCGAAGGTACGCGCGGGGGACACCGCGAAGCTCGCCTGTCAGGCGCTCTCGGTCGAGCCGGAGATCGCCCCAGCCCTGAGTGGTGGCGAGTTCGATTCAGGCGACCTGGCGGCCGGCCGAGGCGAGACGATGCTGGTCGGCCACGAGCCTTCCTTTTCCAACGAGATCGCCCGGCTCACCGGGGCCAAGGCGAAGCTGCGCAAGGGGGGCTTGGCGATCGTCGACGGCAGCACGCTGGTGGCACTGCTGCGACCGGACGACCTGGCCGCGATCGCCGCTCCCGAGGCCGAGCGATCCGTACGGCCGCAGTAGTGCCCCGGCTATTCATGGGAGGTCAAACAGCCGGGGCACTCTGCTCTTGCGATCGCTACTAGCGACGCGGCGTATTGTCTATCAGACATTCACGCGCAAGTCGCGGTGGCAGCCGCTTTGGTTGCAGCGAATGACACTAATACAGAACACCAGTGTCACTCATAAAAGTCAATAACGGAATAAGCGCCGAATTGTCAGGGCAAGAAGGCGACCGACTGGCCGGTCAACCAGGATCTTTCGGTTGCCTGTAGCCTCCCCGCCGACTTCACGACCGAGATAGGAGAACGTAGATCTAAATGGGACTTCTTGATGGGAAAGCGGCGATCGTCACCGGCTCGGCCCGGGGGATCGGCCGCGCCACCGCAGAGCTGTTCGCAAGCGAGGGCGCCAAGGTTCTGATCAACGACCTCGACGCCGACGTCGCCGAGCAGGCGGCCGGCGAGATCGACGGCGAAACCGCGGTCCACGCGGGCGACCTGACCAAGCCCGACGCCGCCGACCAGCTGGTCGCCGCCGGCGTCGACGCCTTCGGCGCGATCGACATCGTCGTCAACAACGCCGGCTACACGTGGGACGGCGTCGCCCACCGGATGAGCGACGAGCAGTTCCAGGCGATGCTCGACATCCACACCGTGGTCCCCTTCCGCGTCGCTCGCGCCCTGGCGCCGCACTGGCGTGAGGCGGCCAAGGCGGAGAGGGGCGAAGACAAAGAGGTCTTCCGCAAGCTGATCAACATCTCCTCGACCTCGGGCACGATGGGCAACGCCGGCCAGATCAACTACTCGGCCGCCAAGATGGCCGTCGTCGGCATGACCAAAACCCTGGCCAAGGAGTGGGGCCAGTTCAAGATCAACGTCAACGCCGTCGCTTTCGGCTTCGTCGAAACCAGGCTGACGGCTGCCAAAGAGGAGGGCGGAGAGATGACCGCCCCGGGTGGCGAGAAGATCGAGCTCGGCATTCCCGAGCAGATGCGGGCGATGGCCTCGGCGATCATCCCGATCGGCCGCCCGGCGACCCCGGTCGAGGCCTCGGGCCCGGTCCTCTTCCTCGCCTCGCCCCTGGCCAACTACGTGCACGGCCAGGTGCTGAACGTGACCGGCGGCATGTTCGGAGGGATGTACACCTGAGCTCAGCGGCGGCAGAGGGCAGGTCGGAAGTCCGCTATCTGGACCTGGCGGACCGGATCTGGCCTGTCCTCAACCGCGCCGTCGGCGTACACACGTGGCTCTACCGGAAGACCGGTGGGCGCGTCGGGCACGACATCCCCGGCTTGCGGGGGAAGATGGCGCTGCTCGACCACGTCGGGGCGAAGAGCGGGACGCTGCGAACCTCGCCGCTGCTCTACTTCGCCGACGGCGACGACGTGGTCCTCGTCGCCTCCAAAGGCGGCTTCCCCAAGCACCCGGCCTGGTACCACAACCTGATGGCCAATCCGGACACGACCGTGCAGGTCGGCGGCGAGCACCGGTCCGTCCACGCTCGCGTCGCCAGCCCCGAGGAGCGCGAGCGCCTCTGGCCGCTCGCGGTGAAGCAGTACCGCGGCTACGCCGACTACCAGGCGCGCAGCAAGGGCCGCGAAATCCCCCTGGTCATCCTCGAGCCGCGCGGCTAGCAGAGCGCGGGCTACTGCTTCGGCCGCCGCTCCTCGGCGACCGGCTCGCCGCCCTTCGTAATCGCTTCCGGTGGCCAGGGCCCGGCCCAGTTGTCGCGGGCGCCGTCGATCGTGATCGTCGTGCCCGAGAAGAAGTCGCCCGCCGGCGAGGCCAGGTAGGCGACCAGCCAAGCCATCTCCTCGGCCCGGCCGGCGCGACCGACCGGGATCGAGCGCTCGAGGTTGTCGACGACCACCTGCGGATACTTGGTCAGCAGCGTCTCGGTAGCGAACTGGCCAGCGGCCAGCGCGCAGGTCTTGATCCCGAAGCGCGCCCACTCGACGGCGAGCGTCCGCATCATGTTCTCGACCGCCGCCCGGGCCGCTCCCGAGTGGACCATGCCCGGCATGCCGTTGTGGGGCGAGAGGGTGACGCTGAGCACCTTGCCGCCGCCCTGGGGGATAAAGGCCTTGGTCGCCGCCGCGTGGGTCATCAGCCAGGTCCCCTGCACGTTCAGCTCGATCACGGTGCGAAAGCCTTTTGGGCTGATCGACTCGGCCGGGGCGAGGAACTGGCCGCCGGCGTTGTTGACGAGGACGTCGAGGCGGCCGTGGCGCTCGAGCAGACCGTCGAAGAGGCCCTCTATCCCCTCCTCGTCGCGGATGTCGAGCGTCTCGTGCTCGAAGGAGCCGGCGAGACCTTCGGCCAAGCCGGCCGTCTCGGCCAGCGGCTCCTCGCGCCGCCCGCAGCCGACCACGGCGGCACCGAGCCGAGCTAGCTCGAGCGCGGTCTCCCGCCCCAGGCCGCTGCCGGCGCCCGACACCAGGCAGACCTGACCGTCGAGCAGGCCCTCCCTGAAGATGCGCGAATTGCCGCTGTCAACCATGCTGGGCAGCCTATAGCCGGCCTCAGGCCGGGTAATGTCAGCCGGCGTGAAGGTGCACGTGGAGGCGAAACCGCTGCATGAGCCGCTAGCCGGCGGCACCCCGGGCGCCTCGGTCAGCGTCGAACCGCTGCTCGCCGGCTCCGTGACCTGGGCGCGGACGATGATGGAACGGCCGGGCGGGCGCCTGGAGACGCTGAAGCTGCTGCGCGCCCTGATCAGCGGAGAGCCGGCGATGACCGTCCCCTGCCCCGCCTACCTGATCCGCCACCCGAGCGCCGGCGCGATCCTCGTCGACACCGGCCTGCACCCCTCGATCGCCACCGACGGCCAGGAGAACTTCGGCCGGCTCGCCTCGCGGTTCGGCAACCCGTCCCTGGAGGCCGGCGCCGACGTGCCGGCCCAGCTGCGGGCGCGCAACCTCGACCCGGGCGAGCTTCCGGTCGTCGTGATGACCCACATGCACATCGACCACACCTCGGCGATCTCCGAGTTCCCCAACTCGACCTTCGTCGTCAGCGAGGTCGAGTGGGAGGCGGCGACGGTCGGCCCGAAACCACTGCTGAACGGCTACCGGCGCGCCCACTTCGACTACGCCTTCGACTACCGCACGGTCGACTTCGACCGCGGCGGAATCGACTCGTACTCGAGCTTCGCCCGCTGCTTCGACCTCTTCGGCGACGGCTCGGTTCGCCTCGCCTACACGCCCGGCCACAGCGCCGGCCACATGTCGGTGATCGCCCACCTGGCCGAGCGCGACTTCGTGATCGGCGGCGACGCTGTCTACATGCAGGCCCAGCTCGATGGCGATGCGCCGCTGGCGCCCCGCCCCTTCGACGCCCACAACTACCGGCGCTCGATCCAGGAGCTGAAGCTGTTCCGGCGCGAGTACCCGAACGCAATCGTCACGCCGGGGCACGACCCGAGCTTCTTCGAGATGCTCGGCGACCGTTACGAGTGAGCGCCCGGGCTCGGCCCGGCGCTCAGCCCCTCGTACATGCCGCGCACCCGATTGAAGACCTCGGTCGCGACCTCGAGCTGGCGCTCTTTGCCAGCCCCCGCCTCCCTCGGGAAGGAGAGCGGCTCGCCGTACTGCACGGTGATGCTGGGGAAGCGCAGTCGTTTCCAGCGCCGCACACCGGCAGAGCCGTAGATCGCCACCGGGACGACGGGGGCGCCGGATTCCAGCGCCAGCCTGCCAACCCCGCGTTTGGGCTTGCCCAGCTCGCTGCTGCGCGAGCGGCCGCCCTCAGCGTAGATCAGCAGCATGCCCTCCTGGTCGAGGACGGTGAAGGCGGTCTTGAAGGCCTCCTCGTCGTGGTGACCGCGGCGGATCGGGATCACGCCGCCGTGCTTGTAGATGTAGGTGAGCACCGGCGGGCCGAACATCTGCGATTTGGCCATGAAGCGGATCTTCCGTCGCAGGTAGAGACCGATGAAGAAGTGGTCCATCTGGCTGAAGTGGTTGGGGGCGAGGATCAGCGGCCCGTCCTTGGGCACGTTCTCGCGGCCGATCGCCCGCACCCGCCAGATCAGCAGGGTCGGCAGGGAGACGAGGATGCGAACGAAGGTGTAGGTCCAGCCGACCCCCTTGCGCGCCGCCGCGTGGAACTGGTCGAAGTAGGAGGCGGGACGGTCGTCCTTGTAGACCTGTGGCTTGATATCGGGCATGGCAGGGGGCGACGGCGCAGGCCGTCGGCTTGCGTACCCCTTGCCTTTGCGGCGGTTACGCGCCAGTTGCGACTATCGCACCGATAACGCCAATGAGCCCGACGATGATGCTCACCGAGGCGGCGACCATGACCTGATACATCGAGTAGAGACGGTCTCCCAGCTTCTCGAAGCGTTGGTCCACCTGCTCGAAACGTTGGTCGATCCTGTCGAAGCGCTCGTCGATTCCGTTGAAGCGCTCGTCGATTCTGTCGAAGCGCTCGTTCATCTCGCCACGCAGCTCGCGGATACCGGTATCGACCCTGTGAAAGCCCTGGTCGACCTTGCGGTTGAGGTCGTCCAGCCTGTCGTCGGTCCACGCTTCTCTCATCGCCTCCATAGCTTGGCACGCTTGCAGACAGAATGTCGCGAGTGGCGCGCCAGATGCAAAATTTCTGCAACACCCCCGGGACGATTCCTGAGAAGCCCTACTGGCCAGCCCAGCCGCGCGAACGCTCGAGCGCACGGTGCCACTCGGCGAGCAGTGCCTCGCGCTCGTCCTCGCCCATCCGTGGCTCGTAGCGCGCCGCCTCACGCCACATCTCGCCCACCTGCTCGGCGCTCCAGCGCCCGGTCGCAATCCCAGCCAGATAGGCGGCGCCCAGCGCCGTCGTCTCGGCGATCTCCGGCACGACCACCGGCGCGCCCAGCGCGTCGGCCTGGAACTGCATCAGCCAGCGGTTGGCGGTCGCGCCCCCGTCGGCCTTCAGCTCGCCCAGCCGCTCACCGGCGGCCGCCTCCTCGGCCCGCACCGCGTCGACCGTCTGGTAGGCGATCGCCTCCAGCGCCGCCCGTGCCAGGTGGGCGCGGGTGCTGCCGCGGGTGAGGCCGAGGATCGTGCCGCGGGCATAGGGGTCCCAGTGGGGCGAGCCGAGACCGGTCAAGGCCGGGACGAAGTAGACGCCGTCGTTGCCGTCGAGCGAGGCCGCCAGCGCCTCGCTCTCCCCCGCCTCCTCGATCACGCCCAACCCGTCGCGCAGCCACTGCACGGCGGCGCCGGTGACGAAGATCGACGCCTCGAGCGCGTAGGCCGCCCCCTCGCCCGGCGCGCAGGCGATCGTGGTCAGCAGGCCCTGGCCGGGCTCGGGTGCCTCGCCGCCGGTGTTGAGCAGGACGAAGCTGCCGGTCCCGTAGGTGTTCTTGGCGGAGCCGGCTCGGTGGCAGGCCTGACCGAAGAGCGCCGCCTGCTGGTCGCCGGCAATCCCAGCCACCGGCACCTCGCCGCCGAACTCCGAGGTGGTGCCGTAGACGTGGGCCGAGGGCAGCGGCTCCGGCAGGCTGCCGGGATCGACGCCGAGCATCGCGCAGAGCTCCTCGTCCCAGGCAAGACGGCGGATGTCGAAGAGCATCGTCCGAGACGCGTTCGTGTAGTCGGTGGCGTGGCGGCCGGTGAGCTTGAAGAGCAGCCAGGAGTCGACGGTGCCGAAGACCGCCCGCTCGGCACCCTCGGCGTTGCGCAGCAGCCACTCGATCTTCGTCGCGGAGAAGTAGGGGTCGACGACGAGGCCGGTCCGCTCGCGCACGAGCGCCTCACGGCCTTCCGCCCGCAGCTCGTCGCAGCGGGCGGCGGTGCGCCTGTCCTGCCAGACGAGCGCCCGGTGCACCGGCTCGCCCGTCGCCGGGTCCCAGGCGACGACGGTCTCGCGCTGGTTCGTGATCCCGATCCCGTCCAGCTCCGCTCCCTGGATGCCGGCGTCGGTGATCGCCTGGATCGCGACCCGCCGGGTTACCTCCCAGATCTCGCTCGCATCGTGCTCGACCCAGCCAGGCTGCGGGAAATGCTGCTCGAACTCCGAGTAGGCCCGGCCGGCGATCCTGCCCTCCGCGTCGAAGACGAGGCAGGTCGTCCCGGTGGTCCCCTGGTCGATCGCAAGGATCACAGTGAGGCAGCCTAGCCAGACAGTGATCCCTCGACACAGATGCTTCTCGTCATTCGATCACCAAACTAATATTCTCAGTACAATCACCGCTTTGGGTACTAATGGCCGGGGAGGCTGAGTGAAAAGGGGCAGAATGTCGAACCTGGACCTGGGCGGTTCACCGCTGAGCGCTTGGTCGCCTTCGGCCAGGTCGAACGGTGTACGGCAGTCCTCCGATCGCCTTGCCTGGCAGTACCTCTTGCCGGACCATCTGATGGCGCGGCGGGTCGACACGCTCGATGTGCACAGCGCCCGTCGCTGGAGCGTATCCATGGAGGTCGACTTTGAGATACCTGCCCTACCGACTGGGGCAATGCCACCCGCCCCAAATGACCGCTGCTTCATCCCCATCGCATTCTTCGCTCGCCATCGGGTAGCTCCAGATCTTGAGGTTCGTAACAGCGCGGGCGAGGTGATATCGGTCCCAACGAAGAAACAAAACATGGATTTCACGGCACAAGCACTCGCTCAAATAAGCGCCGAAGCGGCAGCCACCTTTAACCGCCCGCCAGCCGAATACGAGCTGAGTGAGGATCACTTGAAGCTGGCCGGCGACGTCATCCGCAAGGAGTCTCACCATGCGCGAGTGTGCCGTTTCAAGATCGAAGAGCTGGATCCGAGGGTGTTTCCCTGGCTTTTGCCGCTCTTGCGGCGCTTCGAGGACAACTTCGTGCTATGGGTGCCGGTGCCCGGGGAGCCCGGAACCGAACATCATCTTTCGATCCGCCGCAGCGACTGGCGTTGGCTTGATCCGATCTTTCCAAAAAAACGACGCAAAGAAGTGGAAATCAAAGTCTCCACTTCAGTCGGTGAGGTGCAGGCAACCTGGGATCCGCCATACAAATGGCTTCGAGGCTTGCCCAATCTCCCTGCCGCCGCTGGTCGCCTTCTAATTGCCTGTGGACTGATGCCTGTCACGCTGAAAAACGAGGCGTTCGAGGCTCACAGGTTCTCTAGCTACCACTTCTGCGTCGCGCCCCCGGCAGGATTCGTGTTGCGTGAACTCCAGGCTGGAGAGATCCGCGAGGCAGACTGGAAAACCGCCAAGCCGCGGATACACAGAATCCGAGACGAGCTTGATCGCTCGATTGGTGGCCAAGACAGCCGCATGGGGCACGTCCATCTAGCGATGCCGACGAACCCCTCTCGCCTTTTCACCCGGGCGACGATCGGCTTGCGACCGGAGACCATAACCCTCTGGGCTCTGGTCGCTGTGTTCACCTGCGGCCTTCTTTGGGCCTTTCACCGCAACATCGAAGACATCGCCTCCCTCACCGACAAGGCTCAAATCGCAATCGGCGTGCTCTTGGTTGGACCAACGTTCGCTTCGGCGTGGACTCTCCGTGAGAAAGATCGTGCCTTGATGAGAAGCACGCTGTCGGGAACCCGTCTCTTGATGCTTGCCTCGGCATCCCTCTCGGTCGCCACCGCGCTCGCCATAGCCGGCCTACGACCATTCGGATGGGAGGTCGGGCAGGCCGTGAGCTGGTACGCCTCCATCAGCTATACGATCGCCGCCATCATCGTCGTCGGCTGGCTTCAGACTCGCTGGATTGCGTGGTTCGTCTTTCGAGACGTGCTCACCAAGACGAAATGGAATCTGTTAGCAACGGCGATCCTCGCCCTCGGCTCCTACCTGGCGATCTCCGAGTTCAGCGATTTCCCCGCGCTTGCCACCGGCGTCCTGATTCTGACTGGATTCGCTTTTGCCGTGGTGGCCGCCAACCGCTCGTCGGTGCCGCTGGGCGAGGTTGCCCACCTACCGGCCGCGCTGGCAGGCGTTGCGGCGATCGTCACTCTGGCAATTGCATCCCGCGAGCTCACGTTTTACAACTACCTTGCCGACAAAGGTGAGGTGCACGAATGGGGAATGTCCGCCGAGCTCTCCATCGCCGGCGCCGCGGCGGCAATGCTCCTAGTCAGGTACTCTCTTCGCCTTTATCGCAGGAGAAAGACTGCGAAAGTCAAAAGTTCCCTGCAAAAACGGGAAATCGTGTCCACGTAGCAGCTAACGCGAAAATGATTAAAAAAGTTTGCAGCAATTACGTTAGGATTGAACGGTGAGTGATTCGCAACACGGGCTGACTGATCTAGGTCCTCCGATCAAGTCGTCCGTCGACTGGTCGACGGACCCTCGGCCGGGCAGCGCCCTCGACGCCGCAAACATGCGGCTAGGGTCGCCGCATCCCCGGCGCCGCTGGCGTCGCTTGTCTAGCGTCGCCCAGGCGTTGGCCTCGTTGGTTCGAGGCTGACGCTCACACTCACGCCACTGACCTAAGCCCTAGCTCCCCGGGAGAGGTAGACGCGGGTGAAGTCGGCCAGCTGGCGCGCACGGTGGGCGAAGCCCGAGAAGGAGCGGCCGGTGGCGCGGTGGGAGAGGTCGAGCTCGTACTCGCGCAGGCGGTAGCCGGCGCGGACGGCGTCGACCGTCATTCCCACCTCCATCCCGTAGCCGTGAGCAAAGGGGAGCACGGCGCGCAGCACCTCTGCGCGCAGCGCCCGCTGGCCGGAGATCGGGGCGCTGGTCTCGAGCCCGCAGCGGCGACGGATCGCCCAGCGGGCGAAGCCGAGCGCGACGCCGAAGCCACCGCCGATGCGGCGAGTGAAGGCGGCGACCGCGAGGTCGCACTCGCCGCGCTCGACCGCGCCGACCAGCGGCTCGAGCGCCGCGGCGGAGGCGCCGAGGTCGCCGTCGCAGAGGAGGAAGAGCTCGGCCACGGGCGCGGCGCTCAGCGCCGCCTCTGCCGCGGCGCCGGCGTTGGCGCCCTTGCCGTGCGGCCGGCCGCGGCTGACGACCTGGGCGCCAGCCGCCATCGCCGCCTCCGCCGTGCCATCCGTCGAGGCATCGTCGGCGACCCAGAGGGCCGCTCCCGGCAGGGCGCTGCGCAGCGCCGCCAGCGTCTCCCCGATCCGGTCAGCCTCGTTGCGGGCGGCGACTATGACCGCCAGGGCGGGTTTAGAACCCGCCAGTCGCACACGCGGATCATGGGGCGGGTTCTTCGGGTCGGACACGGCGGATATTGTCCCGTGCCATGGCGGACATCGAGGCGCACATAACCGGCAACGTGTGGAAAGTCGAGGTCGCGATCGGCGACGAGGTCTCCGACGGCGACACGGTCGTCATCCTGGAGTCGATGAAGATGGAGATCCCAGTCGAGGCCGAGGACGACGGAACCGTGAAGGAGATCCGCTGCCAGGAGGGCCAGTCGGTCAGCGAAGGCGACGTCCTCGTCGTGCTGGACTGAAGTGGACGAGCAGCTCGCCGGCGGCAAGCTCCTCCTCGACTCCCCAGCCGAGGCGGTTGTTCGCATCCGCATCTCCAACCCCGAGCGCCGCAACGCGCTCGACCACGAGATCCTCGACACGCTGGCCGAGACGCTGCCCCGCCTCGACCGGGGGATCGAGACCCGCTGCGTGATGATCACCGGCGCCCCGCCCGCCTTCTCCGCCGGCTACGACCTGACAGCGATCCCCGGGGAGACCTTCGAGCGCGATGCCGAGGCCCTGGTCGCCCATCCCTTCCACGACGCGATGGAAGCGCTAGCCGCCCATCCCTGGCCGACCGTCGCCGCGATCAACGGCCACTGCCTCGGCGGCGGGCTTGAGCTGGCGATGACCTGCGACCTGCGCATCTGCGCCGCCGGCGCCAAGCTGGGCATGCCGCCGGCAAAGCTCGGCCTCGTCTACAGCCACACCGGCCTGCGCAAGTTCCTCGACACGCTCGGGCTGGCGCGAACCAAGGATCTGTTCCTCACGGGTCGCAACTTCAGCGCCGAGCGGGCGGGGCAGATCGGCCTCGTCCACGAGGTGGTCGACGACGACTCCTTCGAGGCCGCTTCGGTGGCACTGGCCGAGGGGGTCGCCGCCAACGCGCCGCTCTCGATGCGGGGCAACAAGCGCGCGATCGAAGTGCTCAACTCGAATCCGGTGCTGAGCGAGCAGCAGGAGGCCGGCCTGATCGCGCTGCGCGAATCGTGCTTCTCCTCCGAGGATCTGCGCGAGGGCGTCGAAGCCTTCGCCGAGAAGCGCAAGCCACACTGGAAGGGGCAGTGAGCTGAGCGCCAAGGCCCGCAGCGCACTGGCCGCCTCCGACCCGGCGATGGCGGCGCTGATCGAGCGGGTCGGTGAGATCGACATCGCGACGCGGCGGAAGCGGCGCAGCGAGGAGCGGCCCAACGATGCCTACGGCGCCCTCCTGCGGGCGATCGTCGGCCAGCAGCTCTCGACCAAAGCGGCGCGGACGATCTACGGACGGGTCGTCGACCTCTTCGACGGCTCCACCCCCTCGCCCGAGCAGCTCTTGGAGGCGAACGAGAAAGACCTTCGCGCCTGTGGCCTCTCCGGCCGCAAGGTCGAGTACGTCCGCGATCTCGCCGCGCACGTGCTCAGTGGCGAGCTGGAGCTGGAGCAACTCGGCGATCTCCCCGACGAGGAGGTGATCGAGGAGATCGTCGCGGTGCGCGGCCTCGGCCAATGGACCGCCGAGATGTTCCTGATCTTCCACCTCGAGCGGCCCGACGTCCTCTCCGGAGGAGATCTCGGCATCCGCAAGGCGGTGCAGATCGAGTACGGGTTGGAGGAGATGCCGGCTCCGCAGCGCGTGCTGGAGATCGGCGAGGCCTGGCGCCCCCACCGCAGCCTCGCCTCGCTCTACCTGTGGGAGTCGCTCGCAAGCGTTCCTGCCGAATAAGGGCAAACCGGCGGGTAGCCGAAAAGGTAAGCATGAGGTTTCGTTTCTGGCTTGGATACGCGGTTGTCGCCGCCATCGCGATCGGCTCGATAACGCTCGCCCTGCTCGTGCACTCGCGCGAACGGGACAACTTCGAGCGGATCCAACACAGCGAGGCGGGACGCGCAGCCCGGCAGGCGGAAGCGGTGGCCGCGCTCTCGGTTGGCCAGCTTGCCAGCGCGGCGGCCTTCTACCAGGCCGAGGGAAGGTTCAGCCGCCATGAGTTCGACGTCATGGCCGACTCGCTGCTGGGCACCGGCGCCCTTGCCGCGACCGCCTTCGTCCAATCGGTTCCGCATTCCGCCAGGGCCAGCTTCGAACGCAACCGGGGCTTTCAGATCCTCGAACGGACCGCCCTCGGCAATTTCCGCCGCGCCGCCGACCGGCCGCACTACTTCCCCCTCGTCTTCGCCAAGACCAAATCCCCACTCGGCGTGCAGACCCCGTACGGGTTCGATCTCGGCTCGGACCTATCGCGCGTCAGGCATCTGCTCCGCGGCCGCGATACCGGCCGGCCGGCGGCCACCCGCGTGATCCGACTGCCCCTCGGCGGGACCGGGATCAACGTCTTCCGGCCGGTCTATCGCGACGGCGCGCCGATCGCGACGCCCCGCCAGCGCCAGGCGGCGCTGATCGGCTTCGCGACCGGCTCCTTCCACCTCGCCGATCTCTCGGCGGCGGTCACCAACACGCTCCCCGACGAGGTCGACGCCCAGCTGGTCGAGAACGGCCGCTCGGTGATGGGGCCCTCCCTGTCCGCCGAGGACGGCGCATCCGCCCCGATCCGGGTTGCCGACCGGACCTGGCTGCTGGTCGTCAGGGACCCCAACCGGCCCGACATCGGCCTGCCGATCCTGATCGCGGTCGTCGGCATCGCCCTGGCGACGCTGCTGGCCGCGCTGGTTCTGATCTGGAGCCGCAGCGAACGGATGCAGGAGCTGCAGCAACAGGCCAGCCATGACCCCCTGACCGGGCTGAAGAACCGGCGCCGCTTCGACGAGGACCTGCGCACCGAGCTGGCCCGCAGCCGGCGCGACAAATCCGTGGGGGCTGTGCTGATGCTCGACCTCGACAACTTCAAGCAGGTCAACGACACGCTCGGCCACCCGGCGGGCGACCGCGTGATCGTCGACGTCGCCGGCGTGCTGAGCGGGCGGATGCGTGCCACCGACGTCGTCGCGCGGCTCGGTGGCGACGAGTTCGCGGTCGTGCTGCCCCGCTGTGAGCTCGACGAGGCCGAAGATCTCGCCGACGCGATCGCGAAGTCGATCCGACTGCACACGCCGCCGAGTGAGGCGTCGCCGCCGATCACGGCGAGCATCGGGGTAGCCACGTTCGGGCCTCAGAGCGGTGGCTTCGAGGAAGTGCTCTCGGCGGCGGACAATGCTCTCTATGAGGCGAAGCGCGGCGGGCGCGACACGGTGCGGGTGGCTGGTGTGGCCGTAGCGGCAGGCTCGTCCGGGTAGGCCTTCCACTTAACTTTTCCCGAAGACAGTTTGTGCCTGTCCGCCGTCCTCGCCGCGGGAAAAGTACAAGACGTTTCAGGCCTACCCGGACGAGCCCAGCTCGTGACGCAGCTGGAGCACGCGGCCGGCCGAGGCTTCGAAGTCCGAGCGGGAAAGCGAGCCGTTGCGCAAGCCTCGTAGCAAGCTGCGGTGAGCTTGGGTGGCTTCGCTTGGCTCGGTGAAGAGAAGAAGGTCGGTGCCGGCAGCCGCGGCTGCCCTGGCTACTTTTGCGGTGCTTCCGAAGGCTTGCACTGCGACGGTGTCCAGAGCATCGGTGATTGAGACACCCTCGAAGCCGAGGCGGGAGCGGAGCTCGCCAGTGGCGATCGCGCGGGAGAAGGCGGCGGGTCGGTTGGACAGCGCCGGGTAGATCGCCGTGCTCAGCATCACCATCTCGCCGCCTGCGGCGGCGAAGCGCCTGTAGGGGGGCCCGTCCACGGTGCGCAGCGTCCGCTCGGAGAGGCCGATTCGCTGGACCGCGTCGTCGGTGTTGAGCCGGGCCGCGCCGAGGCCGGGGAAGTGCTTCGCGGTCGCCGCCACGCCGCCCGCCTGCAGCCCTTCGGCGAAGGGAATGGCCGCCGCCGAGACCTCGGCAGCCGTCGGGCCAAAGCCGCGGTCAGTTACGGCGATCGTGCCCCCCGGCCTGGCCACGTCGAGCACGGGCGCGAGGTCGACGTTGATACCCAGGCTCCGCAGGTTGGCGGCGGTGCCGCGCCCCTGAGCACGGCTGAAGCCGGCGCCACGCTCACCCATATCCTCCGCCGAGGCGGTCGGAGCGCCGTCGACCCGCTTGACCAGTCCGCCCTCCTGGTCGGTCATCACCAACAGCGGCTCGCCCAGGCCAGGCGGTCGCTTGATCGACTGCAGGCGACGGACCAGCCGCCGGCCCGCAGCGCGGCTGGGCAGGTTGTCCGCGAAGAGGATGACGCCGGCAACGCTGCCCTCGCGGATCAGCCGGACAGCATCGCCGGAGGGCCGGGTGCCCTGGAAGCCGAGCACGATCCGCTGGCCAGCGAGCTGGGCGCGGGTGAGCTGGCTGGCGACGCTGGGCCGTGGCGCCGGCCCGTCGCCGAGGGCCGCGCCAAGGACGAAGGCCCCTGCCGCGAGTCCGCAAACGGCCCCCAGAACCAGATACCGGCGCCTAGCGATTCGCGTTCGCTGCTTGTCGGGCATGCCCAGACAAATAGCGAACGCGCTCTCGCGACGAATGCTGGCCAGCCGTCCGGACCGGCTCCTAGCCTTGCGCCGCAATGACCTCCCTGATCTCCTTCGAGGAAGCGCTGGCGCTCGGCGAGCTGAGCAGCCACGAGGAGATCGGCGAGGTGGTCGAGCGCGCCTGGGAGGTACGCCAGGAGAACTTCGGTGACTCGACCGACATGTGCTCGCTGGTCAACGCCAAGTCGGGCGGCTGCGCCGAGGACTGCGGCTTCTGCGCCCAGTCCCGCTACGCCGAGGCCGACACGCCGATGCACGCGATGATGGAGCCCGAGCAGATCCTCGAGCACGCCCGCGCGGCAGAGGCGGCAGGCGCCCACCGCTTCTGCATGGTCACCCAGGGCCAGGGACTCTCCAAACGCGACTTCGAGAAAATCGTCGAGGGGGCAGAACTCGTCTCCGAGCACACCAACCTGAAGCGCTGCGCCTCGATCGGCCACATGTCGGCCGAGCGCGCCAAGCGGCTGCGCGAGGCCGGCATCCAGCGCGTCCACCACAACGTCGAGTCCTCGCGCTCCTACTACCCGGAGGTCTCGACCACGGTCCGCTACGAGGGCCGGATCCGGACCATCGACGCGGTCAAGGAGGCGGGTCTCGAGACCTGCGTCGGCGGCATCCTCAACCTCGGCGAGTCGCCGCGGCAGCGGGTCGAGATGGCCTTCGAGCTGTCCGAGCTGGAACCGACCTCGGTGCCGATCAACCTGCTCAACCCCCGCGACGGCACCAAGTTCGGCGACCGCCCCCTGATGGACCCCTGGGACGTGGTCAAGTGGGTGGCGATCTTCCGCCTGATCATCCCCGGCGCCCTCTTCCGCCTCTGCGGCGGCCGGGTCGAGAACCTCGGCGAGCTGCAGCCGCTGGCGGTCAAGGCGGGGCTCAACGGGGTGATGATGGGCAACTTCCTGACCACGCTCGGCGCCGAGCCCGAGGACGACCGGGCGATGTTCGAGGAGCTGGGGCTGAACGTCGCGCGCCAGCCCGACAACGGCGCCAACCCTCGCCCGGACAATCGCTCCGGTTGGCTCGACGGCGAGGCGCCGGCGACGCCGATCGACGATCTGATCGACAAGCAAGAGGAAGCGAGCTTCTGGGACCCCTCGACCCAGCTCCGGGTCGTGAAGAAGACCAAGAAGCCGCCGCCCTATCCAGCGGCCGCCTCCTCTGCTCCCGCACGGGCGCGCTCATGATCACCGGAAGCCACGCGCCCGCGCTCCCGCGTCCGGGGGCGGCCGGAACCTCCTTGTTGCGATGACCGAGATCCACAGCAGGCTGGAGGAGCTCCGCGAGAGTGGGCTCCGCCGCCGGCTGCGCTTGGTCGAAAGCGCGCAGGGGCCGCGCATCCAGCTCGACGGAGAGCCGGTGCTGCTGCTCTGCTCGAACAACTACCTGGGCTTGGCGGATCACCCGCGAGTCCGCGAGGCAGCGGCCGAGGCGGCGCTGAGCTGGGGCGCCGGAGCGGGTGCGGCACGGCTGATCTCGGGCAACATGGCGCCGCACCGCCAGCTGGAGGAGCGACTCGCCTCCTTCAAGGGATACGAGACCGCGCTCCTCTTCGGCTCCGGCTACCTGGCGAACGTAGGCGTGATCTCGGCCCTGGCCGGCCGCGGAGAGGTCGTCTTCTCGGACGAGCTCAACCACGCCAGCATCGTCGACGGCTGCCGCCTCGCCCGCGCCGAGACCTTCGTCTACCGCCACGGCGACACCGAGCACCTCGCCTGGGGCCTGAAGGAGGCCGGCAAGCGTGCTTCGTTGATCGTCACCGACGGCGTCTTCTCGATGGACGGCGACGCCGCCCCGCTCGGCGACCTCGCTCGCCTGGCCCGCTCACACGGGTGCCGGCTGATGGTCGACGAGGCGCACGCGACCGGCGCCATCGGTCCCGGCGGCCGCGGCTCGGTTGCCGCCGCAGGGCTGAGCGGCGAGGTCGACCTGGTGGTCGGGACGCTCGGCAAGGCTCTCGGCTCCTACGGCGCCTACGTCTGTAGCAGCAGCGAGCTGAGCGAGTACCTGCTGAACACGGCGCGGTCCTTCATCTTCTCGACGGCATTGCCGCCGCCGGCACTAGCGGCTGCGATGGCGGCGCTGGCGCTGCTCGAAGCCGAGCCGGAGCGGGTCGAGCGCCTCGGCGCGAACGCGGCGGCGCTGCGCGAGGGCCTTCTCGCCGAGGGCCTCGCAGCGGCCGGCGCGCCGAGCCAGATCGTGCCGCTCGAAGTCGGCGACGCGGAGCGCACGATGGAGCTCTGCGAGCGTTTGCTCGAGCGCGGCGTCTTCGCCCAGGGCATCCGTCCCCCCACCGTCCCAGCCGGCTCCTCGCGGCTCCGCTTCAGCGTCATGGCAACCCACGAGGAGGCAGAGCTGCGCGACGCGGCAAAGCAGGCAGGCGACGCCGCACGTGAGCTGGGCATCGCCAGCCCAACCCTGCTCGCAGCTTGATCCCGAACCCAGACCTGGACGTGCCGTCGGGCATTTTCGTGACGGGGACTGGGACCGAGGTCGGCAAGAGCGTTGTCGCCGCGGTGATTGCCCACACGCTCGCCTCCCAAGGCAAGCGCGTAGCCGTCTTCAAGCCAGCCGTAACCGGCCTCGACGACGAGGGCGAGCCCGACCACGCCCTACTGCGCCGGGCCGCCGGCAGCGTGCAGCGTGACGAGGAGGTCGCGCCCTACCGCTACGGGCCGCCGATGTCGCCGCACCTCGCCGCCGAGCTGACCGGTGAGGAGATCGAGCGGGCGCGGCTGCTGGAGGCCGCGCGCTCCGCGGCAGCTGGGGCTGACGCCCTCGTCTGCGAGGGAGTGGGTGGGCTGCTCGTCCCGCTCAGGCCCGACTACCTCGTGCGAGACCTCGCCGTGGACCTGGCGCTGCCCGTCGTCATCGCCGCCGCGCCGGGCCTTGGCACGATCAACCACACGCTGCTGACGATCGAGGCGGCACGCGCCGCCGGCCTCGAGGTTGCGGCCGTGGTACTCACCCCCTGGCCCGCCGCCCCGACCCCGGTGGAGGAATCGAACCGCAAGACGATCGCCGGGCTGGGTGCCGTCGAGGTCGAGGCGTTGCCGCCGCTCGACCTATCGTCGGCTAGCTCTTGGCCGCGGCTAGCTCTGCCTCCTGCGCGGCAAGCTCCGAGCCGCCTGGATTGACAGCCGCCTCGGCGCTGAGCGATTTCGGCTTGGCGCGGATCGCCGCGGCGGCGATCACGGCGCCGATCAGCGCCACGGCCGCGGAGACCAGCATCGCCTCGCTGAGCCCGTCGACGAAATGCTGGGGAGTTGCCGTCTCGAAGCTGGTGCCCGCGGCCCCTTGGAAGATCGCGCCGGTCACGGCGATCCCGAGGCTGCCGCCGACCATGCGGAACATCGAGAGGACACCCGAGGCGATGCCGGCTTTCTCGACCGCGACGGCGTTCATCGCGGCGCTCGTCATCGGCGACATCGTCAAGGCAATGCCGATACCGAGCAGCATGAAGCCGGGCAGCAGGTCCAAGTAGGTCGAGTCGACGGCGATCCCGGTGAAGCTGTAGAGCGAGCCGGTGAGGATCAGCAGCCCGGCGACGATCAGCCAGCGCGGGCCGAAGCGATCGGCGAGCCTGCCCGCCACCGGCGCCACACCGACGATCATCAGCGTCGAAGGCAGGAACCGCACCCCAGCCTCCAGCGGCGAGTAATGGAGGATGTTCTGCATGTAGAGGGCGAGGAAGAAGAAGACGCCGAGCATCGCGAAGGAGACGATCAACGCCACCACGATGGCGCCCACGAAGTTGCGGTCGCCGAAGAAGCGGAATTCGACCATCGGCACCTTTACCTGGAGCTCGATCGCGACGAAGGCGGCTAGCCCGAGGCCAGCGCCGGCCAGCAGGGCGATGATCTCGGGCGAGCCCCAACCCCAGGCGTTGCCCTCGACCAGGGCGAGGACGAGGGCCGTCAGGGCGCCGGTCAGCGTCACGACGCCGAGGTAGTCGACCTCGCGGCCGACGGTGGTGTCGCGTGACTCGCGCACCGCGAACAGGGCGGCCGCCACGGCGCCCACCGCGACCGGGATGTTGAGGTAGAAGATCGCCCGCCAGCTGACGTGCTCGGTGAGGAAACCGCCGAGGACGGGACCGACGGCGAGCGCCAGGGCCGAGACGCCGGCCCAGGTGCCCATTGCTTTACCGCGCTCGTGGGCGGGGAAGGCGTCGGTGACGATCGAGAGCGTCGCCGGCATCATCAGCGCCGCCCCCACCCCCTGGACGACACGACTGAAGACGAGATCGGTGGGGCTCTGCGCCAGGCCGGCGGTCGCCGAGGAGAGCGCGAAGATGACGACGCCGATCAGGAACATGCGGCGGCGGCCGAAGATGTCGCCCAGGCGCCCGCCCGTCGCCAACAGCACTGCGAAGGAGAGCGTGTAGCCGTTGATCGTCCACTCGAGACCGGAGATCGAGGCGTCGAGGTCGCGCTGGATCGAGGGCAGGGCGACGTTCACGACCGTGTTGTCGAGCATGATCATGAACAGGGCGAAGCACATCGCTCCGAGCGTCCACCACTTGCGGTTGTCGTCGGTGATCAGGTGGCGGTAACGGGTCAAGCTGAACCAACTCCCTTCAGGTGCTCAAAGGTCTTGGCGATGTCGTCCCTGTCCATGAGCGAGTCGATCGCGGCGTCGAGCTTGCGGCGCTGAGCGGAGCTGAGGCTCTCGGCGAAGGCCTCGAGCCCGGCCTGCCGGACGACCAGCAGCGTGTCGACGAACTGCTTGCCCTTGGCCGTGATCGCGACGCGCCTGACGCGGCGGTCGTCGGGGTCCTCCAACCGGGTGACGAGCTTCTTCTTGACCAGCGCGTCGACGGCCCGGCTCATCGAGGGGACCGAGACGCCGAAGGTCTCGGCCAGCTCGCTCACCTGGCGTGGGTCAGCCGTCTCGCCGATCCCTCCCAGCTCCAACAGCGCCTTGCACTGCGTCATCGAGAGCCCGGACTCCTCGATCACCCGCAGCTGGTTGCCGCGGTCATAGAGGAAGACGTGGCGCAGAAGGGCGCTCATCCGGGCCGCCGTCTCCTGCGTGGCAGCGCTTGCGTCGGTCTTTGCCAGCTCCGCGATCTCACTTGCTTGCATACGACGATGCTTGCACTAACGCAACTATTTCTCAAGCGCAATAGTTGCTCGTGTGATGCAGATCACAGGAGTTCCGGCCGAGGGCCGATCTATCGTCGCCTCTGGCGATGTCGGTGGACCACGCTCAGCTCGATCGGGATCATCTTTGGCACCCGTTCACCCAGCAACAGGGCTGGGTCGAGGAAGAGCCGCTGATGATCGAGCGGGCCGAGGGGGCGGAACTGATCGACAGCGAGGGCCGTCGCTACATCGACGGGGTCTCCTCGCTGTGGTGCAACGTCCATGGGCATCGCCATCCAGGCATCGACAGCGCCGTGCGCGAGCAACTCGAGCGGGTCGCCCACTCGACCATGCTCGGCCTCTCCCATCCCGCCGCCGCCGAGCTTGCCGCCAAGCTAGTCGAGCTGGCGCCGCCCGGCCTCTCGCGCGCCTTCTACTCGGAGTCGGGCTCTACCGCGACCGAGATCGCACTGAAGATGGCCTTCCAGTTCCAGCAGCAGCGTGGCGGCCAGCACACCCGCCGCACCTCCTTCGTTCACCTTCGCGACGCCTACCACGGCGACACGATCGGGTCTGTCTCGGTCGGCGGCATCGACCTCTTCCATTCCACCTACCGGCCACTGCTCTTCCGCACCCACGCTGCCGAGCCGGGCGACGCGGCTGACCTCGAGCGGGTTCTCTCCTGCCACGAGGAAGAGGTGGCGGCCGTGATCCTCGAGCCGCTGGTCCAGGGGGCCGCGGGGATGCTGGTCCACCCGCCCGGCTACCTGCGCGCCGTGCGCGAGCTCTGCGACCGCTTCGGCGTGCTGCTGATCTGCGACGAGGTGGCGACCGGGTTCGGCCGCACCGGCACGATGTTCGCCTGTGAGCAGGAGGGGGTCTCCCCCGACCTCCTCTGCCTCGCCAAGGGCCTCACCGGCGGCTACCTGCCGTTGGCGGCGACGCTGGCAACCGAGCGGATCTACGAGGGGTTTCTCGGCGCCCCAGAGCAGTACCGGACCTTCTTCCACGGCCACACCTACACCGGCAACCCGCTCGCCTGCGCAGCGGCGATCGCCAGCCTCGAGGCATTCGAGCAGGAGCGGACGCTGGAGCGTCTGCAGGCGAAGATCGAGCTGCTCGGCGAGCTGCTCGATCCCGTCGCCGCGATGCCCGAGGTGACGGAGGTGCGCCGCCGCGGGACCATGGTCGGCATCGACCTCGGCGAGCACGACCCGGCGCTCCGCCTCGGCCACCAGGTGACCCTGGAGGCGCGCAAGCGGAGCGCGATCGTCCGCCCGCTCAGCGACGTCATCGTCCTGATGCCACCGCTCTCGATCTCAGAGGGGGAGCTGCGGCGGCTGGTCGAGATCACGGCTGACTCGATTACGGCCGCGTACGCATCCGCCTATTCGCCGGTTGCCCAGGCCGCTTAGGCGCGCGGGTCCTGTCACGGCAGGGGGGACCACCCCTTCCGGTAGCTAAAGCTTCC
>JBEVMR010000114.1:0-8153 GCA_040508545.1 Solirubrobacterales bacterium
TCGGGGGAGGACTCGCCGGAGCAACAGCATGGAGGCTCCGGCGAGTCCTCCCCCGATTCCTCAGTCCAGCGGATTGGGCTCTCTGCCACGCAGCGACCGTTGGAGCGGATCGCGAAGTTCCTGGTCGGTCCTAAGCGAGCTTGCGAGATTGTGGATGCTGGGGTGGCTAAGGAGCTGGACCTCGAGATCGTCGTGCCCGTCGAGGACATGAGCGAACCGGGCGCTCCCAACTTTCCCAACAGCGAGGGCGTCCCCAACGACGGAGAGCCGAACGCCCACGTCCGCTCGATCTGGCCCGCGATCTACCCCGAGCTCCTGAAGCTCGTAAAAGAGCACAACTCGACGATCATCTTCGTCAACGCAAGGAGAGCTGCTGAGCGCCTAGCCAAGCGCCTGAACGAGCTAGCGGCCGGCGAACCAGAGGGAGAGCTGCCGGCGACCGAGCACGCAGGCAATCGGCCCGCGGGTCCTGTCACGGCAGGGGACCCACCTCCCCTTCCGGTAGCTAAAGCTTCCTCAGGGGAGGTCCCCCCTACCGCGCCACCCGCGGGAGAGGCGCCTGAAATCGCGCGAGCACACCACGGATCGCTATCTCACGAGGAGCGGACCGTGGTGGAGGAGATGCTCAAGTCTGGGCAGCTTCCGTGCCTCGTGGCGACCAGCTCGTTGGAGCTCGGAATCGACATGGGCGCCGTCGACCTCGTGATTCAGGTCGAGTCGCCGAAGTCGGTCAGCCGAGGATTGCAGCGGGTCGGCCGCGCCGGCCACTCGCTGGGCGAGGTCTCGCGCGGCCGCATCTTCCCCAAGTTCCGCGCCGACCTGCTCGAGTGCGCGGTGGTCGCGAGGCGGATGCGCGAAGGGGCGATCGAGGAGACGGTGATCCCGCAGAACCCGCTCGACGTGCTCGCCCAGCAGCTGGTCTCGATGGCGGCGCTCGACGAGTGGGAGATCGACGAGGTCGAGCGGGTGGTCACCGCGACCGAGCCGTTTAGCGAGCTCTCCCGCGAACAGCTGGAGAACGTGCTCGACATGCTCGACGGGCGCTACCCCTCGGACCGCTTCGCCGAGCTGCGGCCGCGGATCGTCTGGGACCGCACCCGCGGCACGATGCACGGCCGCAAAGGCGCCCGCCAGCTCGTCGTCACCAACGCTGGCACGATCCCCGACCGCGGCCTCTACGGCGTCCACCTGCCCGACGGCCGCCGCGTCGGCGAGCTCGACGAGGAGATGGTCTACGAGGCGCGCCCCGGCCAGACCTTCCTGCTCGGCGCGACCACCTGGCGGATCGAGGACATCACCCGCGACCGCGTGATCGTCACCCCGGCACCCGGGCTGCCCGGCGCGGTGCCGTTCTGGAAGGGCGACGGGATCGGCCGCCCGGCCGAGCTGGGACGGGCGATCGGCGCCTTCTCGCGCGAAGCGGTCTCACGTGACCCGAAGGAGCTGGCAGGGGAGTACGACCTCGATCGCCGCGCCGCCGAGAACCTGGTCGCCTACCTGCGCGAGCAGCAGGCGGCGACCCGCGTCGTCCCCTCCGACGAGACGATCGTGGTCGAGCGCTTCCGCGACGAGATCGGCGACTGGCGCCTCTGCGTGCTCTCGCCCTTCGGCGGCCGCGTCCACTCGGCCTGGGGCCTGGCCCTGGGGCAGAAGATCCGCGAGGAACTCGAGCTCGAGGCGGACGCGATCTGGTCCGACGACGGCATCGTCATCCACCTGCCCGACGCCGACGACCCACCGCCGGCCGACCTGATCATGGTCGAGCCCGACGAGCTCGAGGACCTGGTCGTCCGCGAGCTCTCCAACTCGGCCCTGTTCGGCGCCCGCTTCCGTGAGAACGCCTCACGCTCGCTCTTGATCCCGCGCGCCTACCCGGGTAAACGCACTCCCCTGTGGCAACAGCGATTGAAGTCGCAGAGCCTGCTCGAAGTCGCACGCGACTTCCCCCGCTTCCCGGTCATCCTCGAGACCTACCGCGAGTGCCTGCGCGACGTCCTCGACCTGCCCTCGCTGCGCCAGATCCTCACCGATCTGAATTCGCGCAAGATCGGCCTGGTCGAGGTCGAGACCCCGACCGCCTCGCCCTTCGCCTCCTCGCTGCTCTTCGACTACGTCGCCACCTACATGTACGAGGGGGACACGCCGAACGCCGAGCGCCGCGCCGCGGCCCTCTCCCTCGACCGCGACCTGCTGCGCGAGCTGCTCGGCCAGGAGGAGCTGCGCGAGCTGATCGACCCCGAGGCGCTGGAGGAGGTCGAAGCGCAGCTCCAGCACCGCACCGAGGCCGGCCGCGCCGGCGACCGCGACGCCCTGCAGCAGGTGCTGCGCAACGTCGGCGATCTAACCGCGGCCGAGTGCGCCGAGCGGGTGGAAGAGGGCTACTCGGCCGCCTCGATGCTGGAGAAGCTGGTCGCCGAGCGCCGCGTCGCCCTGGTCCGGATCGGCGGCGAGGAGCGCTACGTCGCCGGCGAGGACGCCGGTCTCTACCGCGACGCCCTCGGCGTGCCGCCGCCGCCCGGCCTGCCGGAGACCTTCCTCGAAGACCACCCCGACGCGATGCGTGCTCTGGTGCGGCGCTATGCCCGCACGCACGGCCCGTTCCCGACCGTGCAACTGGCCGAGCGCTACGGCGTCGACCCGACCCCGGCGCTGCGCGAGCTGGAGCGCGAAGGGGCGCTGGTCCGCGGCGAGCTGCTGCCCGGCGGCTCGGAGCGCGAGTGGTGCGACTCCGACGTGCTGCGCCGGGTGCGCCGCGCCAGCCTCGCCCACCTGCGCCGAGAGGTCGAGCCGGCGGCGCGCGACCGCTTCGCCCGCTTTCTGCCGAGCTGGCAGAACGTCGACGTCCATCGCCCCGCCGGCGCCGGGCCCGACCGTTTGCGCGACGCGCTGGTGCCGCTGCAGGGCGTCGCCTTGACGCCGAAAGTCTGGGAGGGGGACGTGCTGCCGCGCCGCCTCGGCAGCTACTCGCCCGCGTGGCTCGACGAGCTCTGCACGAGCGGTGAGCTGGTCTGGATCGGTGCCGGCTCGCGCGGCCGCAGCGACGGCCGCGTCGCCCTCTACTTCCGTGAAGACGTGCGTCTCGCCGGCCCGCCGCCCGCCAACGCGAAGCTCGAGCGTTCTGCGGGAGCTCCGCAGGAGGCGATCCGCGAGCGACTCCTCGCCGGCCCCTCCTTCTGGCTCGACCTGCTCGCCGATCTCGATTTTCCCCCCGAGGAGCTGCACAACGCGCTCTGGGACCTGGCCTGGTCGGGTGAGGTCACGAACGACGCCTTCGCGCCGCTGCGGGCGCCGCGTCTGCGCTCGGTGCCCGGGCACGAACGCGGCGGTCGCCGCTTCGCCCGCCGCCGCTCCGGCGCCGGAGCGGCAGTGCAGGGGCGCTGGTCGCTGACGGCGCCGCTGCTGGCCGACGCGCCCGGCCCCGGCGCCAAGTTGCGCGCTCAGGCCGAGCTGATGCTGGAGCGCTACGGGATCGTCACCCGCGAGACCGTGCTCGCCGAGGGGGTCCCCGGCGGCTTCTCGACGCTCTATGCCGAGCTGGGCAACCTCGAGCTGCTTGGCACGGCTCGTCGCGGCTACTTCGTCGAGGGCCTCGGCGGCGCCCAGTTCGCCCTGGCCGGAGCGGTCGAGCGCTTGCGCTCGCTGCCGGAAACCGACGGCTCCTTCCAGGTCCTCGCCGCCACCGACCCCGCCAATCCCTTCGGTGCGGCGCTGCCCTGGCCGAAACCGCCCTCGGGCCGCCGCCCGGCCCGCGCCCCCGGCGCCTACGTCCTGCTGCGCGACGGCGAGCCCCTCGTTTACGTCGAGCGCGGCGGTCGCAGCATCCTGCGTTTGGTCGAGCTGAGCGACGCCGATCTGGCGGCGGCGATGCAGGCCCTGGCGGACGCAGTCAGCGCCGGCCGCCTGCCGAAGCTCGGGGTGGAGAAGCTCGACGGCGAGCCGGTGATCGGATCCGGCCACGAGGAGGCCCTGCTCAGCGCCGGCTTCAGCCGTGGTCCGCGCAAGCTCACGGCTTCGGCCCGTTGATCGATCGGTGAAACATTCCAGCCGGTCCTCAGCGGTGGGCCGGCCGGGGTCGATCAGCCGTCCATGCTCTCTATACGACAGAAGTCCAAGCCAGCGCGAACCACCTTCATCCTCCTGGGGTTTGCCATCGCCCTGCTCGCCCTGATGGCGACCCGCCCCGCGGCCGGCCTGGCCGCGCCGCCGGAGCCGGTCGAGCCCCCTCAGCTCAGCGTCGAACCGGGGAGTTACGACTTCGGCCTTCACCCGCTCAACTGGGGTTCGACCCAGACGTACTTCCAGCTGCGCAACGCGGGGGCGGAAGCCTTCCAGATCAGCTCCGGTGAAATCACCGGACCGGGCTCTGGCGCCTTCTCGACCGGCTACAGCAACTGCTATGGCACCACCCTGCAACCGGGCGAATCCTGCTCGGCGCAGGTCTACTTCGGCCCCTACGACGCGGTGGAGTACAACGCTCAGTTCCGCGTCAACGTCGGTTCCTACTCGTTCAGCGCCGATCTGAGCGGCACTGGCGGGCGAGCGACCTTCGCCCCGGCCGCGAACCCGACCGACTTCGGCGTGGCCAAGGTGGGATCCGCCGGAACGATCCGCGAGATCACGATCTCGAACACCGGCAACATGCCGGGTGGGATGTTCATAGCGGTGATCGCCGGCGGCGCCATCGGCAGCTTCCAGATCATCGACGAGAACTGCACCGGCGTCGAGATCGCCCCTGCCGCGACCTGCACCGTCCAGGTGCGCTTCCAGCCGGCAAGCGAGGGGGTCAAGAAAGCGACGCTCGGTCTCTTCGGCGAAAACGAAGGCCCGACCCCGATCGTCCTCACCGGCGTCGGCTCCGCTCCCGACCCGGTCGCCAGCACTGGGGCCACCGGCGTAGCCGGCACGGCAGCCTTCGACGCGGCTTCGCAGGGCTCGAAAGCAAGCAAGCGCAAGCGCAGGCCAGGCCTCCGCAAGCACCGCCGCAAGGGCGCCTCGGTCCAGTCGGCGCGCCTGGTTCTCAAAGCACGCTGAAGCAGGCCACGCGCCAAGTCCGCCGGCGGCCTCTGGCCCCGGCGGGCTTGCCCGTGCGCCCTTAGCGGGATAATCCGGTGGTGACCGCTGCGGAGGAGAGCCAGAGTCCGGTCGAGCTGCTGCGCAGCGTGCCGCTCTTCGCCGACCTCGAGCCGCGTGAGCTGGAGAGCTTCTCGCAGGTTGCCGTGCCGCGCTCCTTCCCCGCTGCAACCCGCGTCTTCCACGAGGGCGACCACTCCGACGCTTGCTACATAGTCCGCTCGGGCAGCTTCCGGGTCACCCGCGAGCATTCCGACGGGCGGGCGATCACGCTGGCGACGCTCGGCCCCGGGGACATCTTCGGCGAGCTGGCGATGCTCGACGGCGAGGTTCGCTCGGCCAGCGTCGAAGCGCTCGGCGACGGGGAGCTGCTGGCGCTGCCGGCCGGCGAGGTGCGCTCGCTGCTCGCCCGCCATCCGGACATAACCGTGAAGCTGATCGCCGCCCTGGTGCGGCGCCTGCGTGCCGCCAACGAGCGGATCTCGCGCCAGTCCTTCCAGACCGTGCCCAGCCGCGTCGCCGGCGTCCTCTCGCAGCTCGTCGCCGAAGAGGGGCCGCGAACAGGTGAAGGCGGCGAGATCACCATCCGCATGAACCAGTCCGATCTGGCCCAGCTCGCCGGCACCTCGCGTGAGAGCGTCAGCCGCTTCCTCGCCGACCTCGAGCGCGCCGGCGTCGTCCGCCCGGGCCGCGGCCGAGTGACGGTCCTCGCCCCGGCGAAATTACGCAACTACATTTTTTGACATGACGGCTGAGTCGGTGGCCCGGTGACCGACTTTGACACGCAGCGGACGCGGATGGTCGAGCGGCAATTGCGCCGCCGCGGCATCACCGACGAGCGTGTCCTGGCGGCGATGGAGGAGGTGCCGCGGCACGAGTTCGTGCCCGAGTCCCAGCGCCGCCGCGCCTACGCCGACTCGGCTCTGCCGATCGGGGAGGGGCAGACGATCTCCCAGCCCTGGATCGTCGCCGCGATCTGCCAGGCGCTGGAGCTGAGTGGGGGGGAGCGGGTGCTGGAGATCGGCGCCGGATCCGGCTACTCGGCGGCGGTCCTGGCTCGCCTCGCCGCCGAGGTGATCGGGATCGAGCGCCACGCCTCGCTTGCCGCCGAGGCGCGCCGGGCGCTCGACCGGGCCGGGGCCGGGAACGTCGAGCTTCTGGTCGGCGACGGCAGCCGAGGCATGCCCGGGCGGGCGCCCTTCGAGGCGATCGCGGTCCATGCCACGGCGCCGGCGCCGCCGCGCACCCTGCTCGGCCAGCTCGGCGACGGCGGCCGGCTGGTCGTCCCGATCGCCGGTGATTGTGCCGACCTGCTCACCGTCTTCCGCCGCGAGGGCGGCGAGCTGCGCCGCGAGGAGATCGGTCCCTGTCGCTTCGTGCCGCTGATCGGCGAGGAGGGGTTCGAACCGGGCTAGGTTGCCTAGTGAGCTGGCCGGGTGCGCAGCCTGTTGCGCCCGCCGTGTCCGATCAGGCTGTCGCGGTGGTTGCCGATCAGGACGTCCGGTCCCGGCGAGCCCTCGAGCGTCTCGACCGAGGAATCGACGCGCCCCGGCGTGCAGGGGTCGCCCCGGCGCAGCACCTGGCCGCCGATCTTGGCGTAGACGCCGGGCGTGAAGCGGAAGAAGTTGGCGTTGTCGTTGCCAGAGCCGCCATCGAAGAGGTCGCCGTCGCAGGGGTCGCCGCCGACCAGGACGTCGGAGCCGGGCCCACCGATCAGCGTGCTCTTGCCACTGTTGACCGGCACGTGCAGGTCGGTGCGGGCGCCGATCAGCGCGTCGTCACCGGCGTTGCCCTCGAGCACGTCGGGGTCGCTGTCGTCGCCGGCCTCGATCACGTCATTGCCGGGCCCGCCGTCGAGATCGTCGGCGCCGGGCCCGCCGTCGATCCGGACTTCGATCGTGGCGGGGACGCCTCCGGCGACCGCGACCGTGTCGTTGCCGCCGTCGACATCGACGAGGATGGTCTGCGCGCCGGCTGGGCAAACGGCCGCCCCGCTGCTCTCCGTGCAGCCCTGGACGTTGTCGGGAGGAAAGGGATGGGAGTCGTTGGTGACGACGAAGCTCGAGCCCTCGAAGCTGATCCTCACCGAGTCGTCGCCCGCGTAGCCGTGGATGCTGAGCGAGCCGCTGCCGTCGATGCTGCGGACGCTGGTCACCTTCGGGCCAGTGCCTCCGGTCGCGCTCTGATCACAGGCTTCCGCTGCCGTTCCGTTGTCGCACTCGGCGCCGTCGGGCCCGCCGTAGAGGAGGTCTGAGCCGTCACGTCCGTCGAGCTCGTCGAAGCCGGCGCCGCCGTCGAGGCGGTTGTCGGCGCCGTCGCCGATCAGCGTGTCCCCGTAGCCGGAACCGATCACGTCCTCGGTGCCAGAGGCGATCCGGTCGCGGCCGTCGCCGTAGGCGCTGCCGCCGCTGAGGTCGACGGTGACCGCTTCGGAGGCCGTTGAGAAAGAGGCGATGTCGCGCACGCCCGGGCCGCCGTCGAGCTTGTCGAAGCCGATGTCGCCACGCAGGACGTCTTCGTCGCCCTCGCCGCCGGAGATGTCGTCGCGGCCATGGCTGCCGTAGAGACGGTCGCTGCCCCCGTCGCCCGCCAGGTTGTCGTCGCCGAGGCCGCCGTCGACGAGGTCCTCGCCGGCTCCGCCGGTCAGCGGATCGTTGCCCCGGCCTCCGTAGAGCCTGTCGTCGCCGTCCCCGCCTTCGATCTCGCGGTCGGTTGCCTTGCCGGCGTAGATCGTGTCGGCGCCACCGCCGCCCTGCAGGCTGTCCGGGCCGCGGCCGCCGAGCAGGTCGTCGTCGCCGGCGCCGCCGCTCTCGCGGTCGGGGCCTTTGGCGCCGAACAGCTTGTCGTCGCCGCCCTCGCCGAACAGCCCGTCGCCACCGGTGACGCCGAGCAGGACGTCACTACCCGCGCCCCCGTGGAGCGAGTCGTTGCCGCGACCGCCGTTGACCACGTCGTCGCCCGGCCCGCCGCAGATCGTGTCGTTGCCGTTCGGCCCGCCGGAGATCTTGTCGTCGCCGCCGCCGCCGTAGATCACGTCGCTGGCCTTCTTGCCGACGATCGTGTCGTTGCCGGCGGTGCCGACG
>JBEVMR010000027.1:0-26279 GCA_040508545.1 Solirubrobacterales bacterium
GGACGGCGGCTCCGCCGCCGAGATTTACGCAACGAGTTGTGGAGGCTAGAGCGAGGCCCACCTGCCCCGGCCTCTCGTCAGCTGGTGGGATACGAGCCCAGGATGCGTACCGATTCCGCTTTCTCGCGGAGCGAGGAGAGGGCCTCTGCGATGGCAGGGTCGTCGATCGCCCCTTCGAGGTCGCAGAAGAACATGTAGCGGCCCAGGCCCTGGCGCGCCGGCCGTGACTCGATCCGCGAGAGGTTGACCGCGCGGCTGGAGAACTCCTGGAGCGCGTCGACGAGCGCGCCGGGGTGGTCGGCGCCGAGCTCGGAGAAGACGAGGGAAGTCCGCCACGCGCCCTCCCCCTCGGGCTTCGTGCTCTCCGGGGCGATCCAGACGAAGCGGGTGACGTTTTCGGCCTCGTCCTCGATCCCCTCGCGCAGGACGACGCAGCCGTAGAGATCGGCAGCGGCACGAGCGCCGATCGCGGCCCAGGGCCGCACCGACTCGCCGACCATGCGGACCGCCTCGGCGGTGCTGCTGACGCTGCGGCGTTCGACGCCGGGCAGGTGCTCGCGCAGGAAGCCGGCGCACTGAGCGAGCGGCTGCGGGTGCGAGAGGATCGCCGAGACCTGCTCCAGCTCGATCCCCTCACGCGCGATCAGGTGGGCGTGGACGCGGAAGTCGTGCTCGCCGACGATCGTCACCGAGGCGGTGTCGAAGGCGAGCGTGTCGAGCGTGCTGCGCACCGACCCCTCGATCGAGTTCTCGAACGGCACCAGCGCCCGCTCTGCCTCACCCCGCTCGACCGCGACGATCGCGTCGTGGACCGTTGGCGTCCGCAGCGCCTCAATTTCGATGCCCTCGGGCGCCGCCTCCTTCAGCGCGTCTTCAGTGAAGGTCCCGGCTGGTCCGAGGAACGAGATGCGCATCTAGAGAAAGACCGCCATGACGCAGCCCGAGCTGTGGGCGAGTTGCGCTGGCATGGGAATGGGCGGGTGGTGGGGCTGGGCGGGAGCCTCGCGAAGCGGCCACGGCTGAGATATCCCGGGCCCCCGAAGGGGGCTCCAAATCCGTGAGCGAAGCGTCAGCGAAGCGAACATAGGCTCCCGCGCAGCCCCACCACCCGCTCTACTCATTCGAATACGACGGTGTAAGTCGCTTCGTTGTTTTCGGAGACTTCCTCGCCCGGGACCGGTTCCGCTTCGACTTCCAGCGTCGCTTCGCCCTGGGGCGCCGGCGTCAGCGGGATCACCACCGTTTCGGTTGCCCCCGCTTCGATGCTGCTGATGTCACCGGCGAGGGTTTTGCCGTTGACGGTGACCGAGACCGTCACGCCGTTCTCGGTCGATTCGCCCTGGTTCTGCACTTCCACTTCGACTTCGGGCGTTTCTTCCGCCGGCACCGAGGTGGTCCCTTCGGCCGTCAGTTCGGTGCCGTTGACGCTGGTCCCGAGTAGGCCCAGGCCATGCACGCCGGGCGTCGCCGCGCTGGTCGAGCCGCTGACCGCGGCGAGCGCTTCGGCGATCGCGTCTTCGCTGAGCCACTCGGTGCCGTCGGGGACGAAGACGCTCTCCGGCACATCCTTCCCTTCGATCCCGTTGTCGGCGAGGACCGAGTCGATCTCGGGGCTGGCGACGGTGGCGTAGAGGACGTCGCTCGCGTACAGCTTGCCCATCTGGTTGGCGATCGCCGCGGTCGCTTTCTCCGACCCGACGTCGCCCAGCGCGGTGCTTACCTTGTCGGCTATCTCGGTCATCGCGCTGGCCCGCAACTCGTAGACCAGCTCCAGCGAGCTCTGCGCGTTGCCCATGTCGCCGGGCGTGTCGAGCGCGTCAACCCGAGCCACGTAGTTGTCCATCGCGCTGCGGTCGGCGTTGACCTCGGCGACGAAGTCGGTGACCGAGAGGTCGCCGGGATCCGAGAGCTTGTCGAAGAACGATTTGCTGGTCTGGTCGGTCTCTTCGACGATTTGGGTGACGTTGCCCGCGTAATCGCTGAGGGCGCGCTCCTTGCGGGCGTTGAGGCAGCCGCGCACGCCGAGCACGAGCAGGATCAGGACGAGCAGGCCCGCGCCGAGGGCGAGCCCGCGGCGCAGCAGGATCTGTTGCCGTTCGGGACGACGTGGCGGGCGTGGTCTGCGCCCCGGCCGGGATGCGATCGAATCCTCCAAGTAGCAGGGAGTATGTCGCAGGAGGAAGCGGATTCGCGACGAAGTCGGATGGAGCTCGTGGTCGGCACCCTCGTCCTCAACCGTTTCTTGATCGAGCGCCGCATCGGCAGCGGCGGCTTCGGCGTGGTCTACGAGGCCTGGGACGGCCGCCTCGAGCGCACGGTCGCGGTCAAGGCGATCGAATCGCGCGGCGCCCAGTGTTGCAAGCGGGTATTGCGCGAGGCTCAGGCCGCGGCACGACTCAACCATCCGGGCATCGTCACCCTCTACGAGATGGGGGAGGAGGACGGCAACGCCCTGCTCGTCACCGAGCTGGTCGAGGGCCGCACCCTGGCCCGGCTCAGCCGCGAGGGCGCGCTCAGCGACCGCGAGATCGGCGAGATCGGCGCCGACCTCTGCGAGGCCCTAGACCACGCCCACTCGCGCGGGGTCGTCCACCGCGACATCAAGCCGCAGAACGTCGTCGTCGCGCCCGAGGGGGAGTTTCGGGCCCGGCTGATGGACTTCGGCATCGCCCGCCTCTCGGACTCCGCTTCCCTGACCGCTCCCGGCGACGTGGTCGGGACGCTTGCCTACATGTCGCCAGAGCAGGCAGAGGGGCAGACCGCCGGCCCCGAGGCAGACGTCTACTCGCTGGCCCTGACGCTGTACGAGTGCTGGGGCGGCGAGAATCCCAACCGCCGCGCCACCCCCGCCGCCACCGCCCGCGCGATCGGCGCGCGCCCCCGGCCCCTGCGCCGCCTCCGCCCCGACCTGCCGCGCGAGATCAGCGACGCGATCGACTCCGCCCTGCAGTCCCGCCCTGGGCGCCGGCCCGCCCTGGAGGAGCTGGGCAGCGCGATCGAGGACGCCCTCGATCGCCTCGCCGACGATCTTCCCGCCACCCACGCCCCGCTCGGGCTGCGCCTCGGCGCTGTGGCCGCCGCCGCGATGCTCGGCGCCTGGCTGGCGCTGGGCCACGGAGCCTTCCTCCCCTAGCCCTACCTCTAGGATTTCCCGATCAGCGTCTTACGCAGCCTCGAGAGTCGGATCGAAGGCCTCGTCGAGGGGGTCTTCAGCCGCGCCTTCAGCTCCGAGGTGCAGCCGGTCGAGCTGGCCCGCAAGCTGGCGAAGGAGATGGACTCGCACAAGACGGCCGGCGTGGCCCGCGTCTACGTGCCCAACGAGTACACGGTCTACCTCTCGAGCAAGGACCGCACCCGCCTCGAGGGCTACGAGCGCTCGCTCGAGCAGGAGCTCTCCGGCTACCTGCTGGAGCACGCGCGCCGCCGCAGCTACGACCTGCTGACCCGGCCCACCGTGGCCTTCGAGACCGACGAGCGCCTGCGGCTGGGCGAGTTCGGGATCCAGACGCGGCTGGTCAAGCCGCCGGCGCACGAGGGCGAGGCGCCGGTCCAGGGGGAGGAGGGCCACACGATGGTCTACTCGGCGGTTCGCGACGCACCGCCCAAAGCGGCGGAGAGCCCGGCCGGCCGCGCCGAAGTCACGACCCGCGCCGTGGTCACCGTCGACGACCGCCGATACGTGCTCGACGCCGCCCGCTCGACTGTGGGCCGCTCCCGCGACGCGGACTGCGTCCTGCGCGACCCGAATGTCTCCCGCCACCATGCCGAGCTGCGCCGCTCGCCGAGCGGCGATTGGACGATCGCCGACCTCGGCTCGACCAACGGGATCAAGGTCAACGGCCGCCGCGTCGGCTCGACCCGGCTCAAATCGGGCGACAAGGTCACGCTCGGCACGACGACCTTCCAGGTCGACATCGAGCGGTAGTCCCCGATGGCGACGATCTGGGCCCGTCATTAGGGTGCTGATGTGGATTACGACCCGATCTCGGTGGCGCTCAAGTTCGGCTTCCTCGCCGTCCTCTACCTCTTCCTGCTCTGGATCGCGCGCAGCGCGCTGAAGGATCTGCGGGGCACGGTCGCGCCAGCCCCGGATGCGACCGGCTTCCATCCCGTGCCTGCCTACGACGGCGCCGCTGCGGGCGGCGATGCCTGGCTGGTCGTGCTGCGCGGGGGCGGCCTGCGGGCGGGAGAGCGCTTCGACCTGATCGGCGGCCTCTCGATCGGCCGCTCGCAGGAAGCCGACCTGCGGATCGAGGACCGCTACGCCTCCGGCCTGCACGCGAGGATCTTCTCCCGCGAGGGCCGCGCCTACGTCGAAGACATGAGCTCGACCAACGGCACCCTGCTCAACGACGCCGAGCTGCACGGGGAAGCAGAGTTGATCGACGGCGACGTGGTGCGGATCGGCGACACCGAGTTCAGGTTCGAGGCGGGGGGATAGAGGGCGTGCTGCGGGTCGACGATCAGGCGTTTCGCACCGACACCGGCCGCCAGCGCAGCGAGAACGAGGACTCGCTCTTCGTCCGCTCGCCGATCTTCGTCGTCGCCGACGGCATGGGCGGCGCTCAGGCGGGTGAGGTCGCTTCCAAAGCAGCGGCCGACTCCTTCGACCGCGACCTGCCCGAGGGCCCGCCCGAGCAGTTCCTGCGCGAGACGATCGAGGGGGCCAACCGCCGCATCAACGAGCTGGCCCGCGCCGATCCCTCCCGCGCGGGCATGGGCACGACGATCACCGCCGCGATCGTCGACGCGCAGGCCGAAGAGGTCGGCATCGGCCATGTCGGCGACAGCCGCGCCTACCGCTGGCGCCGCGGCAAGCTCGAGCGACTGACCCGGGACCACTCCCTGGTCGAGGAGATGCGGCGCAAAGGCCAGATCACCGACGCGCAGGCCGAGGACCATCCGCAGCGCTCGATCATCACCCGCGCGCTCGGGCCGGAGCCGGAGGTCGAGGTCGACGTGCAGACGGCCCCCGCGGCGCCCGGCGACGTCTTCCTGCTCTGCTCCGACGGTCTGACGACGATGGTCAGCGAGGAGCGCATCGCCGCCGTCCTCTCCGGCGCAGTCTCGATGCGCGAGGCGGTGCGGACGCTAGTCGACGAGGCCAACGGCGCCGGCGGCCGCGACAACATCACCGCGCTGGCCTTCCGCCTCGGCGACGCCGCCGCGCCGCTGGGGGAGAAGCCGGAGGACGCGACGCTGGTGGGCGCCGCGGCAGAGGAGGCCGGCTTGACCTCGACCGAGGTGCGCCGCCGAGCCGCCGCCGCCGCGGCTCGGGAGCGCCGCGACAAGCTGGCGGCGAAGTCGCCGCGCCACGGCCTGCGCACGGCGGCGAAGGTCCTTGTGGTTGTCGCGGTGATCGCCGCGGTCGCCTTCGGCGCCTGGTACGGCAATCGACAGGTTTGGTTCCTTGGCACCGACGACAGCGGCCGGGTCTCCCTCTACCGCGGCCTGCCCTACGAGCTGCCCTTCGGCTTGACGCTCTACGACGAGCGCTACGCCAGCCCGCTCCAGACTGAGGCTCTGCCGCGGGTGCGGCGCGAATCGGTCACCGACCACGACTTCCGCTCGCGCGAGGATGCGGTCTCGCTGATCGAAGACATCGAACGCAGCCAGGGGGTTCCTTGAGCGCGGAGCGACCAAGCGTGCATATCTGGTTCTTCGCGCCGGGAGCGGAGCGCGAACCTTGCTGAGGGTTAGTGCGCGAAACCGGGAGCTGGTCGCCCTCGTCCCGGTCGCCCTCTTGCTCAGCGCCGGCTTCGCCGCGGTCTTCGCCCAGGAGGACGCGCGCCTGGGCAACGTCAGCCTGATCTACGGCGCCTACTTCCTCGCCGTCTGCTTTGCAACCCATATCTACCTGCGCCTGCGGCTTCCCAACGCCGACCCCTACCTCTTCCCGCTGGCCGCGCTTTTGACCGCTTTCGGGTTGGTGATGATCTACCGGATCGATGCGGACCTCGCGCGCGACCAGGCCAACTGGTTCGTGCTCGGCCTCATCCTCTTCGCCCTGACGATCCAGCTCCTGCGTGACTACGACGTGCTCGAGCGCTACCGCTACACGATCGCCGGGGTTGGCCTACTGCTCCTCCTGGCGCCGCGTCTGCCGGGGATCGGCGAGCAGGTCAACGGCGCCTACCTCGGCGTCAAGATCGGCCCGCTCGCCTTCCAGCCCGCCGAGTTCTCGAAGATCTGCATCGTCGTCTTCCTTGCCAGCTACCTGCGTGAGCACCGCGAGGTTCTGATCGTCGGCGCCCGCCGGGTGCTCGGCGTCACGCTGCCGCCGCTCAAGCACCTCGGTCCGCTGCTGGTCGTCTGGGGAGCGTCGATGTTCATGCTCGTCTTCATCCGCGACCTGGGCAGCTCGCTGATGTTCTTCGCCGCCTTCCTTGCTCTGCTCTACGTCGCCACCGGCCGCTTCTCCTTCGTCGTGATCGGGATGGGGATGTTCCTCGTCGGCGCCTGGTTCTTCGCCTCCACCGTTCCGCATGTCCACGACCGGGTGGAGATCTGGCTCGACCCCTACCAGGACCCGGCGGTGAGCGGCTACCAGATCCTGCAGTCGATCTTCGCCCAGGCTGACGGCGGCCTCTTCGGCAAAGGCTTCGGCCAGGCGCTGATCACGATCCCCGGCACCGACGACGCGCTGCTGCCGGCGGCGCAGACCGACACGATCTACTCGCTGATCGTCAACGAGGTCGGCCTCTTCGGCGCCAGTGCCGTCATCCTCACCTACCTCCTGATCGCCGCCCGTGGCTTCAAGATCGCCCTCTTGGCCGACGACGGCTTCTCGAAGCTGCTCGCGACCGGCCTTACCGCGGTATTCGCGATCCAGGCCTTCGTGATCATCGGCGGCGTCACGCGGGTGATTCCGCTGACCGGCGTCACCCTGCCCTTCATCAGCTACGGCGGCAGCTCGATCGTCGCCAACTTCGTCCTCTTGGCGCTCTTGCTGCTGATCTCCGATCGCGCCCGCCGCGAGGCGCAGGCCCCGCGCGGGGCTCTGGCCTTGGAGGGTGCGTAAGCCGATGAACCGCCAGATCGTCCAGCTCTTCGCCTTCATCGTCGTCCTCTTCGCGGTCCTCGTTGCCTTCACGTCCTACTGGTCGGTCTTCGAGGCGGAGGCGCTGAAGGACAAACGGGTGAACGCGCGGCCGCTGCTCGAGCAGCAGCAGATCGAGCGCGGCCGGATCCTCGCCGCCGACGGCACCGTCCTCGCCCGCTCGGTCCCCAAGGGCCGCGGCGACGCCCTGCGCTACGTGCGGCGCTATCCCGAAGGGGGGCTCTACGGCCACCCGGTTGGATACAGCTTCGTGCGCCAGGGCGACAGCGAGTTCGAGAAGTACCACAACGACGAATTGGTCGGCGAAGGCTCGGAGCTCGGCTCGATCCTCGACGAGCTGCGCGGGGTGCAGCAGGAAGGCAATGACATCGTCACCAACATCGACGCGGAGGCGCAGCAGGTGGCCATGGCCGATCTCGAAGCCGCCGGCTTCGGCGCCGTCGTCGCGATCGAGCCGAGCACGGGCCGGGTGCGGGTGATGGCGTCGAACCCGCCCTACGACCCAAACCGGGTGCCGGAGCATTTCTCCGAGCTCAACTCGGACCCGACCTCGCCGCTGCTGAACCGCGTCACCCAGGGCCAGTACCCGCCCGGCTCGACTTTCAAGGTGGTCACCGCTGCGGCCGGTCTCGACAGCGGCGCGATCACGCCGGAGACGACGATCGACGCGCCGGGCACGATCGAAGTCCAGGGCCAGCCGCTGTCCAACGACTTCAACGAGGACTTCGGTTCGATCTCGCTCGACACGGCGCTGACCAACTCGGTCAACACCTGGTTCGCCCAGCTCGGCGAGCAGCTCGGCGCCGAGACGATGTTCGAGTACATGGACGCCTTCGGCTTCGGCTCGACCCCGGCGATAGACCTGCCCTCCGATCAGGTCTACACGAGTGGGATCTTCGACGGCGACGAGCTGCTCGGCCCCTCCGACCCGGTCGACATCGCCCGCGTCGCCTTCGGCCAGGAGCGGCTCGCGGTGACGCCGCTGCAGATGGCCGAGGTTGCGGCGGCGGTCGCCAACGGCGGCAGCCTGATGAAGCCGCAGATCTGGAGCCGCGTGGTCGACCCGGACGGGCGTGTCACCGAGCGGATGGATCCCTCGCAGTACAGCCAGCCGATCGGCGAGGAGACGGCGGCCGAGCTGACGACGGCGATGGAAGGCGTGGTTACTGAAGGCACCGGTACCAATGCGGCGATTTCAGGGGTCGCGGTCGCCGGCAAGACCGGCACGGCGGAAACGCCGTTCAACGACGACTGTGGCGGCGGCAGCGAAGAGAACCAGGCATGGTTCATCGGCTTTGCCCCAGCCGACGACCCCCAGATCGCGATCGCCGCGTCGGTCGAGTGCACGACCGCCTTCGGTGGCGACATCGCGGCGCCGATCTTCCGCGACGTCGCCGAAACGATCCTTGCGAACGAAGGGAGCTGAGAGTGCCGCCTGAAGTCGGTGAGGGAAGCACGGTCGACGGCCGCTACCGGGTGCTGCGCCGGATCGGCTCCGGTGGCATGGCAGACGTCTGGCTGGCCGAGGACCCACACCTGCAACGCCGCGTGGCACTCAAGATCCTGCACCGGCGCTTTGCCCAGGACCGCGAGTTCGTCGAGCGCTTCCGCCGCGAGGCCGAGGCCGCTGCCGGGCTCTCGCACCCCAACATCGTCTCGGTCTTCGACCGCGGTGACGTCGAAGGCACCTACTACATCGCGATGCAGTTGCTCGAGGGCCGCTCGCTGAAAGAGCTGATCGACCAGGGCCTGACCCCCGAGCAGGCGGCCGGCCTGATCCGCCAGGTGCTCGAGGCCGCCGGCTACGCACACCGGCACGGCGTCGTCCACCGCGACCTCAAGCCGCAGAACGTGATCGTCGACGACGAGGGAAAGGCCACGGTCACCGACTTCGGCATCGCCCGCGCCGGCGCCTCCGAAATCACCCAGGCCGGCTCGGTGATGGGCACGCCGCACTACCTCTCGCCCGAGCAGGCGCAGGGGCAGGCGGTGACCGCAGTCTCGGACCTCTACTCGGTCGGCGTGATGCTCTACGAGGCGCTCGCCGGCCGCGTTCCGTTCGAGGCGGACTCCGCTGTGGCGATCGCGATGAAGCAGGTCTCGCACACGCCGCAGCGGCCCAGCTCGATCAATCCTGCCGTCTCTCCGGCGCTCGACGCGGTCGTGATGCGGGCGCTGGAAAAGGACCCGGGCCAGCGCTTCCAGAGCGCCGAGGCGTTCATCGCGGCGCTCGACGCCGCGGGCCGTGATCCAGGCGCCGAGCATGGCGGCACCGCTGCCTTCGCGCCTTTGCCGGCGCCGGTACTAGGAGCTGACGAGGCGCTCGCCGAGGCCGACCCCGAGGAGGAGGAACGCAAGCGCCGCCGCCGCTTCTGGGCGATCCTCGCCACTGTCGCCGTGCTGCTCGGCGCCCTGCTCGGCTTCGCCCTCACCCGTGACACGACGACCGAGGTGCCGGGCGTGACCGGCAACGACCTCAACGTCGCGATCTCCCTGCTGCAGCAAAACGGCTTCGCGGTCGGCGACATCGACCGGGTGCAGCGCGAAAGGGCGGTGAACACCGTGCTCGAGCAGGACCCGGGGGCGGGGGAGACGTCGCTCGACTGCGCCTTCCTCAGCTTCTTCTGCTCGAAGCCGAAGGTCTCGCTGACCGTCAGCTCCGGCCCCGGCAGCGCCGCGGTGCCGGGCGGGCTTGCCGGCCTGACCCAGGCCGAAGCCGAAGAACTGGTGGAGGAAGCCGGCTTCGTCGCCCAGGTCGAAAAGGTCAACTCCGACGAGGTCGAAGCCGGGTTGGTGGTCCGCTCCCAGCCCTCCGGGGGGACCACCGCCACGCGCGGCTCTACCGTCGTGCTCACGGTCTCCAAGGGCCAGAAGCTCGCCAAGGTGCCGGTCCTGGCCGGAACGCAGCGATCGGTCGCGGTGCAGCAGATCCGCGGCCGCGGCCTCACCCCCAGCGTCGAAGAAGAAGAAAGCGCGAGGCCGGCCGGCGAGGTGATCCGCCAGTCGCCGAGCGCGGGCTCGGAGCTGCCGCGCGGCTCGACCGTCTCGATCGTCGTCTCCGGGGGCAGGCAGCAGGCGAAGGTCCCGAACCTGATCGGCAAGGAAAGGCGGGAAGCGGTCGAAGAAGCGCGCGCCGCGGGCCTCGTTCCCGAAGTGCAGGAAGAGGAAACCGAAGTTCCCGCCCAAGTCGGTCGCGTCACCGACCAGTTCCCGCCGCCGGGCTCCGAGGTCGAACCGGGCTCCGGTGTGACCGTGGTCGTCGGCAAACGCGCCGTCGAAAGCGAAACGGAAGCCGAATGAGGGTCGCGGTCCTCTGCGGCGGGCGCTCCTCCGAGCACGACGTCTCGCTGCGCTCCGGCGAGGCGGTGGCCCGCGGCCTCGAGCAGGCCGGCCATGAGGCGCTGCCGGTGGCGATCGCCCGCGACGGCGCCTGGAGCTTCCGCGGCGCCCCGGTCGAGCTGGCGCCGGCCGCCGGCCTGTTTGGGGTTGACGTGGCCTTTCCGGCTCTGCACGGGCCCTTCGGCGAGGACGGCAGCGTGCAGGGGGTACTGGAGTGGCTCGACGTTCCCTACGTCGGCTCCGACGTGCTCGCCTCGGCCGTCTGCATGGACAAGCTGACGCTGAAGCGCCTCTTCGCTCAGGCCGGCCTGCCGCAGGTCGAGTTTGCCGCGGTCGGCGAGGCGGGCTGGCGCAAGCGCTGCGAGGCGATGGGGCTGCCGCTCTGGGTCAAGCCCTCGCGCCTCGGCTCCAGCGTCGGCATCAGCAGGGTCGAGGATCTCGGCGAGGCCCTCGACGCAGCGGTCGACCTCGCCCTGCGGCACGATCCACGGGTCATCGTCGAGGCGCATGCGCCGGGTCGCGAGGTCGAGTGCTCCGTACTTGGCAACGAGCGCCCCAAGACCTCGCTGCCAGGCGAGGTGATCGCCCACGGTGAGTGGTACGACTACGAGACCAAGTACAGCGCCGGTGGCATGGAGCTGGCCGTGCCGGCGCCGATCCCCGGCGAGCTGATCACGTCCCTGCAGGAACTGGCCGTCGACGCCTTCGAGCTGGGCGGCTGCTCCGGCCTCGCCCGCTGCGACTTCTTCCTCGAAGAGGACGGCCGCCTGCTCGTCAACGAGATCAACACCATGCCCGGCTTCACCGAGACCAGCGTCTACGCCAAGCTCTGGGAGGCCAGCGGCCTCTCCTACCCAGACCTATGCAACCGCCTGGTCGAGCTGGCGATCGAGCGCCACGCAAAAGCGCGCTCGCACGAGTTCTAAGCACCGCGGCATGGGCCCAAGAGCGGCCATTCTGGCTAAGCGCGGATGGCGCTCGTATGCGCGCCGATCCCAAACAGACGAAAGTATGGGTACTAATTGTATTTTAGTCTGGTACTCTGCCGATCCGCTTAAGTTCAGTATGGATTGGAAACCGTTAGTGAACGGTGCAATATGACCACCTCCAGCGACACTAAAAGCTCGACTGGCCCGTCTGAAGACCAGGGCACGGCGTATGTCAGTAAGACCCGCAATGTTCACCTCGTCTGCACGTCGCCCCCCGACTCGGCGTTTGTCTCCGCTCTCACCACGTATCTCGCGGAGCTTGGCCTACGGGTTTGCCAGCACAATCTGGATTCCACCGCAGCACTCCATGACTTCGTACAGACGCTCTTGTCGGGTAGCAATCCCGCACAGGTTGCGGTGCTTCCCATGGAAGGGCAGCAACCCGGGGTCAACGGAGCGCCGCCGACCCCGGGGGTCCGGCTCTCCCCGTTGACGGTAGCCGCGATCGAGCTGTGCGCGGCGGAGCTGTCGCCGGAGCATTGCCTCGCCGTGGCCCAGCATGGCGATCCAGTCGAATGCGGCGAGCTTGCGGCAAGTGTTCTGCGACTCTCGAACTCACCGGAGGCCCGCGCCGCCTTCAAGGAATGTCTATCGGATGCAGGGTGCACCATCGCCGGCGAGATCCTGGAAGAGGACCAACCAGATCGTCTCTTCGAGTTTCCTCGAGACTGGTGGGGTATCACGGCCGAGTCCCACGCAACGCTGTCATTCACGGAGTTCTTGGTTGACTCCGCCTTCAATCGTGAACTCACCCAGACCAAGCTGCAGGAAGAGGCCATGGCGCGAGTCAGGGACGCGACCGAGCTCGACCTCAAGTACCACTACGTGGGCTGGAAGATGGCGGAGAACTGGAATGCGCTGACCGATGACAAGACGTATGCGCACGCACACCACCGAAGCAGCCTCGCCGGGGCGATAAGCGACATGACCGCCGTCCTTCCCAAGGACACCTCCTTCCGCTACGTAAGCCTTGGGCCAGGGGACGGCAAGACTGATGCGGCAGTGCTGCCGGCTCTGGCTAACGAGCTGGACATTACGTCGTGCTTTTTCGTCGATGTATCAATCGAGCTGCTCCAGGTCGCCACCAACCGGGTGATTACCGAGCTGATAGAGACTGGCCGCCTCTCTCCTCGTCATATCCGCGCGGTGCTTGGAGATTTCGAGGAGGGTCTTTCCAAGCTGGCCCCGGTGCTCAGCGGCTTTGGAGACAAGAGCTTCTTTTCGCTATCAGGGTTCACGATTGGGAATTCGACCGAGCGCAACCTGATCGTCAGCCTGGCGGGAGGCATGCAGCCGGGGGACTTCCTACTGCTGGACGCTCGCCTGCATGGTTTGGGAAAAGTGACGTCCATTTCGGAAGATCAGAAAAAGGCGTTCCTGGAGCCCTACGAATCCAAGGCGATGAAAAAGTTCTCGTTTGGACCGGTAGAGGATCTTTGCGATTACACCGTCCGCCTCGGTGAACCGGAGGCAGAGCCAGAGATCGAGATCGAGTACGAACCGTGCATTGGGACCAGCGTCACCACCGACGTATCCAACGCAATCAATGTCTACATCGATGCCAAGGGGATGTACGTCAACGAGGCATTCCGGGCGAAGGTCGGTCTCAAGCCTCTCTCCAGCCTCCAGGTGATAACCAGCCGGGAGAAAAAGAAAACGCTGCGTCTGGTCACGCTGACTTTCTACGACTTCGACTCGCTGGTGCAGTGGTTCGGTGAAACTGGCTTGTTCAAGGTGTGCTGGAAAAGAGACCTCGGGCGTAGCGGTCTCTTCTTACTCGAGCGCCTAGCTGACGACGCCTCTTAACGGATATCGGGACGAGCGCGAGATGGGATTTACCGACCTCTTAGACCAGCTGAGCGCCATAGGCCCCACCCTGGCGGCTTCTGCTGCCGACGATGGGGATAGCGAGATAACGGACGCCACCAACGAGGTCAATGCGGCGCTGCTGCCGGTGTGGCAGTGGCTCGATGGCCTCAAGGCAGCCGCCGATCGGAGCGACATCGAATGGGTGAAGCTGGATGGCGCGCCATCCGATGACTCGATTGCCTCGGTCATGGCCGCAATCGAGAGTCTCAGCAAGGCTGTCAGCGACGGAGACGTTCCCACCTTGCAGTCGGAGCTCCCGCTGTTGGGTTCCCTGTTGCTGACGGTCGCCGAGGAAACCGATGAGAGGCTCGCCGAATCAGGGGCGGATGCAGAGCAGCGGAACCGCCTGCTCTTGCCGCTTCACGCTCATGTGTCGGAACTCGCTGTCGCCCGAGGTTCTTCGGAGGCGCTGTCCTTGGCCCGAAAGAGCCTCGGCCAGGTTGGGGAGAAGCAACTCTCCGAAGGGATTGCGACAAAGGTCAAGTACGAGCAGCGAAGGGCGGACTGGTTTCGCGTCGCGGCGGTTCTCGCATTTCTGGTCTCGATTGGCTGGCTGATTGGGAGCTATTGGGCCTTCGGCTCGCCGGAGATAACGTCTGAGTCCGACCGCATCACCCAGGTGGTGGCACGGCTCGCGATCGCGTCGGCGGTGTTCGCCTTGGCTGTGTATCTCTCGAGCGAGGCGAACGCCCACCGCGAGCGAGCTTCCGGTTGGCAGAGCGTGCAGCTCCAGATGGACACGCTCGAGCTCTACTGTGCGAGCCTGCCGGTGGAGCATCGCAACACCATTCGCCTGTCGTTTGGGCTCGAGGTGTTCTCAGGCTCAAGGCTTTTCGGCTCCTTTCGACACGGTTCTTCCGACGGGAAACGCAACGGGGCTGTTGTTTCCCCGTTCGACACCAGTCAAGTGCTGGCCTTGGTGAAAGCGGTCAATGGGGCGGGCAAGTCATAGTCGTTCGCGGTTGAGTGACCTCAAACGACCCCCAGCCGTACGCAACGCCCCGGGCTCAGCCCAGCAGTTCGATGTCGCTGATCTCGATTTGGTAGCGGCCGGGCTGGTCGCGGGCTTCTGAGGCCTTGGTGAACCAGAGCAGGAAGTAGGTCGAGGGCTGGGTGACCTGCAGGTCGATCTCCTGGGTCTCACCGGCTTCGCTTGCCTCGCCCACCGGTTCGCCCCAGCCGGAGAGGTCCGACGGGGGGCCGGCGGGAGCGGCGTAGACCTCGGCGTCCCAGCCCGGCGTGGGGCTGCGCACGATCATTCGCTGCGGCGTCGCCGGCGAGTTGGCGGTGACGTAGACGCCGACGCCGGGGTTGGGGCCGGTCTTCGTCCCTTCGAAGGTTTCGGAGTCGTAGTGCTCGGTTTCCCAGGCGGTGCCGGTCGGGTCGCCGTCGGTGACGAGTTCGACCTTGCTGCCGATCTCTTCCCCGTCGCCCTGCGGGTCGTAATCGGTCGCCCCCGAGAGCGCCACCTCGCCGCCTTTGCCCTTGTTGGCGCCGCCGCCACCGAATCCGCCGCCGGAGATCAGCTGCACCGCGAGCAGGGCGGCGCCGGCGACCAACAACAGCAGCACGATCGCGGCCCAGGAGCGACGCCCCCCGCCGGACAGCTTGCGCCGCGGCGGCGGCACCGCGTCGAGCACGCTGGTCGCCTCACCGGTGGTGGAGCCCGCCCGCGCCGCCTCGACCTCGAGCGCGGTCTCGAGGTCGTCGATCATCTCGGCGACCGTTTGGTAGCGCTCGGCTGGGTCCTTCGCCGTCGACCGCTCGACCACCAGGGCGACCGCCGCCGAGACGTCAGGCCGCCGCCGCTGCACGTCGGGCAGATCCTCGTTTACGTGTTTCATCGCCACGCCGACCTGGCTGTCGGCGTGGAAGGGAACCTGGCCGATCAGCATCTCGTAGAGGACGACGCCGAGCGAGTAGACGTCGGAGCGGGGGTCGACCCCCTTGCCCATCGCCTGCTCGGGCGCGACGTAGTCGGTCGTGCCGAGGACGCGGCCGGTGGCGGTGACGCCGTCCTGTTCGAGCTGGCGCGAGATGCCGAAGTCGGTCAGCTTGGCCCGGCCCTCCTCGTCGATCAGCACGTTCTGCGGCTTGATGTCGCGGTGGACCATGTTGCGCGCGTGGGCGACGCTGAGCCCGCGCGCGACCTCGATCGCGTAGGCGATCGCCTCCTGCGTGTCGAGCGCGCCGACCCGTCCGATCCGCTGCTTCAGCGTCTCGCCCTTGACGTACTCGAAGACGATGTAGGGGTGGCCGCCGTCCTCGCCGGCGTCGATCACGGAGACGACGTTGGGGTGGGTCAGCTTGGCGACCGCGCGCGCCTCCTGGCGGAAGCGCTGCAGCTGGTCCTCCTGCTCGGACATCTCGCGGTGCATGACCTTGACCGCGACCGGCCGGTCGAGCGTCTCGTCGCGGGCCAGGTAGACCGTCGACATGCCGCCGCTGCCGAGCTTCGCCTCCAGCCGGTAGCGGCCGGAGAGAACGGTTCCGATCATCGAGCTGGAGGGTCGGGAGCTCATCTAAGTCGTACGGATGATCCTTCTACCGTACGACCGATCCGCTGTGCCTCGGGATAGTGGCGGCGCATCGTCTCGACCGCGAGCTGCTCGTCGCCGGGAGCGACGACGAGGCAGAAGCCGCAGCCCATGTTGAAGACGTCGCGCATCTCCTCCTCGCCGACGCCGCCGCGCTCCCGGATCAGCTCGAAGATCGGCGGGACCGGCAGCGGCGCGTCGATCTCGTAGCCGACCTCGGCGGCGAGGCGGAGCAGGTTGCCGAGGCCTCCCGAGGTGATGTGGGCGAGCCCGCGCACGTCGACCTCGGAGCGCAGTAGCTCGAGCACCGGCTTGACGTAGATCTCGGTCGGCTCGAGCAGAACGTCGCCGAGCGGCCGGCCGAGCCGGCCTTCCGGGTCCTCGTCGAGCGGCAACCCGTCGAGGGCCGAGCGGGCGAGGGTGTAGCCGTTGGAGTGGATGCCGGAGGAGGGCAGGCCGATTATCGGGTCGCCGACCTGGACCGCCGCGCCGTCGACGATCTCGCCGAGCGCGACGGTGCCGAAGCAGGCGCCGGCGACGTCGAAGCCGCGCACCATGTCGCCGAGCTGGGCCAGCTCGCCGCCGGGGATCTCGACCCCGGCCAGCTCCGCGCCCCGCGCCAGGCCGACGCCGATCTGCTCGCAGACCTCCGCGTCGGCGCGCTCGATCGCGATGTAGTCGAGCATCGCCAGCGGCTCGGCGCCGACGCAGATCACGTCGTTGACGTTCATCGCCACGCAATCGATGCCCACGGTGTCGAAGCGGCCGAGCTGCTCGGCGACCAGCAGCTTCGTTCCCACGCCGTCGGTCGAGAGCGCGATCCCGAGCCGCTCGTCGATCTTGATCACGCTCGCGTAGTGGCCCGGCAGCGGCACCTGCCGCGACGCCCGCCCCAGCTCGATCGCGCCCAGCGCCCGCACCAGCCCGGCGACCGCGGAGTCGGCAGCTCCCTGATCCACCCCGGCCTTCGCGTAGGCGTCCTCGCTCATGCTGGCGATTCTTTCAGGCGCTTCGGTAGGTCGGGTGCGGGTTCGAAGATGTACTTGCGACCTTTTTGCCGCTGGACCAAGAGATTGCGGCCGGCGAGTCCTCGTAGATCCGCGCGAGCAGTCTCGTGCGTGACGCGGTGGCTGGCCGCGTGACCCTCGAAGGTATACGAGGCGCTTGGATGGCGGATCGCATCAGTGAGCAGCGCGAGCTGCCGCCCGTTGAGGCGATTGTCTTTCTGTAGGAGCCGCTCGATATCCCGCACCTCGGCGGTCTTTCGCTCCACATATGCGTAGACATCCTTGATTCCCTGCTTGATCACATTGAGCTGATGAATCAAGAAGTAGGTGGTATCGCCCCCGTCGGTCTCGGTTTCAGCAAACGCTCGGCCATATTGAGCAGGGGCCAAGCGAATGATCCGTGAGATCGGCAGGTACTCGGCAAGCCAATACCCACGAGCTCTCATGGCCCAGAAGAAGAGGATCCGCGCGGTACGGCCATTGCCGTCGAGGAACGGGTGATCGTAGGCGAGCCAGAAATGCAGGAGGATCGCGCGTATCACCGGGTGTACCCAACGTGTGCCGTCGTCCTCTTCGTTCGCGAACTCGCAGAGTTCGGCAAGCCTCTCGGGGAGCTGCTCAGCCGGGGGTGGCTTATGGACCGGCCTGGCGTCGCCATCTCGGTTGTAGACGGCCACCCGCCTTTCACCGGGAACCTGAAGGCGCCCTGCGGCGCTGGGATCGTCGAGAGTCCCCTCGGTGACGATTTCGTGCAGCTCCAAGACGGCGGAAGGGTTCAGCTCGCCTCCCATTTCCTCACGCATGAACTGAATGGCTCTGTAGTTGTTCACGATCATTCGCTCACTGCGATCTCGGGGCTGGCGTCCTGAGCGGAGCAGCTCCTTCGCCACCCTCCTTGACGTCGTCGCTCCCTCGAGCTGGCTCGAACGAATTGCCTCCTCGGTCAGCGAGTTGACGAGATACCGGTTCCGGGCTTGGGCGTCGGAGGTAACGACCTCCTCCATCGCCACCTCGCCACCCCCTCGTTGATCTATGAGATGCAAACTGCGCTGCATGTCGTCGGTCACGCCGTAGCGAAACCGCATTCCTTTCGGATCGGACAAAGGAAATGCGCGCAGCTCGGCTTCCCGCGCCGATTTGATCTGCAGCCACCACTGCTCGCTGGTGAGCCCTTTCGGTGGCTTGAGGCGTCGCAGCTTGTCCCAATGCAGGTAGCTCATCGCGGCGCGGGTGTCGGGCGGGGCTTTGACCGCCGCCGCCAGCTCGTCTTGGCTGAGCCGGTCGATGAGCTCCACGATGGATGGCGCTTTAGCTAGATGCATCCCAATTCCAAATCCACTCCAAGTTGCTCCAAATTTTGGAGTTATAGCATCAATTCCAAATCCACTCCAAGTTGCTCCAAATTTTGGAGATGCCGATCAGCGCCGTAATTTTGCCAGTACCGCCGCCGCCAGCCCCGCTCTATAAGCCGCGTAGGGCCACAGCGCTCGGTCGCGCTCGACCAGATGGATCAGCCGCTGTGATGCCAGGGTCGAGGCGAAGGAGGCAGCGACCCCGATTGCCATCGAGCGGCGCAGGGAGGGGGAGGCGCCGCGGCGGCGCAGACGCTCGCCCTTGAGGGCGGTGGCGCCGACGATGATCGGCAGCGCGATCGTGCGTGAGAGCAGGTTCGCCTGGTCGCGGGAGAAGAGCCGCCAGCGCGCCGCCGCCAGGGTGACGCCGTTGCGCGAGACCCCCGGCGCCAGCGCGGCCGCCTGGGCGACGCCGAGCGCCAGCCCGTCGAGGGGCGTCGCTTCGCCGCGCCCGCGCCGCTGTGGCCGTGTGTCGGCGATCAGCATCGCCGCCGCGCCCGCCAGCAACCCGATTGCGGTTGCCTTGGGCCCGCCGAGCCGCTGCTCGATCGGCCGCTCCAGCGTGTAGCCGATCAGCGCCGCCGGCAGGAAGGAGAGGCCGAGGGTGAGCGCCCGGTCCCGGTCGAAGTGGCGCAGCTCTTCGAGGATCGTCTGCCGCTGGCCGATCAGCAGCGCCACGGCAGCGCCGCCGTGGACCGCGACCTCGAAGCTCTTGCGCACCTCCGGGTCGATCCGCTCCCAGTCCCAACCCGCGAGCCAGGGGACGAGGACGATGTGGGCGGAGGAGGAGACGGGCAGCAGCTCGGCCGGCCCCTGGACTATTCCCAGCACCAGGGCACGAGCGGCCGGGATCCTGCCGTTGGCCGCGGCGCTCAAGCGCTGCTGCTCGAAGAGGCTGCCTCGCCGCGGGCGCCGCGCTCCTCACCCGTGGTCTCCGGCTTTGCGCCGGGCCCGCCGCCGCGGTAGCGGCGGATCAGCAAGTAGATCGCGCCGGCGAAGACGGCGGCGACCACCGCGTAGTCGAGGTAGTGCAGGTGCCCGCGCCACTCCTCCCAGTTCTCGCCGACCGCCTGGCCTACCAGCGCCAACATCAATACCCAGGGGATGCAGCCGAGCAGGGTGAGCAGGGTGAAGCGCCAGAAGGGCATCTTCGCCACGCCGGCGGGCAGCGAGATGAAGGTGCGGATGATCGGCAGCATGCGCGAGAAGAAGACGATCGGGTCGCCGTGGCGCTCGAACAGGTCGTCGGCCCATTTCAGGTGCTTGGGGTTGACGTGGATCAGCTTGTTCTTCTCGAGCAGGTCGAGCCGCCCGTAGTAGCCGACTGCGTAGGCGGCCCAGGAGCCGACCAGGTTGCCGAGCACGCCGGCGGCGACGACCCCGAACAGCGTCAGGTCGCCGGCGGCGACGCTGGAGCCGGCGAAGAGCATGATCGCCTCGCTCGGAACCGGCAGGCAGGCGGACTCGAGCGCCATCAAGATGAAGACCGCCGGCAGCCCCGTGGAGCTGATGAAGTCGGTCCCCGCGTTGACGATCGGGTCGAGGAAGAAGTCGGTGACGCTGGCGAGAAGCAGCATGCGAGAGCGGGGGATTGTAGGGATCGCGGGGGGCAGGAACTAAACTCGGTACTTCCCAATGCACCGGTTGAACCACCCCGTCTACCGCAACCGGGTACTTCAGGTTGCCGCCGACGCGCTGCTCGTCGCGCTGGCTTTCTACCTGGCGTTCCGCCTTCGCTTCCTCGACGAAGGACTGCCGGCGCGCTACGAGACCCTCTTCTTGCAGGCGGTCGCCTTCGTCGCCCTCGGCAAGGTCGCCGTCTTCGCCGCTTTCGGCCTCTACCAGAAGTGGTGGCGCTACGTCAGCGGCCGCGACTTCCTCTCGATCGTCCGCGCCGTCGCCGTCTCCAGCGCGCTCCTCGTCGTCCTCTTCACCGTCGCCCAGCCCTTCGAGGACGACCTGCCCCGCTCGGTCGCGGTGATGGACTTCATCCTCACCCTCTTCCTGATCACCGGGGCGCGCCTCGCCGTGCGGCTGATCGTCGAGCGGCCATCGCGTGGTCACCTCGTCCCCAAGCACGAGGTGCTGGTGATCGGCGCCGGCTCCGGCGGCCAGATGGTCGTCCGCGAGATGCAGCTCAACCCCAACCTGGGCGCGACCGCGATCGGCTTCGTCGACGACGACGCGCGCAAGCAGGGGATGCGGATGCTCGGCCTCAAGGTGCTCGGCACGACCGCGCAGATCGAGACGATCCTCGACGACACCGAGCCGGACGAGGTCGTGATCGCGATCCCCTCGGCGCCCGGGACGCTGCGGGCCCAGGTCGTCGCCGCCTGCCGCGAGCGCGAGATCCGCGTCCGCACCCTGCCCACCGTCTTCGAGCTGCTGCGCGGCGGGGTCCAGCTCAACAAGCAGCTGCGCGAGGTCCAGGTCGAGGACGTGCTCGGCCGCGACCCGATCGTGGTCGAGCTCGACACGGTCGGCGCCTATCTGCGCGACCGGATCGTCCTCGTCACCGGCGCCGGCGGCTCGATCGGCTCCGAGCTCTGCCGCCAGATCGCCCGGGTCGAACCGCGGCTGCTGGTGATGCTCGACCACGCCGAGGACAACCTCTTCGAGATCGAGCGCGAGATGGTCGACGAGCGTCACTTCTCGAACGTCGAGGCGGTGCTCGCCGACTGCAAGGAGCCGCACCGGATGCTGGAGACTATGCAGCGCTTCAAACCGAGCGTCGTCTTCCACGCGGCCGCCTACAAGCACGTGCCGCTGATGGAGGCCAACCCGCTGGAGGCGGTGCGCAACAACGCGATCGCGACCCGGATCACCGCCGAGACCGCCGCCGCCTCCGACGTCGAGCGCTTTGTCCTGATCTCGACCGACAAGGCGGTCAACCCGCAGACGGTGATGGGCGCCTCCAAGGCGATGGCCGAGTGGATCGTCGAGAGCGCTGGCCACAAGCACCGGGGCACGCGCTTCGCCAGCGTCCGCTTCGGCAACGTGCTCGCCTCCTCGGGCAGCGTCGTGCCGATCTTCCGCGGCCAGATCGAGCGCGGCGGCCCGGTCACCGTCACCCATCCGGAGATGACCCGCTATTTCATGACGATCCCCGAGGCGGTGCAGCTGGTGATCCGCGCCGGCGACATCGGCGCCGGCCGCGGCGAGGTCTTCGTCCTCGACATGGGCGAGCCGGTGAAGATCGTCGACCTCGCCAATAACATGATCCGCCTTGCCGGCTATGAGCCGGGGGCCGAGATCGCGGTCGAGTTCACCCAGCCCCGGGCGGGGGAGAAGCTGCACGAGGAGCTCTTCGGCAGCAGCGAGGAGCTGCAGCCGACGGCGGCGAAGCGCATCCATCGCGCCGTCCGCGAAACGCCGCTCGACCCGCAATGGGTCGAGTCGACGCTGAACTCGCTCGAGCACCTGGTGCTGGCCGGCGACGAGGCGAACCTGGCCGAAAGAGTGGTTGAGCTGATCACGGCCCAGGGTGGCGACGCAGCGGCAGTCGGCTAAGCGCCCGTCTAACGGATAGCCTCTCGCAGCCAACCCTTGGAGCTGATCAAGGAAATAGGGGCTTTCGCGGGTCTAGTTGCCTTTCTTGGCCTGGCCGTCCTCGCGCTGCTCTCGTTCACCCAGGGGCGCGACATCCGCCGTTTGCGCGAGTGGGCGGGCTCGGCGCCCGAGCGCGACGCAGAGCGCAAGGAGACGACGTCGGCCGCTGCCTCGGAGCGGGCCGAGGAGATGCGCAAGCTGGAAGAGGCGCGGGAGGCGGAGAAACGCGCAGCGGACCTGCGCGAGCACCGTCGTGAGCGCCGCGAGGCGGGCCTGCCCGAACTGACGCGGACCGAGCGCTTGCGCGAGCGCTTCGGCGGCGGCGACTCGGCCGGGGGCGACGTGAACGGCGGCGGCGTCCGCGCCAGGCTGGGCGAACCGCGCTACCTGGTGGCGATCTTTGCGGTCCTCGTCCTCGTCGCTGGCGGCGTCGCCTTCGCCGTGCTCGGCGGGTCCGACGACGGGGCTGCCGGCAAGGGAGGCAAGCAGGCCTCCCGCGCGCTCAAGCCGAGCGAAATCGAGGTGACGGTGCTCAACGGCACCGCGGTCGACGGGCTCGCCGGTACCTACGGCGACATGGTCGAGCGCAAGGGCTTCGAACTGGGCGCGGTGACCAACAGCCGCTCGAGCTTCGAAGACAGCGTCGTGATGTTCTCGCAGGGCAACGGCCGCGAGGCACACCGGGTCGCCACCTCCCTGCAGATCTCGCGGGTGCGGCCGATGACCACGGAGATCGCCTCGCTCTCGGCGGGGGCGCCGGTCGCGGTCGTGATCGGCGAGGACAATGCCGCGACGGCGGGCTAGTACCGCGGCAGTCGTCTTCACCCTGCTCGTCCTCGCCACGATCGCCGCCTTTGCCTGGTCGCAGCGGCTCAAGCGCGACCCACTCGTGCTCGACCGGGTCAGCTTCCTAGCCGTCCCCCGCGTCGGTCATCCCCAAGCGCCGCGCAGCGCCTTTACCCCCAACGGCGATTGCCGCTTAGACCGCGTCCGCATCCGCTTCCGGATGACGCAGTCCGATCGCGCCAACGTCCAGGTGGTCAAGCCGGGCGGCAAGCTCGTTGTCACCCTCGCCCGCGACACCTTCTTGAAGCGCTACCGCTTCCACACCTACTACTGGGACGGCCGCGTGCGCAACGACGGCATCGCGCCGCCCGGCCGCTACAAGCTGCGTGTCAAGATGCTCGGCGAGGACCGCACGCTGGTGCCCGGCGGCGTGATGCGGCTGCATCGGGCGCGGGTGGCACCGACCGGGCCGGCCGGGACGATCTGCTCCTACAAGTCGCCTCGCGCAGGGAAGGCTGCCCGTTGATCCTCTCCGCGGCCGGCGTCCTCGCCGCCGCAACCGCAGCAGCTGCCTCGATCGTCCTCCCGGCAGGCCGCGCACGCGCGGCGACGATGCTGCTCGCCCTTGCCCTCTTCCCGCTCCTGATCCTCGGCGACCAGTGGCACTCAGCCCAGATCGTCGACCTGCGCGACAACGCAGCTGCCTTCGCCGCTCTCGGGGCCGCCGCCGCCGCAGCCTGCCTGCTCTTGGCCGTGATCTTCCGGCGCTGGCCGATTCTCCTGCCGCTTGCGATCGTCGCCGCGCTGCCGTTTCGCGTTCCGCTCGAGGCTGGAGGGGATACCGCCAACCTCCTGGTCCCGCTCTACCTCGTGATTGCAGGAGGGGTGCTCTCTCGGGCGTGGGGCGAGTGGCAGGAGGGCGGGGGGGTCCATCTGAGTGCTGGGTTTTTCGCCGGGCGGCGGTCCTCTCTCGCTGAGTCGGAGCGGCGAAAAACAGGACGCCGCGCCCAGATCGACCCCCCCGCCCTCCTGCCATACGTTCTTGCCGGGGTCGTGCTTCTGTACGCGCTGCAGACGCTCTATTCCCCGGATTTCTCGAAGAGCTTGCAGAACGTTTGCTTCTTCTTCGTGCCGTTCTCGCTGGTCTACGCACTGCTGCGGGATGTGCGCTGGGACAAGAAGCTCTTGGAGTACGTGCTTGTTGTCGTGGCGGTAGAGGCAGTCGCGTTTGTTCTGGTGGGCTCGATCGAGTACTTCAGCCGCGAGCTGTTCTGGAACGACCAGGTCATCAGGTCGAACGAATTCCACACTTACTTCCGCGTCAACTCGATCTTCTGGGACCCGAACATCTACGGGCGGTACCTGGCGCTGGTGATCGTGCTTGCGATGTCCGCGTTGCTGTGGGCAAAGGAGCGGAAGACATTGGCGCTGCTGACTGGCTTGGTGGCCGTGCTCTGGCTTGGGCTGGTGCCGACGTTTTCGCAGTCGAGCTTCGCGGCGCTTCTGGTTGGTCTTGCCGTACTCGCAGCTCTGCGCTGGAGCTGGCGCTGGACGGTCGCTGCAGTTGGAGCTGGCGCTGTCCTTGCCGTGGCCATCATTCTCTTCGCTGGCGGCGCTTCGAAGCTGAGCCCCGATCGCTGCAACGTCGATACCGGCGGTCGCTGCAATCTGGTGTCGGGAGGCGCCAAGCTGTTCGGGCAGAGGCCCCTCTGGGGCTACGGCTCCGGCAGCTTCCCCCGCGCCTACCGCGAGCACATAGCGACCAAGAAAGCCCCCGTCTCCGTCTCCCACACGGAGCCCGTAACCGTCGCGGCCGAGCAAGGCCTGATCGGCCTGGCGGCCTACGCAGCTCTCCTCGTCGTGGCGCTGTGGACCATGGCAACCGGCTTGTTCGTCCCAAGCTCAGCTGTCGGTCGGGAGGGTGGGGGTGTCCCCCTCGCGCAGCGGCGTCATGTTTTTCGCACGGACCACTCGGCGAGAGAGGAAGACTCCAAGGCGAAAAACCCAGCAAGAGAGGGGGACACCCCCACCCTCCCCCCAACACCCGAGCTGATCGCCAGAGCCGCAGTTCTAGCCACCTTCGTAGCGTTGCTGACCCACACCATGGCCTACGCCGGCTTCTACGAGGACCCGATCACCTGGGCCCTGCTGGCAGTCGGCGCCTCGCTCGCGGCGCCAGTGGTCCGCGACCCGGCTTAGGCTCAACGCGTGTCGGGCTACCTCCGCCGCCTAGCGACGACCGGCGCCGCCTACACCGCGGCGAGCGTCGTCTCGAAGCTGATCGCGGTCGCCCTGCTGCCGCTCTACACGCGCTACCTGACGCCTGCCGACTACGGCGTCGCCGAGGTCCTCTTCGCCGCGGTCGTGGCTGCCAGCATCGTCATCCGCTTCGGCGTGATCGAGGCCGTGCTGCGCTTCTACTACAAGGCCGGCGAGGACCCGCAGCGTGTCGTTGCCACCTCCTTTGCCGCGCTCTTCTGGTTCGGCACCGCCGCAGCGCTGATCGCGCTGCCCTTCGCCGAGCCGATCTCCGAGGCGCTGCTCGACCGCTCCGCCCCCGAGCTGACCAGAATCGCTATAGGCGGTCTCTGGGTGCTGACCCTGCACGAGTACCTGCTGACGCTGTTCCGCCTCGACGAGCGCGCCCGCGCCTATTTCGTCGTGACGATTGCCAACGTGCTGGCGGCGATCGCGCTCACCGTCGTTCTGGTCGTCGGCGAGGGCGAGGGCGCCCGCGGCCTGCTCCTCGGCAGCTACGTCAGCGGCGCCGCCTTCGTGCTCGGCCTGATCGTCGTCCACCGGGGCCGTCTCTCGCTGCGGATCGAGCGGCCGCTGCTGCGGCGGATGCTGCGCTTCGGCCTGCCGACGATGCCGGCCGAGCTCTCCCTCTACGCGCTCAACTTCGTCGACCGGATCATCATCCTCCGCACGGTCGGGGCGGCGGAGGCCGGCCTCTACTCGCTCGCGGTCAAGTTCTCCCAGGCGGTCAACGTGCTCGCCCGCGGCTTCCAGCTCGCCTGGCCGCCGCTCGCCTACTCGATCCGCGACGACGACGACGCCCGCCGAGCCTACGCCGCGGTCGTCACCTACTTCCTCGCTGTCTGCGCCTTCGTCGTCGCCGGCATGTGGCTGTTCGCGCGCTGGATCGCCCGCGCCCTCGCCGCCCCGGACTTCTTCCAGTCCTACGAAGCGGTCGGCCTGATCTCGACCGCCGTCACCCTCTACGCCCTTTACATGGTGCTGTTGGTGATCCTCGGCAGGACCGGCCGCACCGAGTTCAACTTCCCGGCGACGGGGGCGGCGCTGGTCGTCAACGTCGTCCTCAACCTGATCCTCGTGCCGCCGCTGGGCATCGTCGGCGCCGGCATCGCCCTGGTTGTCTCCTACCTGGTCGTAGTGGCCCTGATGTACGGGTTCACCCAGCGCCTCTTCCCGGTCCCATACGAATGGGGACGCCTGGCGCGGATCGTGGTCGTCACCGCCGTCCTGGTCGGCCTGGGCGAGCTGCTGCTGCCGACCGACGGCCTCGCCGGGTTGGCAGGGCGGGTCGTCGTCTGGCTCGCCTACCCCGCCGTGCTCCTCCTCTCCGGCTTCTTCACCGCCGAGGAGCGCGGTTGGTTGGCCCGCCTTCGCCACCCCGGCGAGCTGCTGGAGCGCTACCGCGTTGCGAGCGAAAGGCCGCCTGCTGTTGACGGCAGCCTCCCCGAGGCTTTCGAGGCAGAGCAGATGGACCAGGACAGTCGCCCTTAGGACGTGCCGTCACTTAAGCACCCTATGCGACGCTTAAGTGA
>JBEVMR010000056.1:0-23830 GCA_040508545.1 Solirubrobacterales bacterium
CTCGGTCATCGCCAGCGTCTCGTCGATCTTCACCGGCAGCGCCCGCAGCTCAGCTACCAGCTCTTCGATCCGCGACGGCGGCAGCGTTCCGCGCAGCTCGGCGATGCGCAGCCCGAGCAGGTACATCACCGCCACCTGGGTGAGGAAGGTCTTGGTCGCGGCGACGCCGATCTCGAGCCCGGCGCGGGTGTAGAGGACGGCGTCGGCGTCGCGGGTCGCCTGGCTGCCCATGATGTTGGTGACCGCCAGCACCGTCGCGCCGCGCTCGCGCGCGAGTCGCATCGCGGCCAGCGTGTCGGCCGTCTCCCCCGACTGGGTGATGCCGATCACGAGATCGCCCTCCCCCACTACCGGGTTGCGGTAGCGGTACTCGGAGGCGACGTCCATCTCGACCGGCACCCTCGCCCACTCCTCGATCGCGTAGCGACCGACCAGGCCGGCGTGGTAGGAGGTGCCGCAGGCGACGATCACGATCCGTCGCAGGCCGCGCAGGAAATCGTCGTCCAGCCCGAGCTCGGAGAGGTCGACCCCGTCGTCCCCGGGCATGCGGTCAGCGATCGTTTCGGCGACCGAGTCGGCCTGTTCGTGGATCTCCTTCAGCATGAAGGTCTCGTAGCCGCCTTTCTCGGCGGCCGCCTCGTCCCAGTCGATCTCTTCCGCCTCGCGCTCAATCGGGTTGCCAGCGGCGTCGGTGATCGTCACCCCGGAGGCGTCGATCGTGACCACCTCGTCGTTCTCGATCGCGACCGCCATCCGGGTCTCGGCTAGGAAGGCGGGGATCGCCGAGGCGAGGAAGCTCTCGCCCTCGCCGACGCCCGCGACCAGCGGGCACTCCTTGCGCGCCCCGACCAGCAGATCAGGGCGGTCGGCGTGCATGGCGACGAAGGCGTAGTGGCCGCGCAGCTCGGCGAAGGCGGTGCGCACGGCGGCAGCCAAGTCGCCGTCGAAGTGGCTGGCGATCAAGTGCGCGACGACCTCGGCGTCCGTTTCGGAGCTGAACTCCTGCCCTTCGGACTCGAGCTGGGTACGGAGCTTGGCGTGGTTCTCGACGATCCCGTTGAGCACGATGTGGACGCGGTCGCTGGTGTCGCTGTGCGGGTGGGCGTTCTCCTCGGTCACGCGGCCATGGGTCGCCCAACGGGTGTGAGCGACGCCAGTCGTAGCCGGCACCGCGGCCACCGCGACGCCCCCCTTCCCCTCCTGCTCGTCCATCGCGGCGCGCAGGTTGGCGAGGTTGCCGACCGCGCGCACGCTGTCGACCCGCCCGTCCTCGATCACCGAGACCCCGGCCGAGTCATAGCCGCGGTATTCGAGCTTCTCTAAACCGGCGACCAAGAGGTCGCGGCAGGGGCGCGCACCGACGTATCCGACTATTCCGCACATGGAAGGCCGTACAGCGTAGAGGCCAGGCGATTCAGCCCAGCTCTCGCCGCACCAGGTCGGCAAGGCGCTTGCACACAGCGTCCGCCTCCTCGGCGCTCGGCGCCTCGGCCATCACGCGGACGAGGGGCTCGGTGCCGGAGGGGCGTAGGAGGACGCGGCCGCGGCCCTCGAGCTCGGCGCCCTCGAGCTCGACCGCCTCCCAGACCGCCTCGGCGCCGGCGATCGCCTCGCGGTCGGCGACCTCGACGTTGACCAGGGTCTGCGGCAGCTTCTCCATCGCCTCGACCGCAGCGAGATCGCTGGCGCCGAGCTCCTGCATCGTCATCAGCGCCGCGGCGATCCCGTCGCCGGTGGCGGCGAAGCGCAGGTTGATGATGTGGCCCGACTGCTCGCCGCCAAGGGCCCAGCCGCGCTCGCGCAGCTCGTCGAGGACGTAGCGGTCGCCGACCTTGGTCACGGCGACCTCGATCTCCTCCCCCTCCATCGCCTGGTGGAAGCCGTAGTTGCTCATCACGGTCACGGCGACGCCGCCGCCGAGCTCGCCGCGCGCCGCCTGGCCGCGCGCCAGCAGGGCGATCAGCTCGTCGCCGTCGTGGCTGCGGCCGCCACCGTCGACTGCGAGCACCCGGTCGCCGTCGCCGTCGAAGGCGAAGCCGACGGTGGCTCCGGTGGAGGCGATGTGGCCGGCCAAGTGGTCGAGGTGGGTGGAGCCGCAGCCGTCGTTGATGTTGCGCCCGTCGGGCTCGACGCCGACCGCCACGACCTCGGCGCCGAGGCGTTCGAAGATCGCCGGAGCGACACGGTAGGTGGCGCCGTTGGCGCAGTCGAGCGCCACCTTGACGCCGGAGAGATCGAGCGGGAAGGCTGCCTCGAGGGCGCGCAGGTAATCCTCGTCGCCGCCGCTCAGCTCACGGACGTGCCCCGGAGCGGCTGGCTCGAAAGGTGCGTCGAGCAAGGCCTCGATCCCGGCCTCAGTCGCGTCGTCGAGCTTGGTCCCGTTGGCGCTGAAGAACTTGATGCCGTTGTCGCGATAGGGGTTGTGAGAGGCCGAGACGACCACGGCGAGGTCGAGCCCGAGCTTGCGCACGAGGACCGCGGCGGCCGGGGTCGGCAACACGCCGCCCAGCAGAGCGTCGCCGCCAGCCTCGGCTACCCCGGCGGCAAGTGACGCTTCCAGCATCGGCCCCGACTCGCGCGTGTCGCGGACGATCAGCACCTGCGGGCGCGGCGCCTCCAGCGAGGCGGTTGCCGCCCGCCCAAGGGCAAGCGCCAGCTCTGCGGTGAGGAACGTCCCAGCCTCCCCTCGGACCCCATCGGTTCCGAAGAGCTTGCGCTCCGTGCTCACAGCGGCCTTCTCAGCGCTTGCTGAACTGCGGCCGCTTACGGGCCTTCTTCAGGCCGGCCTTGCGCCGCTCCTTGGCGCGCGCGTCGCGGGTGAGGAAGCCACGTTTCTTGAGCTCACCGCGAAGCTCGGGGTCGACCTCGATCAGCGCCCGGGAGATGCCGTGGCGGACCGCCCCGGCCTGGCCGCTGATGCCGCCGCCGTGGACCCTGACGCGCACGTCGACGCTGCTCTCGTAGCCGGTGGTCACGAGCGGCTGGCGCGCGGTGGTCTGGTGCAACGGGCGCGGGAAGAACTCCTCGATCGGGCGCCCGTTGATCTCGATCTTGCCGCTGCCGGAAAGCAGGGTGACTCGCGCTATCGCGTTCTTCCGTTTGCCGGTCGCCAGGAAGCGGGAATCGCCCTCCACCTTGGCCGGCGCCCGGGTCGCGGGCTCCTCGTCCTCGGAATCGCCGGTCAGTGCCGCTTCGCGCGCCCGCTCCTCCTCTTCCTCGGCTTCACGCCGCGCCTTCTCCTCAGCGCTCAGCGGCCGCTCGTCCTGCTCGACCGCGATCGGCTCCAGGTCAGCCCCGGGAATCGCATCCTTCTTCTTCTCAGCCTTAGGCTCCTCGGGCTCCTCTGCGGGTGCCTCGGGCTCAGCCTCCTCCTGCTCAGCAGCAGGAGACTCAGCTACCTCCTCCGCAGGGGCCTCGTCAGCTACCTCCGGCTCGGCCGCAGGGTCGACTGATTCCTCCGCGGGCGCCTCGTCGTCGGCGGAGGCCTCAGGCGCATCTGCCGTGGGTGGCGTGGAGCTGGGCTCCTCGCCCGCAGCTTGCGAGGACGAGGAGTCCTGGTCCGCGACAGGACCCGCGGCCTGATCGCCTTCGTCCTGCGCGTCTACGTCTTTGGGCTCGTCCGTCATCAAGTGATCTCCATCGGCTGTGGTTTCTGCGCCGCGTGCGGGTGATCCGGCCCGGCGTAGACCTTGAGCTTGGTCAGCTGCTTGCGGGCGAGACGGTTGCGGGGCAGCATGCCCTTCACCGCCTTGCGGATCACCTCCTCCGGACGGCGGTCGAGCATCTCGGCCAGGGTGCGGGACTTGATCCCTCCCGGATAGCCGCTGTGGCGCCAGTAAGTCTTCTGCTCCATCTTTTTCCCGGTCACCCGGATCTTCTCCGCGTTGATGACGACGACGAAGTCGCCGGTGTCGACGTGCGGGGTGTACTCGGGCTTGCGCTTACCGCGCAGCGCATCCGCAATCCGCGTCGCCAACCGGCCCAGGGTCTGCCCCTCGGCATCGACGACGAGCCAGTCTCGCTGGCGGTCAGACGGTTTGGCGACGTAGGTCTTCATCAGAGAAAAGCCGCGGGGAGGCCCCAGCGGCTCCGGGATGATAGCCGCCAAGCTGAGTTTCCGTGCTGCCGGGGTCCTCTCTATACTGCCGCCCCAGCAATAGCCGAATCCCGGCCGCACCAGCGGGCGGGAGCGGAGGAACCGCAGGGACCTTGCAGGTCCCAGGGGCGAATCGGACGAAGAGCGTCCGTAGCGCATCTCTTTCAGCGCGAGCCCGACAGCTAACTCCGCAGGCGAACGAAAGAGAGGGCACGTGGCACGCAGCAGAGCTGGCGCCGGGCCTTGGCTTGGTGGTTCGATAGCGATAGTGGCGGTAATGGCCTTCTTGGCCTGCTTCGCCTCGCCCGCTTCCGCCCTGACCGGCGGCGCGCCCACCCCCGCCGGCTCGGCCCCGCCCCCGCCCAGCCGCGGCGGCACGCCGGATCCAGCGCCGAGCGCCGGGGCCCTGACCCTGCTCTCCGCCACGACCACGCCGCGCAAGTCCTTCTACTACGGCGTCCGCTCACCCCGCCTGACCTACACGGTCGACAGCAGCCAGGCGCAGAACGACCTCCAGGTCGACGTCGTCGGGCCGAGCGGCGAAACCGTCAAGAGCTTCTTCCGCAACGACGTCGCACCCGGCGTGGCCGACAGCATCCGCTGGGATGGCGCTGCAAGCGATGGCCGGCCGGCGCCCAACGGGCACTACACGTTCAAGATCCTGCCGCAGACGGGAGGGCCCGCCGCGCGGCGATCCTCGGCCAGCTCGTCTGAGTCTGAGCCGCTCAGCCTCAGCTTCGACCTCTTCGCCTACGCCTTCCCGATCCTCGGCGCCCACGATTACGGCGAGGCGGGCGCCCGCTTCGGCGCCGGGCGCTCCGGCCACACCCATGAGGGACAGGACGTGATGGCCAAGTGCGGGACGCCGCTGGTTGCCGCCCGCGGCGGCCGCGTCAGGTACTCCGGCTACCAGAGCGCCGCCGGCAACTACCTCGTCATCGACGGCAAGGGCACCGGCTACGACACCGCCTACATGCACATGCTCGAACCGTCGCCGCTGCAGGAGGGGATGGCCGTCCGCACCGGCGAACCGATCGGCGTCGTCGGCAGCACCGGCTCCTCGACCGCCTGCCACCTCCACTTCGAGATGTGGACCGCCCCCGGCTGGTACGAGGGCGGCAGCCCGATCGACCCGTTGGGCTACCTGCAGAAGTGGGATAGCTACTCCTAGCGGGTCGCCCTGGATTCGTCCCAGGGGCTCTTTTGAGAACGAGTCTCATTCTCTGATAGCGTCCGGCCCATGGACTGGGCTGAGCACGCGATGCGGCACCTCGACGAGGCCGGCTACCGCAGCGGCGCGGCGCGGCGTGAGGTAATCGAGCTGCTTGCCGCAGAGCAGTGCGCGGTGACGGCGCTCGAGATCGACCGCCGGCTCGACTCTGTCGGGCGGGCAAGCGTCTACCGGACCCTGGAGCAACTCGACCGCCTCAACCTCGTGCAGCAGGTCTCGATCGGCGGCGACGCCGCCGGCTATGAGCGGGTCGACCCCGAGCTGCACCATCACCACCTCGTCTGCGAGCAGTGCGGCCGGCTCTCGCCCTTCGTCAGCGAGGCGCTGGAGGAGGCGATCGAGAGGGCCGGACGCGAGGCCGGCTTCGAGGTCGCCGCCCACGACGTGGTGCTGCGCGGCACCTGCCCGACCTGCGCCGGCGATGCCTGAGGTAGCGATCCCGCTGGCGGGGCTGGCCGTGCTGGCGATCGCCGCCGGCGGCGCGACGGCGCTGCGCCTGCAGCACTCGCTGCCGACCGTGATCGCGTTCAGCGGTGGCATCGTCGTCGCCGTCGCCCTGCTCGAGGTCCTGCCCGAGGCGATCGAGAGCATCGGCGAGGCGCACGACGCCGTGCCGCTCGTCGCGCTCGGCTTCGTCGGCTTCTTCCTGCTCGAGCGAGTGCTGGTCCTCCACCACCGCGACGACCCCGAGGAGGCGCGCGCGCACGGCCGGGTCGGCGTGCTCGGCGCGATGGGGCTCTCGCTGCACACCTTCACCGACGGCGTCGGCATCGGCCTCGCCTTCAGCGTCAACGCCGAGACCGGCCTGCTCGTCCTGCTGGCGGTCGTCGGCCACGGCTTCGCCGACGGCCTCAACACGGTCAGCTTCGTGCTCAGCCAGGACGGCGACGCCTCGCGGGCGAAGCGCTGGTTGCGGATCGACGCCCTGGCCCCCCTCGCCGGTGCGGCGGTGGGGTCGATGATCTCGGTCTCCGAGGTGACGCTCGGCTACTTCCTTGCCGTCTACGCCGGCTTCTTCCTCTATATGGGCGCTACCGACCTGCTCCCCGCCGCACACTCGCACGAGCACGACGACAAGGGCTCATGGCTCCGCGTCGCGCTCACCGTGGCTGGGTTCGTTGCGATCTACGCGATCACACTGATTGGCCACCCGCACTGACCAGAGCCTCTGGGAGAGCGCAAGGGCTAGCGCGACCGGAACCGTCGCCGGCAGGGTGTCGAGGGCGAAGAAGAGCAGGTCAAAGGAGAGCGCAAGGACGGCGAGAAGAGCCGCGCCGCGCAACTGCAGGCGGCGGTCAAAGGCAAGCAGGCAGCCGACGGTGGCGGCGAGGAAGGCGTCGCCGAAGCCCATCCGGGCAGCGCCGAAGTCGAGCACCTGGAAACGCGGCAGGTCGGCAGGGGTGGCGGCGCTGAGCACCGCGCTGGGGCCCTGCAGCAACTCCGCGGCGACGAGCAGGGCGTCGATCGCCGCCATCGAGTAGATCCCCCAGCGCAGCCAATCGGCGGGGACGACCGAGACGAGCAGCCAGCCGAGGGCGACGCAGGCGAGACCGGTGAGGAGCGCGGCCGCCGTCTCGCCCGCCAGCGACTCCTGGGAGGAGGCCCAGGCGAGGATGAACAGTGGTACGGCGAGCAGCGCCCAGGCGGGAGTCGTGCCGTGGACGAGCCAGCCCAAGGCAAAAGCCGCCAGCGGCGGCACCGCGACCAGCGCCAGCCAGGTCAGGGCGTCGGCCGAGCCGGGCGCGGCCTCGATGCCGAAGACCACGACGACGATCGAGCCCGCGGGCACCAGCGCCCACCAGGGGCTCTCCGGCATCCAGGTGAACGGAGGACGCGGTCGCGGCAGAGCAACGAGCGCGGCCTGGAAAAGGCTGAGCGCGGCTATCGAGACGGCAAAGGACGGCATCGGCCGTCCGACCCTAGCCTCCGGCTACTCCCACTCGATCGTCGCCGGGGGCTTGGAGGAGATATCGAGCGCCACTCTGTTGACGTCTTTGATCTCGTTGATGATCCGGTTGGAGACCTTCTCGAGCAGGTCGTACGGGAGGCGGGCCCAATCGGCGGTCATCGCGTCGTCGGAGGTGACGGCGCGGATCACGATCGGGTAGGCGTAGGTCCTGCCGTCCCCCTGCACGCCGACGGAGCGCACGACGGGCAGCACGCAGAAGGACTGCCAGAGCTGGCGGTAGAGCTCGGCGGCCCGGATCTCCTCCTGCAGGATCGCGTCGGCGGCGCGCAGGATGTCCAACCGCTCCTTGTTCACCTCGCCGCCGACGATGCGGATCCCGAGGCCCGGGCCCGGGAAGGGCTGGCGCCAGACCATCCGCTCGGGCAGCCCCAGCTCGGCGCCGACCTTGCGCACCTCGTCCTTGAACAACATCCGCAGCGGCTCGACCAGCTCGAACTCGAGGTCGTCGGGCAGGCCGCCGACGTTGTGGTGGGACTTGATCGTCGCGGCGGCGTCGCTGCCGCCGGACTCGATCACGTCGGAATAGAGGGTGCCCTGAACCAGGTAGGCGGCATCCTCAAGCTTCGCCGCCTCCTCCTCGAAGACGCGGATGAACTCCTCGCCGATGATCTTGCGCTTGCGCTCCGGCTCGTCCTCTCCGGCGAGGCGGGCGAGAAAGCGCTCCTCAGCGTCGACGTGGACGAGCGGGATGCCGAACTGCTCGAACGCCGCGACCACCTGCTCGGCCTCGTTCAGCCGCATCAGGCCGTGGTCGACGAAGACGCAGGTCAGCTGCTCGCCGATCGCGCGGTGGACGAGCATCGCCGCGACCGAGGAGTCGACGCCGCCGGAGAGCCCGCAGATCACGCGGCCGTCGCCCACCTGGGCCCGGATCGCGGCAATCTGCTCGACGATCACCGACTCCGCCGACCACTTTTCCTCACAGCCCGCGATCTCGCGCAGGAAGCGGGTCAGGACCTCGGTCCCGTAGGGCGTGTGGACGACCTCGGGGTGGAACTGGATCCCGTACAGGCCGCGGTCCGGCGCCTCGCAGGCGGCGACCGGAGATGCGGGGGTCGAAGCGAGGCCGACGAAGCCCGGCGGCGGCTCGAAGACCGCGTCGCGGTGGCTCATCCAGCAGCTCTGCTCCTCCGGCAGGCCAGCGAGCAGGCGGCCACCGCTGTTTCGCAGCGTCAACTCGGCGCGCCCGAACTCGCCCGACTCGGCCGCTTCGACCTTGCCCCCGAGCGCCTGGACCATCACCTGCATCCCGTAACAGATCCCCAGCATCGGAATCCCAAGATCCAGCAGCTCCGCCGGAAACGCCGGCGCCCCCGGCTCGTAAACCGAGGCAGGCCCCCCGGAGAGCACCAGCCCCTTCGGCTTCCGCTCCCGAATCGACTCAGCAGTCGTCGTTGCCGGCAACAGCTCGGCGAAGACGCCGCATTCGCGAATCCGCCTGGCGATGAGCTGCGAGTACTGCCCGCCGAAGTCGAGGACGAGAACCTCCTCCGACGCCGCTCCGGCAGGTGGCACTGTAGGGGGGACCCTCCCTGAGGAAGCTTTAGCTACCGGAAGGGAGGGTGGGTCCCCTGCAGTGACAGGACCCGCCGGCCGGAGCGCGCCGGAACCCTCAGTCATCCGATACAGCGACCCCGGCAGACACCGCCGCCCTGCCGTTCGAGCCCATCCCGACCGCTTGCTCGTTCTGCAGCTTCTTGCCCTCGCTCATCAGCGCCGGAGCGACCATCACCTCGGCCCGCTGGAAGGAGCGGATGTCCTCGTAGCCGGTGGTGGCCATCGAGGTTTTCAGCGCCCCCATGAGGTTGAAGGTGCCGTCGTTCTCCTGGGCCGGGCCGAGCAGGATCTCCTCCATCGTCCCGTCCTGCTTGGTCGAGACACGGGTGCCGCGCGGCAGCGAGGGATGGAAGGTCGCCATCCCCCAGTGGAAGCCGCGACCGGGAGCCTCCTTGGCACGGGCCAGCGGCGAGCCGACCATCACCGAGTCGGCGCCGACGGCGATCGCCTTGGAGACGTCGCCGCCGGTGCGCATGCCGCCGTCGGCGATCACGTTGACGTACTCACCGGTCTCCAGCATGTGCTGTGAGCGGGCAGCGGCGACGTCGGCGATCGCGGTCGCCTGTGGGACGCCGATGCCGAGCACGCCGCGGGTGGTGCAGGCGGCGCCGGGGCCGACACCGACCAGGACGCCGACGGCGCCGGTCCGCATCAGGTGCAGCCCGGTCGAGTAGGAAGCGCAGCCGCCGACAACGGTCGGCACCGGCACTTCGGAGATGAACTCCTTCAGGTTGAGCGGCTCGACCGTGGTCGAGACGTGTTCGGCGGAGATCACCGTGCCCTGGATGACGAGGATGTCGATGCCGGCCTCGACCGCGATCTCGTAGTGCTCGCGCACCTTCTGCGGGGTGAGCGAGCCGCAGGCGACGGCGCCGCGCTCCTTGATCTCGGCGATCCGCTTGCCGATCAGCTCGGGCTTGACCGGCTCGTTGTAGATCTCCTGCATGATCCGGGTCGCCTCGTGCTTGGGCGCGGCGGCGACCTTCTCCAGCTGCTCCTCGGCGTCCTCGAAGCGGGTCCAGATTCCCTCCAGGTTGAGCACACCGAGGCCGCCGAGCTGGTTGACGAGCACGGCGGTATCGGGGCTGACCACACCGTCCATCGCCGAGGCAACGAGCGGCAGCTCAAAGCGATAGGGGCCGAGGTCCCAGCTGATGTCTATGTCGTCGGGATCGCGGGTCCGGCGCGACGGAACGATCGCGATGTCATCGAAACCGTAGGCGCGCCTCCCCTTCTTGCCGCGACCGATGTCAATCTCCAAATCGATCCTCCAAGGAGTGGGTGGCGTTGAACAGCCAGCCTACACTTCTGCGTGGACCTCCAGATCGCGCACCTCGACCTCGTCGAGCAGTCGCTCGACCCGATTGCGGTCGACGGTGCCAGCGCCGAAGTGCTGGGTCGACTCGGCCCCGCAGGCGACGCCGTAGGCAAGGCAGTCAGCCGGCTCGCGACCGTCGTAGAGGCCGGCGACGTAACCGGCAAGAAAAGCGTCGCCCGAGCCGACGGTCGAGACCGGTTCCAGCGGCTTGGTGCGCACCTCGAGCACCCTGCGCCCCGCTCCCTGCCCAACCACCGCAACGCAGCCGTCGGGGCGGGTGATCGCCGCTTCGCCAGCGCCGAGCCGGACCAGCTCGGAGAGCCCGTGGACGAAATCCTCGCGGTCGGAGAACTCCTGCCCCACGAGCTCCTCCGCCTCGGGTTCGTTGGGAGTGACGACGGAGGCGCCGGCGCGCACGCCGGCCAGCATCGCCTCACCCTCGGCATCGAGGATCGATGTGACGCCGCACTCGCGCAGATCCTCGACCAGGCGCGCGTAGAGCTCCGCCCCTGCGCCAGGGGGCAGGGTCCCGGCAAGCACGCAGATCGTCGCCCCCTGGGCGAGATAGCGCAGTCGCTCGACAAAGCGCTCGACCTCCTCCGGGCTGACCGCCGGGCCACGCTCGTTGACCTCGGTCTGCTCGCCCGAGGTGGGATCGATCACCGCCATGTTTATCCGCGTCTCACCGGCAATCCAGGTGAAGTCGGTGAGGATCGCCTCCTTGCGCAGCTGCTCCAGCACGCGGTTGCCGGTCGGACCGCCGGCGAAGCCAGCGGCAATCACCGGCCGCCCGAGCAGGCGCAACGCACGGGCGACGTTGATCCCCTTGCCGCCGGCCACGGTGCGGCTCTCGACCGCGCGATGACGGTGGCCAAGGCGGAAGTTCGGAACCGCGACCGTGCGGTCGATCGCGGCATTGAGGGTTACGGTGAGAATCATCGTCTGCGGCGCCCCAGAAGGACCACGGCAACCAGTATCCCGAACAGCGCTAGAACAAACCAGAGCGCATTGTCGACGACGAAGCTGCGGACCTTGTCCAGGGTGCTCGCCTTGGCCACGGCCCTGCTAGCAATCAGGGGCGTCACCGCGGCCCGCCGGCCGTCGACGAGGACCACCGCCTGCCCCAACCTGGCGCCGCGATAGATCGGGCCCTCGACCTCGCTGGGCGCTCGAACCCTCACGGTCATTCGCTGGCCGCGCCGCAGGCCGACCGCCACGGTCCCCTCCGCCCGCAGCGGCAGCTCGTCGCCGGTGTAGCGGACGTCCGGGGCGGCGAGGACCTGCGTGACGCGGATAGGGGTCCGCTTGCGGTACTGGGAGAAGCCGTATTCGAGTAACCGCTCGGTCTCCAGGTCGCGCGCCGACTCCGTCCAGGTGCCGAGCACGGCGGAGATCAGCTCGGCCCCCTTGCGCCGTCCGGCGCCGACGAGGACGTAGTCGGCGCCAAAGGTATGGCCCGTCTTCACCCCCGTCGCCCAGGGCTCGGCGAGCAGGAAGTCGTTCAGCGTCTCGATCTCGCGCGGTGGCCGCAGGCTGCGCAGCAAGGCACTGCGCGAAGCGGCGATCCTGGCGAAGGCGGGATCGCGCAGCAGCCTGCGCGCCAGCGTCGTCAGGTCCAGGGCACTCGAGTAGTTCCCTGCCTCGTCGAGCCCGATCGGGTTGGCGTAGTTGGTATTGGAGAGGCCAAGCGCAGCAGCGCGCTGATTCATCTGCCGGACGAAGGCGTCTTCGGAGCCGGCCGCAGCAAGCGCGAGGTCGTGTGCCGAGTCATTCCCACTGCGCAGAATCAGTCCATAAAGCAGATCGCGAACGCTGATCCGCTCCCCCGCCGGCACTTCCAGCAACGACTCGCCGAATTCCGCTTCATAAGGAGCGACGGTGACGATCTTCCCCAACGGCAGCTCCTGCAGCGCCACATACGCCGTCATCATCTTCGTAGTACTGGCAATCGGCAGCCGCTTGGACGCAGCATGCGACGCCAGCACATCGCCGCTTCGCGCGTCGATGAGCGCCCAGGCTTTCGCTTCAAGCTGCGGCGGCGCTTCTGCCGCGGGTGGCGCGGTAGGGGGTACCACCCCCGAGGAAGCTTTAGCTACCGCAGGGGGTGGTGGGTCCCCTGCCGTGACAGGACCCGCGGCCCACAAGCCCGCGAGCAGCAGCCCAAACAGAGCAACCAGCCGGCTGCGCTTCACTTCAGCTTCAGCACTTCGCCGGCAATCAGGATTTGAGGGTCAACCCCGGGGTTGAGCTTGACGATTACAGCCACGGGGACACCGGTCTCACGTGCGATCGAGGTGAGCGTGTCGCCGCTCTGGACTTCATAGGTCTTGGGGATAGGACGGTCGTCGTCCTGCTCCTGCTTGACCTGGCCGGCGCGGTCTGAGCCGCCGCCGTTACCGCCACTGCTATCGCCATCCCCGCCCCCGAGCTTCGTCGTTATCAGGGCTATCACGACGACGAAGCCGCAGATGACCGCGGCGGCGGCGAAAAATCTGGCGGGTGCTCTCGGGCTCAGCCCTTGACCTTGGTCTTCAGCGCCGAGCCGGCGGAGAAGCGGGGGACCTTGCCACCCGGGATCGTGATCCGCTCGCCGGTGCGGGGGTTGACGCCCTGGCGCGGACCACGCTCGGCCACGTGGAATTTGCCGAAGCCGGTGAAGCTGACTTCACCTCCGCCGCTCAGGGTGTCGGTGATCGTGTCGAGCACAGCGTCGAGCGCGTCGCTCGCGGCCTTCTTGCTACCCACACGCTCATCAGCTGCCAGTTGGTCCAAAAACTCAGCCTTGGTCACGTCGAAGCTCCTCCGTCGGTCGTTACGGTCGCGCGGCAATCTAACAGCGCAAACGGCGTAACTGCGTGCCTGGGGCCGCCAAGGCCCCTAGGAGCCGCTGACCGTCATCTCGCCGATCAGCAGCGGCGGCGCGCTGACCGAGCCGCCAAAGGGGACCCAGCGCGGCACCGAGCCGGCCGCCCGCACCGCCCGCAGCATCGAGACCAGGTCGCTGGCGATGGTGAACTCGCGCAGCGGCTCAGCTCGCTCGCCGCCCCTGATCGCCCGCCCCGAGGCGCCAACCGAGAAGACGCCGGTAACGGGGTTGACACCGGAGTGCAGGCCGGCGACGTCGTTGACGTAGACGCCCTCGCCGGCCTCCCGCAGCAGCTGCTCGAGGCTCAGTGAGCCCGGGGCGACGACCAGGTTGGACGCCGACACCCCCGGCAGCGAGCGATACCCAGAGCGCCCCGCGTTGCCGGTCGAGCCGGCGCCGCCGCGGCGCGCGGTGTAGGAGTCGTAGAGAAACGTCTGCAGCCGGCCCGCCTCGATCAGCGCCGTGCGCCGCCGCGGCGTTCCCTCGGCGTCGAACGGCGCCGCGGCGAAGCCGGCGGGCGCGAGCCCGTCGTCGTGCAGGACGAAGGCCTCGGCCGCGACCTCCTCCCCCAGCCGCTCGGCGAGCGGCGAGCGGCCGCGCTGGACGGCATCAGCGCCGGCGGCGCTGCCGAGCAGGCCGACGAAGCTGGCTGCGACGGTCGGGTCGAGCACGACCGGGCGGCTGCCGGAGGCCGGCTTGGAGGAGCCGATCATCTCGGCGGCGCGCTCGGCGCCCTCACGGCCGATCGCGGCGGGATCCAGTCCCGCCGGGCCGCGCGCGAGGCCGAAGCCGAGGCCGGTCTCGCGACCGCTCTCGCCATCTGCCAGCGCCTGCAGGTAGGCGTAGCAACTCGTCGTCTCGTACTCGCCGCCGGGCGCCGAGGAAGCGGCGAGCGCGACACGCTCGGCGCTGTCGAAGTAGACCGCCTGCTCGACCGCGACGACACGGGGGTCGGCCGCCAGCGCCGCCTTCTCCACAGCGAGGGCGAGGTCGGCTATCTGGGCCGGCGACCACTCGCCCCGCGAGGGGTCGCTGAGGTCGCCGACCGGCGCCGGCTCGGCGCCGTCAGCCACCACGGCCGGGCCGGCGAACTCGTCCTCGTCGGCGACGCGGGCCGCCTCGAGGGCGCGGGCCGCGATCCCGGCCAGGCCCTCGGCGGACAGATCGGCACCGAAGCCGTAGCCCGTGCGGCCGCCGATCCAGACGCGCAGGCCGAGGCCGCGCTGGGTTGCCGCGGTGAGGCTCTCGACCGCGCCGTCGTGGACGCGGACCTCGCGGTTCTCCGCTTCGCTGGCGTAAGCCTCGGCGTCGCCGGCGCCGGCAGTCAGCGCTTGCTCGACGGCGCGCCGCGCCTGCTCGGCGAGCTCGCTCACGCCTCCGTCCCCCCGACCGTCATCGCCGCGATCCGGACGTGCCCCTGGCCGGTCCCCACCGGCACTTTCTGGCCCCCCTTGCCGCAGATCCCGGTCTTCATCCAGAAGTCGTCCCCGACCGCGTCGATCGCGGCCAGCGCCTGCAGGCAGTTGCCGACCAGGGTCGCGCCGCGACAGGGCCGGGTCACCTCGCCGTCCTCGATCAGGTAGCCCTCGTTGACGCCGAAGACGAAGTCGCCGGTCGCCGGGTCGACCTGGCCGCCGGCGAAGGAGACGGCGTAGAAGCCCCGGGTGACCTCGGCGATGATCTCCTCCGGCTTGGCCTCGCCAGGGGCGATGTAGGTGTTGGTCATGCGGGGAATCGGCAGGTGGCGGAAGCTCTCGCGGCGGCCGTTGCCGGTCGGGGCGGCGCCTTCGCGCTCGGCGCTCTGACGGTCGTGGAGGAAGCCGACCAGCCGCCCCTCCTCGATCACTCGCGTCTGCTGGGTCGGCACGCCCTCGTCGTCGATTGCGTCGCTGCCCCACTCGCCGGGCATGCGGCCGTCGTCGTAGGCGGTCAGCAGCGGCTGGGCGACCGCCTCGCCGAGCTTGCCGGCGTAGACGCTGGCGCCCTTCTGGACGTGGTCGGCCTCGAGCCCGTGCCCGGTCATCTCGTGGAAGAGGACGCCGCCGAAGCCGCCGCCGACCACGACCGGCATCGAGCCGGTCGGCGCGGGGCCGGCGTCGAGCAGGGTCAGCGCCTTGCGCGCGGCGCTCTCGGCTATCTGGGCCGGGTCGCCGTCGAAGAGCTCGAAGCCGCGGTGGCCGCCGAGCGTCTCGGCGCCGGTCTCGACCCGGCCCTCGCGGCGGGCGACGACCTGCGCCCCGATCCGCACCCGGGTGCGATCGTCGCCGCTGAAGAGGCCGGTCGAGTTGGCCACCGCGACCTCGCGCCTGGCCTCGCCGTAGGAAGCGCTTGCCTGGGCGATCTCCGCCCCCGCCGAGCGCGCCCGCTCGTCGAGCTCGCGCAGGAGCTCCGCCTTGCGCGCGGCGGGCACATCGCCAGGGGGCTGCTCGATCGGCTGGGGGGCGGGCGCCTCGGCCCGCAGCGCCCGCGACTCGGCCCGCTCGCCGCGCAGGGCGGCTGCCGCCTCGCCAGCCGCTCGCTCGAGCTCGGCGGGGTCGAGGCCGTCGACATGAGCGAAGTAGGTCGTGCCGCCGCTGACCACGCGCACCCCCGCCCCCGCCTCGGCACCGGACTGCACGGACTCGATCCGCGACTCGTCGATCGCCAGGGTGAAGCCCTGCCGGCGTTCTGCGAAGACCTCGGCAAACTCGCCGCCGTGGGCGAGGGCGCGGGCGATGACGCGCTCTGCGACCGCCGGCTCGAGCAGCTCCTCGGGCTTGCTCACGACTTCGGCCGCTTCCCGGCCAGCTCGATCAGCCGGCCGGCGGCGACGAAGAGCTCGCCACCGGTCGCCGAGTCGGTGGCATGGTCCTCCGCCCTGCCCCCGGCGTAGTAGAGACGGGCAAAGGGACGGCGCGAGGCGCGCCGGCGGCGCATGTAGGCAGCGGCCTCGTCGGCGTAGCCGGAGACGCGGTCGAGCAGGACGCGGTGCGGCTTAGGCGCCATCGGCCTTCCTCCCCATACGTCGCTTCGGACTTTTTACGTCCTCTGACACGTCAAAAGTCGACAGCGGTCTACCGGCAGCCAAGTCGCGTAGGACGGCGCGCATGTCGAAGAAGCTGAGCGATGCGAGCGCGAAGCGATCGGTCACCGCAACCGCCGCCAGGCCGGCATGGCGCAGGGCGAAGACCTCCCCCTGCTCGGTTCCGATGTGGACCTGCTCGACCGGCTCGCTGCCCCGGTCGGCCACCTCGAAGAGCGTTGCGGCGTCCTCGCGCCAGCGATTCGCATCGCCGCTGGCGGCAAGCACGGCGCCGTCGCCGGCGAGGATCGCCGCGCCGCGCAGGTCGGGTGACATCTCGGTCAGGTAGGCGAGCGCGCCCTCGGCGGCTTCGCCCGAAACAGCAGTGCTCGTCTCACCGTCGGCCATCTCGGCCAAAATAGCGGCCCGTGTCCCTGGCCCGCGCCTCCTGGATCACCGTCGTCGCCATCTGTGCGATCGCCGCCGTGCTCTTCGCGATCAGCGGTTACACCGGCTACACCGCCACCGTGATCGCCGTCGGGCTGGCCGCAGCCGTGAATCTGCTGCCTTCGCCATAAGCCGCCCTCCTAGGCTTCGCGTCCGGGGGCAGCGGGGTCAGCCAGCCCGGAAGGGGCCGTCGTTCCGTTTTGGGTCGTGGAACGAGGTCTCCGGCTCGACGTGGATCAGGACCTCGGCGCGGCGGATGTCGGCCTCGATCTCGTCGCGCATCTTGTGGGCGAGCTCGTGGGCCCGCTCGAGGCTGGTCCCGGAGCGGTACTGGACGTGGAGGTCGATGTAGCGGCGGCTGCCGGCGCGGCGGGCGCGCAGCTTGTGGTACCCGGCGACCTCGGGCGTGCGGGCTGCGGCGATCGCGGCCTCGATCCGGTCCATCTCCTCGCCGGGCAGGGCTTCGTCGACCAGCACGCCGGACGAGCGGCGGATGATCCGTATGCCGGCGACGACGATCGCCGACGCGACGACGAGCGCCGTGATCGAGTCGAAGGCGACGACGCCGGTGACCTCGACGAGCGCAAGGCCGACGAGCACTCCCGCCGAGGTGAGGGCGTCGGTGCGCAGGTGGGCCGCGTCGCCCTCGAGCGCCGGCGATTCGTGGGCCCGCGCCTGGCGCGAGAGGACCGTGGAGACGACCAGATTGGCGACGACCGAAAAGCCCATCACGGCGATGCCGACCCCCAGCGCGTCGACCTCGGCGCCGTCTACGAGGCGGTGGGTTGCCTCGTAGACGATGATCCCGGCGCCGACCAGGATCAGCATCCCCTCGATCGTCGCCGCCAGGCTCTCGACCTTCTCGTGCCCGTAGGGGTGGTCCTCGTCGGCCGGCTCGCCGGCTTTGCGCACCGAGACGAAGGCGACGACGGAGGCAACCAGGTCGATCAGCGAGTGGATCGCCTCGGTGAGGATCGCGATCGATCCGGTGATCGCCCCGGCGGCGAGCTTGATCGCGATCAGGACCGAGTTGGAGGCGATCGAGAGGGCCGCCGCGCCGCTTTTGGTGCGGATCATCGCTCCGCCGGCGCCGCCCCGCCGGCGCTCACCGCTAGGTGCCGGGCGAGCTGCCGCGCGGCCAGCCCGCGGTGGCTGATCTCGTTCTTCTCCGCCTGGCTGATCTCCGAGTAGGTGCGCTGATCGCCGGGGCCGGTCGCGTCGGGAACGAAGGCCGGGTCGTAGCCGAAGCCGCCCTCGCCGCGGGCCTGCTCGATCAGCCGGCCGTCGCAGCGGGCCTCGAAGACGTGCTCGGAGCCGTCGGCCTCGACCAGGGCGAGCGCGCAGACGTAGAAGGCGCCGCGCTCCTCCCCCGCCGCGGCGACCTCGCGCAGCAACTTCTCCAGGTTTTCCTCGTCGCTGGCGCCCTCGCCGCCGTAGCGCGCCGAGTGAATCCCCGGGCGGCCGCCGAGCGCCACCGCGCCGATCCCCGAGTCGTCGCCAATCGCCGCCTCGCCGGTCGCCTCGTGCGCCGCCCGCGCCTTGTCGAGCGCGATCGCGGCAAAGCTCTCGCCGTCCTCGGGCGGCAGCTCGACCCCCGCCGGCAGCGGCTCCAGCTCGACCCCCGGCAGCAGTTCGCGCATCTCGCGCAGCTTGTGCTTATTGCCGGTGGCGAAGATCAAGGGTTCACCGAAGATCAGGTCCCGGTGACCCGCTCCTGCACCTGGCGCAGCCGTGAGATGCCCATCTCGGCAAGCCCCAGCAGCTCGTCGAGCGAGGCCCGGGAGAGCGGCGTCCGCTCCGCCGTCGCCTGCACCTCGACCAAGCCGCCGTCACCCGTCATCACCACGTTGGCGTCGACCTCGGCCCGCGAGTCCTCGCCGTAGTCGAGGTCGCAGAGCGGCCGCCCGTCGACCATGCCGACGCTGACCGCGGCGACCGAGCCGGTCAGCGGCATCGTCTCGATCTTCTTCGCGTCGAGCAGCTTCTGCATCGCCAGCCGCAGCGCGACGTAGCCGCCGGTGATCGCCGCGCAGCGGGTGCCGCCGTCGGCTTCGAGCACGTCGCAGTCGACATAGATGCTGCGTTCGCCCAGCGCCTTGAAGTCGACGACGACGCGCAGCGAACGGCCGATCAGTCGCTGGATCTCCACCCCCCGTCCGTCCTGCTTACCGCGTGAGACGTCGCGGGCCTTGCGGTCGCCGGTCGAGGCGGGCAGCATCGCGTACTCGGCGGTGACCCAGCCTTTGCCGCGACCACCCATCCACTTCGGCACCGACTCGTTGACCGAGGCCGTGCAGATCACCCTGGTCCTGCCGATCGAGATCAGCGCCGAGCCGTCGGCGCTGGCGACGAAGCCGGGGTCGATGTCGACCGGCCGGATGTCCGCCGGGGCTCGGTCATAGCTGCGTGAAGCAGGAGTCAACGTTCGCGCTCCGCTCGCTGCACGAAGAACCAGATATGCACGCTTGCTCGCTCCGCGCTCATGGGCGCGAGTCTGTCATGCGAACTGCGAGCGCGGCGGCTCGGAGGGAAGCCCCGCAGGGTGAGCCGCCCCTCCCCCGCGCTTATTTGAACGCGACTTTGTCGACCGCCTGCTTGATCTTGTCGACGATCACGTTGGCGAGCTCGGTGCCCTGTTTGCCGTTGAACCCCTTCATCGCGGCGACCATGCCGACCATCAGCAGCGAGACCAACAGGATCAGGCCGACGTACTCGACCGTGCCCTGGCCGCGCTCGCTCCCTGCCAACGACCGGATCGCCAGCAGCCGCCGCTCGATCGCGGCGTGCGCAAGGCCAATCAGCGCGTAGATCATTTAAAAGCCTCCTAACTCGGGTTTGCCTGATCCTGGGGGCCCGCGGATCACGGATCTAGACCTGAATGGGCCAACTTCGCGGCGGGAATGTGAAAAGTCGGCGACAAGCAGCTGCCGGCCCCGGCTGCGGATACGCTCAGCGGCCGATGCGGGTGCTGGTCGTGACCAACTTCGTTCCCGATGCCGCGGCGCCCCAGCGGGGCCGCTGGGTGCTCGACCAGGTCGAGGAGATGCGCCGGCTCGGCGCCGACGTCGACGTCTTCAGCTTCCCGCCCGGCTCCAGCCACTACCTCCCGGCGGCCTGGCGCCTGCGGCGGCTGTTGAGGCGCGAGGCCTTCGACCTAGTCCACGTCCACTACGGGTTGACGGCCTGGTCGGGGCTGCTCGCCGGCGCCCGGCCGCTGGTCGTCACCTTCCATGGCACCGACGTCCGCCACCCGGTGGTCGGGCCGCTCTCGCGGCGGATCGCCTGGCGCTCGGATCTCATCGCAACCGTCTCGCGCTCGCTCTTCGGCCCGGAGGACGGGAGGCCGGGGCTGCCTGCGGTACCCGGCTCGGCGGTGCTGCCCTGCGGCCCCGACCTCCGCCGCTTCCGCCCGTTGCCACGGGCCGAGGCCCGCCGGCAGCTCGGCCTCGACCCCGGCGGCCGCTACCTGCTCTTCCCCGCCAACCCGAAGCGAGCGGAGAAGCGCGTCGACCGCGCACTCGAGGTCGCCGCCGCGAGCGACGCGGAGCTGCTCACCGGAGGCTCGATCGACCCCGAGCAGATGCCGCTCTGGGTCAACGCGGCGAACGCGGTCCTCGTCACCTCCGACTACGAGGGGTTCGGGCTGACCTGTGTCGAGGCGCTCGCCTGCGACGTGCCCGTGCTCTCGACCCCGGTCGGGATCGCCCCGTTCGCGCTCGCCGGGATCGCCGGGACGACCTGCGCGCCGTTCGACACGCCGAGCTGGAGCGAAGCCACTCGCCCTCACCTGGACGCCCCCGACCCCCGGGTCGAGGGCGCCGCGCGAGCCGCATCCCTCTCGGCGGCCCGGATGGCGGAAAGGACGATCGTCGCTTACCGCGAGGTGCTCGACCGGGACCGGCCCTCCACGTAATAGATTGAACGGGGATGAGCGAGGAAAAGCGCCAGCCCGGCAACCCCAGCGCGCAGATCGACGCGGCCGAGCGCCGATTGAACGAGGCCGTCGCGGCTGCGGAGGCGGCTGAGAAACGTGCGACGGCCGAGATCCGGGCGCTCGAAGCCGACCTGGAGAAGGAGCGGCAGGTCAGCGCCGAAGCGCTGGAGGGCCTGCGCCGCGAGCACGCCGAGGAGCTGGAGCGCGAGCGCACCGCGAAGGATCAGGCAATCGCCGCCGCGGAGCGTCGCCTCGCCGAGATCGAGGCGCAGACCGAAGCGGCCGAGAAACGGGTCGAGGAGGCGCAGCGGCAGGCAGCATCGGCGGAGGGCACGGGCGCCGAGGTGGAGACCCGCGCCCGAGAAGCGGCGGCCGCCTGGCTGCGGACTCAGATCGAGGCGATTCGCCGAGAGGCGGCAGGCCGATAGCCGCAAGCACGGAGGTCGACGTCGCCATCGTCGGCGGCGGGGCCGCCGGACTCTGGACGGCGCTGCGGGCAGCGGAGCAGGGCGCGGCCGTCTGCGTCGTCTCGCGCACGCCGCTCTCCCAGAGCGCCAGCTTCTGGGCCCAGGGCGGCCTGGCCGCGGCGCTGGAGCCCGGTGACTCGCCCGCCCAGCACGCCGCCGACACGATCGCGGCGGGTCGTGGGCTCTGCCGCCCCGCCGCCGTCCAGGTTCTGGTCGAGGAGGCGCCAAACGCGGTCCGGGAATTGCGCGAGCGCGGGGTCGCGTTCGACCTCGAGGCCGACGGCGAGCTGGCGCTCGGACTGGAGGGTGGGCACACCCGGCGCCGCATCGTCCACGCCGGCGGCAGCCAGACCGGCCACGAGATCACCTCCAAGCTGGCGGCGATGGTCGACGCCGAGCCGAAGATAGCCGTCCGCGAGCGGACCTCGGCTATGGCCCTGTGGAGCGACGGCGAGCGCTGTCACGGGCTGGTCACCGACGCTGAGCCGATTTCCGCAGCGGCGACGGTCGTCGCAACCGGCGGCGCTGCCGCGCTCTGGCAGCGGACCAGCAATCCGCGCGGGGCGATCGGCGCCGGGATGGTGATGGCCGCCGCCGCTGGCGCCGACCTGGCCGACCTCGAGTTCTGCCAGTTCCACCCCACCGCGCTCGCCTTGCCGGGCAGCCGCTTCGACGGCCTGTTGATCACCGAGGCCGTGCGGGGAGAGGGCGCCACCCTGCTCGACACGGCGGGTCGCCGCTTCACCGACGAGCTGGCGCCGCGCGACGCGGTCACGGCGGCGATCCTCCACCGGATCGAGGCCGACGGCGGCAGCAGCGTCCGGCTCGACCTGCGCGAGCTCGATCCCGCCCGTTTCCCCAACGTCTTCGAGTCGCTGCGCGAAGCCGGGCTCTACCCCCAGGCGGAAACCATCCCGGTCGCCCCCGCCGCCCACTACACGATGGGCGGGATCGCGGTCGACCTCGACGGGCGCTCCTCGCTGCCCGGCCTCTTCGCCGTCGGCGAGGCTTCCTGCACGGGACTGCATGGGGCCAACCGGCTCGCGTCCAACTCGCTCAGCGAGTGCTTCGTCTTCGGCGCCCGCGCGGCCCGCGGCGCACTTGGCGAGAAGCCCACGGAGACCCGTCCGGCGACGCCCGAGTGGCGATTCGAGCCGCCCACCGAAGCGACCCGCGATGCGGTGTGGCGCCTTGCCGGGCCGCTGCGCAGCTCCGGGCAGCTGCGCGAGCTGCTGGATGACCCCTATCCGCTCGCGGCGGCGATCGCGACCTGCGCCCTAGAGCGGGCCGAGTCGCGCGGCGGCCACCTGCGCAGCGACCATCCCGGCCTCGATCCCGCGCTCGACGGCGTCCACTTCGTGCTCGGCCCGGACGGGGAGATCCGCCGCGAGACTTGGCGTTGAGCCTTGCGTTAGCGTCGGCCCATGCTGCTCGGGGTCGACGTAGGCGGGACCTTCACCGACGCCGTCCTCTTCGACGGCGAGACGGTCCACACGGCGAAGCTGCCGACCACCCTGGAGGATCAGTCGGTCGGCGTGATCGGCGCTGTCGAGGAGGTGCTGCGGCGGGCCAACCGGACCGCTGACGGGGTCGAGGCCTTTGCCCACGGGATGACCGTCGGCACCAACGCCCTACTCGAGGAACGCGGCGCCCGCACCGCCCTGATCGCGACCAGGGGATTCGCCGACCTGCTCGAGATCGGCCGCCAAGAGAGGCCGGACCTATACCGGCTCTGCAAGCCAAAGCCGGCGCCGCTGGTCGAGGCGGAGCTGCGCTTCGAGGCATCCGAGCGCGTCGGGCCCCAAGGGGAGCTGGAGCCGCTCGCGGAGAGCGAGCTGCAACGACTCGAGCAGCTAGTAGGAGAGAGTGGAGCCGAATCGGTCGCGATCTGCCTGCTCTTCTCCTACCTGGACCCCGCTCACGAGCAGGCGATCGCCGAGCACCTGCGCCGGGCGCTGCCCGGCGTCCACGTCTCCGCTTCGCACGAGGTCCTGCCCCGCTTCCGCGAGTACGAGCGCTGCTCGACCACCGCGATCGACGCCTACCTCTCCCCGCTGCTCGGGCGCTACCTCGGGCGACTCGGCGAAGCGTCAAGCGAAGCCGGGATCCCGCCTCCGCTGGTGATGCAGTCGTCCGGCGGCGTCGCCGGCGCCGAGCAGGCGGCGCGGGCGGGTGCCTGGAGCGTCCTCTCCGGCCCCGCGGGCGGCGCCGTCGGCGCCGGCCTTCTAGCCCGGGCCAGTGGCGACAGCAACGCACTCGGCCTCGACATGGGCGGCACCTCCTGCGACGTCTGCGTGATCGAGGAGGGAGAGGTGAGGCGGACCGACTCCCGCAAGATCGAGGGACGGGTGATCCAGCTGCCGATGGTCGACGTGCACACGGTCGGCGCTGGCGGCGGCTCGATCGGCTGGCGCGACCCCGGCGGCGCGCTGCGGGTCGGGCCGCGCTCCGCCGGCTCGGAGCCCGGGCCCGCCTGTTACGGCAGGGGCGGCAGCGAGCCCACCGTTACCGACGCCAACCTGATGCTCGGCAACCTCGCCGCCGACTCCACCCTGGCCGGGGGCGTCCCGCTCGACCTGGATGCGGCCAGGGCCGCCGTCGGCGCCCTGGCCGACTCGCTTGGCCTCGCCGAGTTGGAGACGGCGGAGGGGATCGTGCGGGTCGCCAACCAGGAGATGGTGCGGGCGCTGCGCGTGGTCACGGTCGAGCGCGGGATCGACCCGCGCCGCTTCGCCCTGCTGCCCTTCGGCGGCGCCGGGCCGATGCACGCGGCGGCGATCGCCGCCGAGCTGGGGATCGAGACGATCCTCTGCCCGCGCGCCGGCGGCGTCCTCTCCGCCTTCGGCCTCTGCGCCTCCGAGCGCCGCCGCGACACCACCCGCACGGTGATGCTGGCCGGCGAGGAGCTCAGCGCCGAGCGGATCGCCGCGGTCGTCGCCGCGAT
>JBEVMR010000057.1:0-7951 GCA_040508545.1 Solirubrobacterales bacterium
GGGACCCGCGTGATCGCTGAGGAAAGCCTCCCGCCTTGCGGCGTCAGCTCAGATCGAAATTGGTCATCGAGCGCAGGGCCTCGAGGCGGGAGTCGAGTTCGTCCCTGGTCAGGCGGGGAGAGCGTCGAACTGCGTCATCGCGCGCAGCCGCTCGAAGCGCTCGTCGATCTCCTCGCGGGTCAGCCGCGAGACGCGCTCGGTCCCGAACTCCTCGACGTTGAAGGAGGCGAGCACGGTGCCGTAGCCCATCGCCCGCCGCAGCGAGGCCTCGTCGAGGTCGCCCTCATGGCTGTCGAGGTAGCCGAGAAAGCCCCCGGCGAAGCTGTCGCCGGCGCCGGTCGGATCACGGACGTCCTCGAGTGGGAAGCCGGGCAGGGCGAAGAAGCTCTCCTCGGTGAAGAGGGCGGCGCCGTACTCACCCTGCTTGGCGACGATCGCTCGGGGGCCGTTCGCCATCACGGCGCGGGCGGCGCGGGCGAGGTTCGACTCGCCAGTCAGCTGGCGGATCTCGGCGTCGTTGACGATCAGGCACTCGACCTCGGAGATCGCGGCGAGCAGCGAGTCCTTTGCCGTGTCGATCCAGAGGTTCATCGAGTCGAGGGCGCTGAAGTGGGCGGCGGGGCACTGGGCGCGCACCTGGCGCTGCAGGTCGGGCTGGATGTTGGCGAGGAAGAGGGTGTCGGCGGCTTTCGCCTCGGCCGAGAGCTTCGGCTCGAACTCGCCGAAGACGCCGAGCTGGGTGTCCTCGGTATGGGCGACGTTGAGGTCGTACTCGTAGCGCCCGCGCCAGAAGAAGGACTGGCCGCCGGCGACCCGCTCGATGTCGCCGGTCTGCACGCCGCGGCCCTCGAGCACCTCGAACTCGGCGCTGCCGAAGTCCTCGCCGACCGGTCCCACGGGGCGCACCTCGGTGAAGAAGCTGGCGGCGAGCGAGAAGTGGACGGCGGCGCCGCCGAGCATCCGCTCGCGCTCCCCGAACGGGGTCTTGACTGCATCGAAGGCGATCGATCCGACTACGGTCAGCGACATTGGGCGGAGCGTATCGGGGGTCGGGGGTGTCTCGCCGGGTGCCTAACACCCGCCTTCGGCGGGTGTAATCGTGTGCCGCTTCGCGGCAGCAATCACTCCGCGGTGCCGGGGGAGGCACCGGCGAGACACGCCCGACCCCTGTTTCTCTGGCCGAATATGGTTGACGGTCGTGAAAGCGATTCAGATCGACGAGTTCGGGGGGCCCGAGGTTCTTGCGTACCGCGATGTTGAGGATCCGGTTGCCGGTGAGGGTGAGGTCGTTGTCGAGGTTGCGCGGTCGGGGATCAACTTCGCCGATACGCATGCGACGCGGAACGACTACCTGGCCGAGCAACAGCTACCGCTGATCCCTGGCGCCGAGGTCAGCGGGCGGACTCCTGACGGCAAACGGGTTGCGGCGATTCTCGGCTCCGGCGCCTACGCCGAGAAGGTCGCGGTGCCGGAGCAGATGCTGGTTCCCGTGCCAGACGGCGTCGACGACGACCAGGCGGCCGCGCTGCTGCTGCAGGGGATCACCGCGATGGCGCTGGTGCGTCGCTGCGCGCGCATCGAGCCTGGGGAGACGCTGCTGGTCGAGGCGGCAGCCGGCGGCACCGGCTCGCTGGCGGTGCAGCTCGGCAAGCAGGCCGGCGCGAAGGTGATCGGCCTCGCCTCGAGCGAGGAGAAGCGGGCCACGGTCGAACGGCTCGGCGCCGACGTAACCGTCGACTCACGCGCCGAGGACCTGAAGGAGGCGATCCTCGCCGCCAACGATGGCAAGCGGGTCGACGCGGTCCTTCACATGAGCGGCGGCGACGCTTTCGACGCCGAGCTCTCGGCGCTCGCTCCGCTCGGCCGCATGGTCGTCTTCGGGATCGCCTCCCGCGAACAGCGCGAGATCTCCACCGCCGCCCTGCTGCGCGGCTCCAAGGCGGTGATCGGCTTCTGGCTGGTCCACCTGCTGATGCGCCCCCAGGAGGCCGGCCCGATCATCGCCGAGCTGCTCGGCGCCGTCGCCGGCGGCGAGCTCGAGGTCAGCGTCGGCGAGGTCTACCCGCTGTCGGAAGCCGCTCGCGCGCACGAAGACCTGATCGCCCGCCGCACCAGTGGCAAGCTCCTACTGGATCCGTCTAAGTGACCGCCTTCAAAGAGCTGGGGCTGGCGCCAGAGATCCAGCAGGCGCTGGACGAGCTCGGCTACACCGAGCCGAGCCCGATCCAGGAGAAAGCGGTCCCGGAGCTGCTCTCCGGCCACGACGTGATCGGCCAGGCGCAGACCGGGACCGGCAAGACGGCTGCCTTCGGCCTGCCCCTGCTCCAGTACATCGACCCCAGCGACGACGAGGTGCAGGCGGTAGTCCTCACCCCGACTCGCGAGCTCTGCATCCAGGTGACGCAGGCGCTGCGCGCCTACGCCGAGCACCTCGACGTCGAGATCGTCGCTGTCTTCGGCGGCGCGCCGATCAAATCGCAGCAGGCGCAGCTTCGTGCCGGTGCCCACGTCGTCGTCGCCACCGTCGGCCGGATGATGGACCTGATGTCTCGCCGCTCACTCGTTCTCACCGCGGCCCGCTACATCGTCCTCGACGAGGCCGACGAGATGCTCGATCTCGGCTTCATCGAGGACGTCGAGAAGATCCTGCGGATGTGCCCGAGCGGGCGCCAGACGGCGCTCTTCTCGGCGACGATGCCGCCGCCGGTCAAACGGCTCGCCGAGAGCTACATGTACGACCCGGTGACGATCAAAATCACGCCGAAGACGCTGACCGTCGACGCGATCGCCCAGGCCTTTATCGAGGTTGCCGCGAACGAGAAGGCGGCGCGCCTGGTCGAGCTGCTGAAGACCGAGGAACCGGAGCAGGCGATCATCTTCTGCCGGACCAAAATCGGCGCCTCGAAGCTGGAGAAGACACTGAAGGACAAAGGCCTCGACGTGAAGGCGCTGCACGGCGACATGAGCCAGGGCTCCCGCGATGGCGTGATGATCGCCTTCAAGGACCACCGTGTGCGGCTGCTGGTCGCCACCGACATCGCCGCCCGCGGACTCGACATCGAGCACGTCACCCACGTCATCAACTACGACGTCCCCGCCTCCTCGGAGGTCTACGTGCACCGGATCGGCCGCACCGGCCGCGTAGGTCGCACCGGCCGAGCGATCACCTTCGTCACGCCCGCTCAGCGCGACGAGATCGGGCGGATCGAGCGCGACGTCAAGACCACGATCGGCGAGTGGGAGAGCCCGGAGGAGCGGATGGAACACGCCCCGCGCCCGCGGCGCCGCGAGCGGCCGAAGGTGCGCGAGGCGGCGGCCGAGGCCGCGCCTTCGGACGGCGAGGAGGCCGAGGCGCCCGTTGCCGAGAAGGCGGCGAACGGCAAGTCGGTCAAGCTCTTCGTCAACCGGGGTGAGCGCAGCGGCATCGAGGAGGAGGATCTGCGCTGGGCCCTGCGCGAGGGCGCGGTGCTGCCCGAGGAGGCGATCCACGATGTCCGCGTCCTGCATCGCTTCTCCTTCGTCGAGGTCGATTCCGATCAAGCCGATCGCACGGTCGAGTTCCTCGACGGGACGAAGCTGAAAGGCAAGGAGATCCGGCTCGAGATCGCCAAGAGCTGAGCCGGAGCCCCGCAAAGCGCTTTGTAATCAGAAGTTCCCTGTTCGGTATCGAATAGGTTTCGACCTCTTCAGATCACTAAGGAGGCTCATGACCGCTCGAATAGGGAAGGCCCTTTCCTTCTCAAACGTAATCGCCTGCTTGGCGCTCTTCATAGCGCTTGGAGGCACCGTCTACGCGGCGGGGAAGATCAGCGGAAAGCAGATCAAGGCGAGCTCGCTGCCGGGCAACCGGATAAAGCCGCGGACGATCACCGCCAACCGGATCAAGCCGAAGGCGCTGACCGGCCGCCAGATCAAGAAGCGCTCGTTGACCGGCAACGAGATCAATCAGGGAACGCTCACCGGGGTCAGCGCGGCGAGTCTCGCCAATGTGCAATATCAGGTGACGACGGTGCCGCTCGCGGGCAACGGGACGACCGCGACCGTTGGCTGCCCCCCCGACACTCACGTCATCGGCGGTGGAACGACCTTGAGCAATGACGAGGGCGGTTACGTCAGCGACAGTGGCCCCAGCTCGCAGCAGACCGGCTGGGCGGCGACCGGCTTCCGGTACGCGCCCGGCACCACGATGACCGTTACCGCGGTCTGTGTGGTCGTGGGAAAGCCAATCAGCACGACCAGCTCGGGAACCGTTAGCTCACCCCCGAGCACGAGCCCCAACTACCAGCCGTTCGGCTAGCGGAGGCCTTCGAGACCCGGCCCTGCCTAGGCGGGGCCGGGTCCGGTCAGCTCGGCGATCTTGGCGAAGAGCCGGTCGAAGTCGATCGGCTTGGGGATATAGGCCGCGATCGCCAGGTCCGACTGGGCGGCGCCGTTGCCGCCGTCGGTGTGGGCGCTGACGATCAGCGCCGGCGTCTCGACGCCGTTCTCGCGTAGCTCGCGCAGAGCGTCGATGCCGGATTTGCGCGGCATCATCGCGTCGAGCAAGAGCAGCTCGTGGCCGCCGGGGTCGCGAAGCACCGTTGTGACGACGTCCTCGCCGTCGGCTGCGGTCTCCACTTCGTGGCCCTCCATCTCGAGCCGGGTGCGGAGCAGCAACAGGATCGTCTCGGAGTCGTCGGCGACCAGGATCTTCGCCATCAGGTCACCTGTACCCGTTCATGGGCGATCGCCGGCAGGCGGATGCGGAAGGCCGAGCCGTTGCCGGGGGCCGAGGCGGCGTCGATGCTGCCGCCATGCAGCTCGATCAGGGACTTGGAGATCGCTAGGCCGAGCCCGGTGCCGCCGACCCGCTGCGTCTCACCGGCGTCGCCGCGGGTGAAGCGCTCGAAGATGTGCTCCAGCTGCGCTGGAGGTATGCCGGGCCCGTCGTCGATCACGTCGATCTCGACTTCGGCATCGGCGCGGCGGGCCTTCACCTCGATCTGCGCTCCTTGCGGGCAATACTCGTTCGCATTCGTGAGCAAGTTCACCAGCACTTGGCGAATTCGGTCACGGTCGGCCTCCACCTCTGGCAGGTCGGACTCGATCTGCAGGCGCAGGTTCTGTCCGCGAGCGTCGAACTGGGCCCGCATCGTCCGCACCGCCTCCTCGATCAGGCTCGCCGCGCCGGTCGGCTCGGGGCGGATCGTCAGCCGCCCGGCGTCGCTGCGGGCGAGGTCGAGCAGGTCGTTGAGCAGGCGCACGAGGTGGCGGGTGTTGTCGAGGATCACCTCGACCGTCTCTGCCTGCTGGGGGCTGAGCTTCTCCCGCTCCAGCAAGAGCAGCTCAGCGAATCCCTGCACTGAGGTGAGCGGGCTGCGCAGCTCGTGCGACGCGGTGAGGACGAACTCGTCCTTCATCCGTTCGAGCTGGTCGCGTTCGCCGGCCCGGCGCTGCAGCTCTTCGGCCATCTCGTTGAAGGCGCCACCGAGCGTCGCGGTCTCCGAGAGCCCGCCGACTTTGACGCGGACGTCGAGGTCGCCGCTCGCCAGGCGACCCGATGCTTCGACGAGGTCCTCCAGTGGCCGCCGCATCGAGGAGATCAACCCGGTGAAGAGGAGCGCCGCTCCGGTCAGGCCGGCGATCAGTCCGGCTCCGACAAGCAGCGCGGTGTCACGCGTCTCGTCGGAGATGTCGTTGCGCAGCGCCTGACGCTGGCGCTGTTGGGATTCGATCGCGGCCCGGGAGAGGACCGGCTGTCGTCCCGCAGCAAGGTCGTTGCGAGCCTCGATCTCGCGCTGGTAGGAGCGGGCGGTCGCGTTCTCGAAGTCCTGGCGCTGCTGCAGGAAGCGGGCGACGCCGATCACGGCCAGGCCGGTGAGCACGGCAAAGGCGATCGCGAAGCCGATCGTCAGCCGGTTGGCGAGCGATGGGCTGAGCCGGAATCGTCCTCGGGAATATGCTTGAGCCATGAGTGCGGAGCGACCAAGCGTGCATCTCTGATTCTTCGCGCCGGGAGAGAAGCGCGAAATTTATGAATATGGGCGACGAGGCTACAGACACCCCCGACGGCATCGCGGCGGCACTGGAGGGAATCGATCGGGCGGGCGTCGAGGCCTGGTTCGAGCAGCACGTCGACGGTGTCCAGCTGCCGCTCGCCTTCGAGCGGATCTCCGGCGGCCACTCGAACCTCACCTACGGCGTCGCCGACGAAGCCGGCCGCCGCTGGGCGCTGCGCCGGCCGCCGCTGGGCAAGCGGCTCGGCTCGGCCCACGACATGGGTCGCGAGCACAAGGTCGTTTCGGCGCTGGGGCCGACCTCGGTGCCGGTGGCGCCGGTCGTCGGGCTCTGCGAGGACGAGAGCGTCAACGAAGCCCCCTTCTACGTGATGGAGTTCGTCGAGGGGCCGATCCTGCGAGGCCTGGCCGAGGCCGAGGCATTTCCGGAAGAGGCGGACCGGCGGGCGATCGGCGAGCGCGTCGCCGATACCTTGGTCGACATCCACGCCGTCGACCCCGATGCGGCCGGGCTCGGCGACCTCGGCCGCAAGGAGGACTACGTCGCCCGCCAGTTGCACCGTTGGCAGGGTCAGTGGGAGAAGTCGAAGACGCGTGAGCTGCCGGTGATCGACGCGGTGCACGAACGGCTCGAGGCGCGCATTCCCCAGCAGGGCCCGGCGACGATCGTCCACGGCGACTACCGGCTCGACAACATGATCCTCACGCCGGGAGGGGAGGTGGCGGCCGTCGTCGACTGGGAGCTCTGCACGCTCGGCGATCCGCTCGCCGACGTTGGCCTGCTGATGGTCTACTGGCCCGAGCGCGGGGAGGATCCCGTAGCGCTAGGTCAGCCCGCCAACCTGGCGCCGGGCTTCCCCACCCGCGAGGAGCTGCGCCAGCGCTACGCTGAGCGCTCCGGCCGCGACCTCTCCCAGCTCGACTTCTTCGTCGCTCTCGGCTACTGGAAGCTGGCGATCATCCTCGAGGGCGTCTACGCGCGCTATGCGGCGGGGCAGTACGGCAAGGTCGACCCGGGCATCGAACACTTCGCCCGCCTGGTCGAGCGGCTTGCAGAGGCGGCTGAGGCAGCAGAGCGCCACGATTGACGTAACCGCCCATTTGCAGGGCGTTTAGTCCAGATCGCTTGACGGCGACCGGCCGACCTGATTGTGTGCTGGCATCCCTGTAACTGGGTAAAGAGGCTCGTCCGAGTCCCTCTGGCCCGCTATTCAAGGAGAGACTCTTGAAGCAGATTCGCAGGCACGTCACGTACGCAAACGTGATGTCCTCCCTCGCCGTTTTCATGATCCTCGGCGGCGCCACCGCTTTCGCAGCCGTGCAGAAGATCGGCGCCAACGAAATCAAAGCCAACTCGATCACGACCGGCAAGATCGTCAAAGAAGCAGTGGCGGCCGGCAAGATAAAAAACGGCGCGGTGATTGAGGGCAAGATCGCGACCGGCGCCGTGACGACGAGCAAACTTGCCAAAGAAGCAGTAACTGCGGAAAAAATCGCCAAAGATGCAGTGACGACTGAAAAAGTCCTCAATAACGCGATAACGACCGACAAAATCGCGAATGATGCGGTCACGACCGGCAAGATCGCCCCCGATGCGGTCACGACCGGCAAATTGGCCAACGGTGCGGTAACTCAGGCCAAAGTCGGTGCCAATTCAATTGGGGCGGGTCAGTTCAAAAACCTGAATGTGAAAACCGATTCAGTTTCGATCGCGGCCGGCGCTTCCGGTTTCGCCAGCGCATCCTGCGGCACTGGGGAACAAGCGATCAGCGTCGGCACGACGTGGAGCGCTTTCGAAGACAATTTGGTCACCAACTACGTTCGCATCCTTGGCAACGGTGTCCAGGGTCGAGGTAATAACGAGACCGGAGCAACTAAAACGTTCACCGTAGAAGTTTATTGTATAGCCAACTGATCCAAGGTTAGCTCTGAGATGAAAGAGGGCCGGGCGAAAG
>JBEVMR010000094.1:0-12705 GCA_040508545.1 Solirubrobacterales bacterium
GAGGGGACCGCCGACATGACCTAGAAGCACAGCGCCGAGGAAATCGCCCAGCTCTACGGCAACCGGTTCCTGACCGAGGACGCGCCCGACGGCCCGTTCCCGGAAGAAGGGATGCCGGCCCTCGACGCGATGCGCCTGGTCGACGAGGACCTCGCGATGGAGGGGGATCCCCAGCGCAACCTGGCGACGTTCGTCACGACCTGGATGGAGCCCGAGGCGCAGCGGCTGATCGCCGAGAACCTCTACCGCAACTTCATCGACCACGCCGAGTACCCGATCTCGGCGGAGATCGAGCAGCGCTGCATCCGCATGCTCGCGGACCTCTACCACGCGCCCGGCGAGACGACCGGCTGCCGCACCCAGGGCTCCTCGGAGGCGATCATGCTCGGCGCGCTCTCGCTGAAGTGGAAGTGGAAGCAGCGTCGCGAAGCCGAATCGAAGCCGATCGACAAGCCGAACTTGATCTTCGGCGGCGACGTGCACGTCGTTTGGGAGAAGTTCTGCCGCTACTTCGACGTCGAGCCGAAGATCGTGCCGCTGCAGGAGGGCAAGTACGTGATCGGGCCCGAGGACGTCGAGCCACTGATCGACGAGAACACGATCGGTGTCGCCGCGGTGCTCGGCACCACCTTCACCGGCCACGCCGACGACATCGTCGGCATCAACGAGCTCCTGGTCGGCCTCAAGAACGAGAAGGGCGTCGACATCCCGCTTCATATCGACGCCGCCAGCGGCGGCTTCGTCTGGCCCTTCCTCTACCCCGACTCCGAGTGGGACTTCCGGCTCGAGCAGGTGCGCTCGATCAACGTCTCCGGCCACAAGTTCGGCCTCGTCTACCCGGGCATCGGCTGGCTCGTCTTCCGCGAAGAGAGCGACCTGGCCGAGGATCTCGTCTTCTACGAGAACTACCTGGGCAAAACGGATGCGACCTTCACGCTCAACTTCTCCACCGGCGCCTCGATGGTCCTCGCCCAGTACTACAACTTCGTTCGCTACGGGCACGAGGGTTACGCCTACATCATGAAGGCGATGCAGGAGAATGCCCGCGCCCTGGCCGGCAAGCTCAAGGCGACCGGCGACTTCGAGCTGATCGGCGACGGCGAGGAGCAGCTGCCGCTGGTCGCCTTCAAGCTCGCCGGCGAGAAGAACTACGACGAGTTCGACGTCTCCTGGCAGCTCTCCGCCGAGCGCGGCTGGATGGTCCCGGCCTACACGCTGCCGCCCAACGCCGAAGACGTGAAGATCCTCCGCGCCCTGGTCAAGCAGACCCTCAGCCGCGAGCAGGTCGACCGCCTCGCCGACGACATCGTCGAGGCCTGCGCCACCCTGGAGAAAAAGGGCGGCGCCCACCCCTCCGAGCGCAAGCAGGTCAAGACCGGCACCGGGTACTGAGGGCGGCGGCCCTCACACCTGGCCGCAGCCGCTTAAGAGGGCTCCGGGACGGGTAAGCGGCTCCCATGACTGGAAAAGCGGACTTCACCGAACAGGAATGGGAGACGGTGCTGGAGGGACCGACGAGCGCTGGCCTGATCGTCTCGACGGCTCAGCGCGGCGGCTCGTTTCGCGAGTCTTTCTCACTCGCGAAGGCGTACGCCGAGGCGCGCTCGGCGACCGGGGCCTCCGGCTTGATGGACGAGATCGCGCACTCCAAGCCGAAGGTCGATCGCGCGCGCCGGGGCTCCGCGGAGGACTTGCGCGAGCACCATCTGAGCATCATCCGCGAGGCAATCTCGCTGCTCGAGGCAAAGGCATCCCCCGAGGAGCTAGAGGATTACAGGCGCTTCACCCTCAGCCTCGCGGAGCGTGTCGCGCGGGCGAAGGAGGAGGGCGACGGGCCGGTCAGCGAGGCCGAGCGAACGGCCATCGACGAGATCTCCGCGGCGCTCGGCGAAGACCCCGGCTAAGCGTTTCCTGGGCGCAACACGCTGCCCACTTTTTCCGCCGTATCGAATGCGAACATATGTTCGTATCCGAACCAAGGAGATGGAAATGCCGCAATTCGATGCTTTTGAAGACCTTGTGGGCAAGTGGCGCTGGCGCTTGCTCGGCGTCAACGGCCGCACCGTGGCCACGTCCGGGGAGTCCTTCGATTCCCACTGGCACGCGCTGAGGGCAGCCGAAAACGTGCGCGGGGTGGCCTCCGGGGCCCAGATCTCCAGCACGCTCGCTGACGCAGCCGCCGACCCGCTCGCCACGCTGATCGAACGAGAGCTGGGCGGAACCAGGGTGCCCGCCGGCCGCGGCTAGCCGGCGAAAGGCCCTACCGAGTGATGACCAGCGGAACGCCGGCCCCGATCCGTCTCGCCAGCCAGGTGATTGCTTGGGTGCTGAGCCGGATGCAGCCGTGGGAGACCGCCGTCCCCAGCGCGCCGGAGAGGTTGTCCGTGCCGTGGATGCCGATCTGACCCGGGCCCCCCTCGAATTCCTGAAATACGTTCGACCTGGCGCTGGTGGCCAGCGCGAACGGGCCACCGGCATGGTAGGAGGACAGCGCGAGAGCCTCCTCGATGAAGAACACTCCGCGCGGGGTAGGGGTTGACGACTTGCCGACGATCGCTCGGAAGCGCCGGCGAACGCGATCGTCGTTGTAGACGGTTACCCGGCGGGTCGAGACCTTCACCACGATCTGCCAATCGGTGGAGGTTTCCCGGGTTCGGTGGGTTGAGATCCAGCCGACATGGCTGTTGGGACGCCCCGGGAGCCTGACGCGCACCCACGAGCCCCGGCCACTGACGCCGAGGACGGGAAGGACAGTTCGCACGCGGGTCAGCGGTCGCCGCGAGGCGACGACCTCGACCCGCCGTGCATTCGGGTTTGGCTTGGCCCGGACAACGTGATCGTGCAACAGCACTACGAGCCGCTGACTCGGGGTAGTCCGAAGCTTGGCGGCATGAGCCGAGCCGGCAAGGACGCAGCCAAATGCGGTGACGGTCAGCAGCGCCGCCACCGCACCCCTCCCCCACTTACCGGAGGAGGAGTGCGAAGCGCAGTCCACCACATGGCTCATCCGGTGAACTGCGACGGGCCGTTGCGGGGGGTGAGCAACGCTGCGGCGCAGGCACGATACGGCAGCCTCATGGTCTTGGCGGGGGTGGCGTCTTTGAACGTGACGCGTGCTCTCACCATGTGCGCTCCAGGTGCTGCCCGCACGAACACTTCGAACGGCGAGTGGGCCTGGCTGTCGATGCGCTTGCCGTCGAGGCTGAAGACGACGCGCTCGATCCGGAGGCCACGGACGGTGGCGCGGAACCCGGACGTGCAAGCCTCAGTCGGCGTGCGCCGGACGATCGCCGTCCCGTCTCTGCGACCCGCCCTGGGGCCCGTCGGCCGGTTGGGAGCTCTCGTCTGCCTGACCGGGCCAGCCTGGCCGGGGCCGGTACCGGTCGATGGGGCATCGCCCGAAGTGCCCGGGCCACTCGACGGGCCCGTCGTGGGGGGAGGCGAAGTGGGTGAGCCCGTAGACCCGGTGCCACACGTCGATCCGTCGAGGACGTTGTTGATCAGGCTGACCTGACCTTCTCGGGCCAACATACGACCGAACACCGTCGCCCCGTTGTTCAACGAGATGTCCGTCAGCGCCATCAGGTTGCCCTGGAACACCGTGGTGGTGTCGAGCGTCGCCGAGCTGCCGACCTGCCAGTAGACGTTGCATGGGGACGCCCCGTTGACGAGCACGACCGAGCTGCCTGGGGCCGTGGTCAATGCGGAGGCGATCTGGAAGACGAATTCCGCGCTGGGATCGCCTTCGGCGTCGAGGGTGAGCGCGCCGGTCAGCTGGGCCGAGGACGTATATCGGTAGGCCCCGGCGGGCAGCGTCCTTTCACCGAGGTTCGTGCCGGTCAGTTCGTTGCCGGGCGGGACCGCCTGTCCGGCCGCTGCGTCGTAGGCGACGATGAGATCGGCCTGGGCCTGTTTGGCAACGCCGTTGTTTTCATGCGTGGCCCCGTTGACCACAGCGGTGTCGAAGCCGGTTAGCGCGGTTCCCGGGGAGACCCCGAGATCGCCGTTGAGCACCGACGTGCCGCTGTTGGTGACGGTGGAGCCGCCCAGCACCACGAAGGGGCTGACGGTCGCAAGATTAACCGGGGCGGCCTGCGCGGCAGCCGGGATGGCGAGAAACGCGAAGACCGAGGCAATGGCAACGCCGGCACGCCGCGCGCGCTTGAACTGAAAAGGGCTGGACATGAATGTCCTTCCTATGGGGCGAGCAGCCCGAACAACGTTCCTTGGGCCCAATCACTGATTCGAGCGACTGGGGTGGTGTAAGTCCTTCGGTAGCCCGGCGAACTCCGGTGGAGTCCCGTGGCTCTGCGGACCCGCCTCGCGACGAGGGTGCCTGAGTCGAGAAGGTCTGCTCTCGTGTCCAATGGGCATCGGCAAGAAGGGACTTTGCTGAAGCCGAATACTCAAACCGGACGAATGATTTCCTTGGAGTGCCCCGCTAAAGCGACTGCAGGCGGGTCTTTTCGACTCGCGCCAGCTTGCGTTTGAGGCGCTTTAGCTCCCGCTCCTGCTCGTCGGTGCGTTTGTGGCCCTTGTAGGCGATGTTCCGCTTCTCCAGCGGGTCGTTCTTCAGGTCGTACATCTCCCACTGCGGCGGCTTCTTGCCTTCGATGTCGTAGTACTTGGCCAGCTTCCAGCGTCCTTCGCGGATGCTGACGATGTGGTTTGGGGCGTGCGGGTAGGGCCGTTTGGACTGGCCCGACTGGTAGTCATCGTAGGTGAAGACGACGTAGTCCTGGGTCGAGCGGTTCGAGCTCGGATCCAGGACCAGCTTCGAGTAGTCGACCCCCTGCCAGTTGGCGCGAGCGCTCTTCGGCGCCGCCGCCAGGCTCGCCAGCGTCGGCAGGAAATCGACGTGGGAGACGAGCGCGTCGGTCTCGGCCGGCTTCGGGAAGAGCTTCGGGTTCGAGTAGACGAGCGGCACCCGCGTCGCCTCCTCGTAGAAGTTGAAGTTCTTCTGCCGCAGGCCGCCGTGCGCGAGCCCCATCTCACCGTGGTCGGCGGTGCGGACGACGAGCGTGTTGTCGAAGAGGCCGGTCTCTTCGAGCTTGTCGAGGACGTTGACCAGGTAGCTGTCGGAGGAGCGCATCAGGTTGCCGTAGAAGTTCAGGTAGTTACGCCGCTGTTCGGCGTTTTCCGGTTCCCCGGTGAGGTTGAAGATGCGCAGGAATTCGGCCTGGACCGAGGGCTTGGTCGAGAGGTCTTCGTCCCAGGTCGCTGGCTCGCGGATGTTGCCCTCGAGCCAGGAGTCGTCGTAGCCGGCTTCTTCGAAGGTCTTGCTCGGGTAGAAGAGGACGTCGTGCGGGTTGACGACCGAGATCACCATGAAGAAGGGCTGCTCCTGCGCCGCGTTCGAGCTCAGGTACTGGAGCGCCCCTTCGGCCACCCCTTCCCCGGTCGAGTCGATGAAGCGGCCGTCGTTGTCGACGAAGCCGCCACCCGCCTCGGGCACGCTCTGGTCGGCGCCCGCGTCGGGCGGGTTCCAGCGTGAGAAGCCGTACTTTTCGAGATCGGCCGGGACCGCTTCCCCCGGCTTGGCCGGTTTCGAGCAGTGCCACTTGCCCTTGTAGACGACGTTGTAGCCGGCCGCCTTCATCACCGTGGCGAGGTTCTCGAGGTCCACCGGCAGTTCCACCTGCGGGTTCTTCGGCGGTTCCATGTCTTCCTCGAGCGTGTACTTGACACCGTGCTGGGCGGGGAAGTAGCCGCTCATCAGGGTCGAGCGCGCCGGCGAGCACATGCAGGCGTTGGTGAAGGCGCGTTCGAAGCTGAGGCCGTTGCGCCGTAGGCGCCTCATCCCGGGCAGGTTCTGGCGCAGCCAGTTCTGGGGGAAGTGCTGGATCGCCCGTTCCTGGTCGGTGAGGAAGAGGACGATGTTCATCCCGGCGACGTCGCGCCGCTTGCCTTTTGCGGCGCCGAGCGCGCGCTCGACACCGGCCCCCGGGGCGAGCAGGGCCGCAGCTGCGGCCGTTGCTCCAGAGCCGAGCAGCTCTTTACGGGTCAGGCCGTCTTCGCGCCCATCCGATCGACTCATTTGCTCCTCCGGAAGATGTCGACGGCGTTGCTGCCGAACGAGGTCGAGTAGAGATAGCGGCCGTCGGGGCTGAGCGCGATCGAGCTGACGCCGCGCAGGGCGCGGGCGCGCGTGCAGCCGGGAACCGAGCGCGGCGCGAGGCAACCGGCGCGGCCCGCCTTTTGCGCAACCGCGCCTTTATTGCCCCGGTCTAGAACGGCGATCGCGCCCGTGGCAAACGCCGCCGCGTAGACGTTCTCCCCGTCGGGTGAGACGGCGAGGCCCTCGGGCGAGCTGAGGGCGCGGCCGAAGGAGCAGCCGACCGCGCGCAGCCAGACCAGACAGGCGGACGTGCCCTGCTTCTGCCGCAGGCCGGCTGAGCGGCGCGAGCGGCTGAACGAGGTGACGCTGTTGCTGAACAGCGAGGTCACGTAGACGTCGCCCCTACTCGGGCTGACGGCAACCGCATTGGCGCCGCTGAGCTGCACGCCGGGGGCGCAGCCCGTCAGCGGTGCGTCGGCGATGCAGCCGCTGCCGTCGGTGGCCTGGGCCAGGACGCCGGTGGAGCGATCCCGCGAGAGCACGGCGACGGCGCTGGAGAGCGCCGAGGCGACGTAGACAGCGCTGCCATCGCTGCTGATCGCCATCCCCTCCGGCGCGCCGAGAGCGAAGCCGGGAGCGCAGCCACTCGTCGCTTCGGCGATGCAGCCAGCACTGCCGTCGGGCTGGGTGAGGGCGCCGCTGGAGCGGCTGCGTTCGAAGCTCGCCACCGCGTTGCCGAAGAAGGAGCCGACGTAGACGTTCTTTCCGTCGGGGCTGACGACGACGACGTCGGGAGCGACCAGCGCCCGGCCGTTGGCGCAGTTGGGAACCGGCAGGCCGGAGATGCACCCAGCTCCCGCCGGGAGCTGGGTGAGCGCGCCGGTCGAGGAGTTGCGGCGAAAGACGCTGACGGTGTTGCTCGCCCGCGAGGTCGCGTAGACGCTTAGCCCGTCAGGACTGACCGCAACCGAGTTCGGGCCGTCGAGGCCGACCGCCGTCGCGCAGCCGCCGGCGCCTTTGACCGCGATGCACCCCGCGACTCCCCGTGGCTGCGTCAGCGCGCCCGTCTTTGCGTCGCGCCTGAAGACCGCGATCGCGTCGCTGCGCGAGGAGGCCACGTAGACGTTCTTTCCGTTCGGGCTGAGCGCGATCGCGCGCGACCCCATGAACGGCCCCGGGCCCTTGAGCGCACGGGCAAGCCCACAGCCGGCCGACGCCGTGGAGCGATCGGTCAGACAGCCGCGCTCGCCCGCAAGCTGGGTCAGCGTTCCGGGCTGGGCCGTTTTCTCGGCGGCTTGCTGCTGGACGGGCGCGGCGAAGGCGCCCGCCGGCAGCGCCAGCACAATGACCCCAAAGGCCCACGCAGCGCGGCGAAATCTCGAGAAGCCTGGGGGCATCGGCGGGCCGAGCGTATTCGGCCCCGCGGACAGCGCCCCCAGGCTAGACGGGAACTAGCGCTCGCCAGCCCCCGGTTTGCCGAGCACGCCGACCCGCAGCCCGAGCCACGGGTAGGTGGCGGTGAAGAAGCTGTTGTCCTGCGGCTGCAGCCCGATCGCCGAGAGCCAGAGCTGGTAGACGGGCGCGTTGGCGATACCGCCGTGCAGACGGCGCCAGACCCGGGGCCCCGAGGTCCCGAAGGGGGGCGGCGTGATCGTGTCGGTCCACTCGACCGCGTTGCCGCCCTGGTCGAGCGTCCCCCACGGCGAGACGGTCTTCGCCTGGCCGACCGTACTGAGGCTGCCCTGGAAGAGTTCGGCGTAAGTCGCCGGGGCGATTCCAAGCGGGTTCACGCTCGCGCAGGCTTCGGTACTGAACGCAGCGGGACACCAGCTCGGGACGGGAGCGCCCGGAGCACGAAAGGTCGCCAGCGGCTGGGTCGAGGCATTGGTGACGTCGCCCGTCGTCGGGTCGAGCGTCGTCGACTTGGGCGCGCTTGCCGCTTCGTTTTCGGTTTCGAATTCGCCGGGGTTGGTCGGGTACTTCCAGTAGGAGTACTTGCCGCCCCCATTCGGGTCGAAGTAGGCGGCCTTGATCCACTCGTCCTGGCTGGGGACGACGAAGCCGGTCTTGTGCGAGCGCGTCGCCTTCCGGTTCGTCATGTCGTACATCCCGCTCTCGGTCCGCCGTGAGAGCCGCACCCGGTAGGTGACGTAGCGGAAATTGCCTTCGCTGCTGGCGCGCTGGGTGAGAACGCGGCCGTTGTAGAGCGAGTTGACGAAGCGCGCCGAGCGCAGGAAGTTGGCGAAGCCGTAGGGCTTGTCGGCCCATTCCGGCGAGGCGACCGCGTAGTGGCGGCCTTTGCCGACACTGGCGGCGAAGTCGATCTGTCCGTACTTGGGCCAGGCAGTAGAGCTCTCGTTGGCGCTGTAGAGGCGGTGCTTGTTGCGGCCCGCGGGATCGACGGTGTTGAGGAAGGCCACCCACTGGGCGACCGTGACCTCGAGCTGGCCGATGCCGTAGCCGTACCCGACCGCGCCGACCTGCTGGCAGGGCGGTCGCGTCTTGGCCGCTTCCTTACACGACCGGTAGACGGCGTCTTTGAAGGGAGTGATCCCGACCGATGGGTTGCCGGGAGCGCCGACCTTGACCGTCTTGAAGGTCAAGACGGAGGGCGGCGGGGCGGCGGCTGAGATTGCAGGCACAGCGAGTGCCGCGGCCGCGAGGACGGTGGTCAGCGAGAGAGCAAGGCGGAGTTTCATGGTCGGGAGGTTCGGCGGGGGTAGTCTGGGTCCTGCGAAAGGAAGGCGATGACCACTCCACTCGAAGGAACCGTGGCATTGATCACCGGCGCCAGCAGCGGCATCGGCGAGGCGACCGCCCGCACACTCGCGGCGCAAGGGGCCAAAGTGGCCCTTGCAGCCCGCCGGCTGGAGCGACTGGAGCGGCTCGCCGCCGAGATCGGCGGTCATGGTCACACCGCCCTTGCGCTCGAGTCTGACCTCGCCGATCAGGCGCAGGCGGTCGACGCCGTCGACCGCGCCGCAGGCGAGCTCGGCCGCCTCGACATCGTCGTCAACAACGCCGGCGTGATGCTGCTCGGGCCAATCGAGAACGCGCCGACCGAGGAATGGGACCGGATGATCGACCTCAACCTCAAGGGCCTGATCAACACCACCCACGCCGCCCTCCCCCACCTGCTCGCGGCAGCCGAGGACTCGGCGCGGGGCTGCGCCGACGTGGTCAACATCAGCTCCGTCGCCGGCCGCGTCGCCCGCGCCGGCTCGGGTGTCTACAACCTGACCAAGCACGGCGTCGGCGCCTTCAGCGAGTCCTTCCGCCAAGAGTTCGCCGACCGCAAGATCCGCTCGACCCTGATCGAGCCCGGCGCCGTCGAGACGGAGCTGACCGATCACCTCCGCGACGGCGTCAAGGAGCAGGTGAGGGGACGCTTCTCGGATATGCAGATCCTGCAGGCCACCGACGTCGCCGACGCGATCGCCTATGCGGTGACCCGCCCTTGGCACGTCTCCCTCAACGAGATCCTGATCCGGCCGACCGAGCAGAGGAACTGAGCGGCGCTCGACCGGAGGCGCTACCCGTGAGCTCAATCGCAACGATCGGCGTCTACGGCTTCGATCGCGACTCGTTCCTAGAAGCCCTGGCCTCGGCAGAGATCGACCTGCTGCTCGACGTGCGCCAGCGACGAGGCGTGCGCGGCAGCGAGTACGCCTGGGCGAACGCGCGCCGCCTGCAGGCGGCGCTGGCAGAGGCGGGCGTCGGCTACTCGCACCTGAAGGAGCTGGCGCCGACCACCGAGCTTCGGCAACTCCAGTACCGAGAGGACACGCGGCTCGGCGAGGGCAAACGCTCCCGCACGACGCTGGCGCCCGAGTACGCCCGGGGGTACGCAGAGGAGATCCTCGACCGCGTCGATCTGGCCCCGATCGTCAAGTGGATCGGCTCGAGCTCGGCGGCAATGCTCTGCGTCGAGCGCGATCCGGAGGCCTGTCACCGCTCGCTGATCGCCGCCCGCCTAGAGCGCGACTGGGGGTTCAGCGTCGAGCATCTGCGCCCGCAGCCGGCGGCGGCGTCATAAGCGCAACCGGTACTGCGAGCCCCGCAGCGCGGCGCAGGGTGGCGATGCGCCGGCCGGGCTGGATGGCAGAGCGGATCTCGCTGACTCGATCGCCGAGCCCGGCAACCGTCGCGTCGAGGTCGGGGGCGACGAAGGCGAGGCCCCAGAAGAAGGCGGGCCGGTCGGCGCCACCGCCGCGCTCGATTGCCTCGGGCGGCTCCTGGACGACCTCGAGGATCGTCGGGCCGAGGCGGAAGAACGCCTGCCGCGGCGCGCCGGCGGGCGTCGGCTCCTCGCGGATGCGACGCAGGTCGAGACCGGCGGCCTGAAGCGCGGCGACCGTGCGTTCGAGCGCGGGCGTGATCGCGACGACGTGGTCGATCGCGGTAATGCCATTGAGGTGCTCGGGCCGCTCGCTGGGAGGCGGGCGATCGGATCGCGTCGTCGTCAGACCATCCAGATCGGTGCTCTCGGCGCCGCGCAGCGACCAGCCCACCAGGCCCTTGCCGGCATCAGGCCCCACCAGGCGAATCCGCACCTCGCCAACGACGCAGATGTCGCCGTCGACCACGAAGCCGAGCGCCGACCAAGCATCCGGGACGTCGGCAACCCTGAGTTCGTCGATTGTGGGGCCCATAGGTCAATTCTCTCCTGGTGGCATGTGGTTGAGGTTTGAACCGCTATGCGACTCAAACCTCAACCACACCGTCATGCAGCAGTCCTGCGACGGCGCGGGCGAGGCGCTCTCCGCGCCGGGTCAGCACGTACTCGGTATGAGGAGGGCGGCCGGGGATGAGGCGGCGTTCGACGATGCTCTCCGCCTCGAGCTGCTCCAGGCGATCCGAGAGCGTCGTCGGCGAGACCCCGGGCAGCGACTGGCGGAACTCGTTGAAGCGGGTTGCGCCGCTGGCGCAGGCATAGATCGTCGCCAGCGTCCAGCGGCGCTCGAGCAGGCTCGCCGCCGCCCGCAACTCGGTCGGAACCGGCGAGCAGCTACGACATCGCGGCGACATTCGCCCCGTTCTCGGCCGGCTCGAGCGCCCGCTCGAAGACCTCGCCGACGCTCATCACCGGGTGGAAGGTCATCTGCTCGCGCACGTCCTCGGGCACCTCGTCGAGGTCGCCGCGGTTGCGCTCGGGCAGGATCACCTCGGTCAGCCCAGCCGCGTGGGCGGCCAGCACCTTCTGCTTCAGGCCGCCGATCGGCAGCACCCGGCCCTGCAGGGTGACCTCGCCGGTCATCCCGACCGTGTGCTTGACCGGCCGCCCCGAGAGCAGCGAGACCAACGCGGTGGTCATCGCCGTACCAGCGCTGGGGCCGTCCTTCGGGATCGCCCCGGCGGGCACGTGCAGGTGGAACTCACGCTGGAAGCGCTCGGGGTCGATGCCGAGCTCCTCGCTGTGCGAGCGCGCGTAGGAGAGCGCGATCCGCGCCGACTCCTTCATCACGTCACCGAGCTGGCCGGTCAGGACCAAGCCCTTGTCGCCCTCCATCGCGGTCGCCTCGACGAAGAGGACGTCACCGCCGGCGCCGGTCACCGCGAGGCCGGTCGAGACGCCGGGGATCGCGGTGCGCTCGACCGACTCCTGGAAGAAGCGCTGGCGCCCGAGAGCGTCCCGCAGCGCCTCGCCGTCGAGCACGATCGGAGCCTCGGCCTCGCCGCCGGCGATCCGGGTCGCCGCCCCGCGCAGCAGCTTGCCCAGCTCACGCTCGAGCTGACGCACGCCCGCCTCACGGGTGTACTCGGAGATCACCGCGCGCAAGATCTCGTCGCCGGCCTCGACCTCCTCGGCCTGCAGCCCGTTGCGCTTCAGCTGGCGCGGCAGCAGGTAGCCCCTGGCGATCGCCAGCTTCTCCTCGGTCGTGTAGCCGTCGAAGGCGATCGTCTCCATGCGGTCGAGCAACGGCGCCGGGATCGTGTCGACGAGGTTCGCCGTGGCGATGAAGACGACCTCGGAGAGATCGACCTCGACGTCCAGGTAGTGGTCGCGGAACGAGTGGTTCTGCGCCGGGTCGAGGACCTCGAGCAGGGCCGCCGACGGGTCGCCGCGCCAGTCGGCGCCGACCTTGTCGACCTCGTCGAGGAGGATGACCGGGTTCATGGTGCCGGCGTCGCGCAGGGCGCGCACGAGGCGGCCCGGCAGCGCGCCGATGTAGGTGCGCCGATGCCCGCGTATCTCGGCCTCGTCGCGGATGCCGCCGAGCGACATGCGCACGAACTCGCGGCCCATCGCGCGGGCGATCGACTCGCCGATCGAGGTCTTGCCGGTCCCGGGCGGGCCGATCAGGGTCAGGATCGCGCCGGACTTGCGGTCGGCCTGGATGCCGCGCTCCTCGCGCAGCTTCTTGACCGCCACGTACTCGACGATGCGGTCCTTTACGTCGCCGAGGCCGGCGTGGTCGGCGTCGAGCACCTCGCGCGTGTGGACGGGGTCGAGGCGCTCCTCGGAGCGCTCCTTCCACGGCACTGCGATGAGCCAGTCGAGGTACGTGCGGACCATGTTGCCCTCGCCGCCGCCCTCGCCCATGCGCTCCAGGCGTCCGAGCTCGCGCTCGGCCTGCTCGCGCACCTCGTCGGGCATGCCGGCGTCCTCGATCTTCTTGCGGTACTCGTCGACGATCGAGCCGTCG
>JBEVMR010000023.1:0-15761 GCA_040508545.1 Solirubrobacterales bacterium
CGGCGAGGACTTCGGCCCGGAGGAGTTCGCGATCCTGGAGAACCGGGGCGTGATCACCGAGGACATCGAGCGGGTCGAGGGCAGATCCTTCTTCTGGCAGGGCCACTACGACTTCGACCTCAACACCGCCCACACCGACGACACCCAGCTCGGCGTCTTCGAGACCTTCGAGCCGAAGCTCTCGGCGGCGGCGCAGGCGGCCGACACCCTCTTCCTCGCCAACATCCAGCCCGACCTGCAGCGCCAGGTGCGCGCCCAGTGCGGCGGCGCCAGCCTCAGCGGCCTCGACTCGATGAACCTCTGGATCGAAATCGCCAAGGACTCGCTGCTGGCGGCGATCGCCGAGGTCGACGTACTGGTCGTCAACGACGCCGAGATCCGGATGCTGACCGGCGAGTCGAACCTGGCCCGGGCCGCGCGTGCGGTGATGGACTTGGGACCGCGCGCGGTCGTCGCCAAGCAGGGCGAGTACGGGGCGGCACTGTTCACCGCCGACGGCTTCTTCGCCCTGCCCGGCTTCCCGCTCGAGGACGTGCGCGACCCGACCGGCGCCGGCGACAGCTTCGCGGGCGGCTTCTTCGGCTACCTCGACGGCCATCAAGGAGACCTCGACGAGGGCTGCCTGCGGCGCGCGATGGGCTACGGCACCGTGCTCGCCTCCTTCAACGTCGAGGAGTTCGGCACCGAGCGCGTCGCGCGGCTGAGCCGCGAGGAGATCGACGAGCGCTTCGCCAGCCTGCACGAGATGACCCAGTTCGAGCCGTTGCCGGTGCGTTAACCAGCCGGAGCTTCTGAGCTGCGAGAATCATCGCCGCATGAGCACCGACTCCCTGACCGTCACCGACAACCGCACCGGCAAGACCTACGAGCTGCCGATCGACGACGGCACGGTTCGCGCCATGGACCTGCGCCAGATCAAAGTCGACGAGGACGAATTCGGCATGCTGGCCTACGACCCGGCGTTCACCAACACCGCCTCCTGCCGCTCGGCGATCACCTACATCGACGGCGAGGCCGGGATCCTCGAACACCGCGGCTACTCGATTGAGCAGCTCTGCGAGAAATCCACCTTCCTCGAGGTCGCCTACCTCTTGATCTTCGGCGAGCTGCCGACCGGGCCGCAGCTCGAGCGCTGGACCCACGACATCATCCACCACACCTTCGTCCACGAGGATCTCAAGCAGTTCTTCCAGGGCTTCCGATACGACGCCCACCCGATGGGGATGCTGCTGGCAGGGGTGGGCGCCCTCTCGACCTTCTACCCCGACGCCAAGCACACCGAAGATCCCGAAGAGCGCTACATGGCGGCGGTGCGGCTGATCGCCAAGGTGCCGACGCTGGCCGCCTTCTCCTACCGCCACAACCGCGGCCTGCCCTACGTCTACCCCGACAACGAGCTCAACTTCGCCGAGAACTTCCTCTCGATGATGTTCAAGATGACCGAGGCCAAGCACACACCGAAGGAAAGCCTCTCCAAGGCGCTCGACGTGCTCTTCATCCTCCACGCGGATCACGAACAGAACTGCTCGACCAACGCGGTGCGCGGCGTCGGCTCCTCCGACGTGGACCCCTACTCGGCGGTGGCGGCGGGCGTGGCGGCGCTCTACGGCCCGCTGCACGGCGGCGCCAACGAGGCAGTGCTGCGGATGCTGCGCAAGATCGGCTCGGTCGACAACATCCCCGCCTTCCTCGAGCGGGTCAAGGGGCGCGAAGAGAAACTGATGGGCTTCGGCCACCGCGTCTACAAGAACTACGACCCACGGGCGAAAATCATCCAGCAGCACATGGAGGAGGTCTTCGAGGCGACCGAGTACAACCCACTGGTCGAGATCGCCCGTGAGCTGGAGAAGCAGGCGCTCGAGGACGAGTACTTCACCTCGCGCAAGCTCTACCCCAACGTCGACTACTACTCGGGGATCATCTACGAGTCGCTCGGCGTGCCGACCGAGATGTTCACGGTGATCTTCGCGATCCCCCGCACCGCCGGCTGGGTCGCCCAGTGGATGGAGATGAAGGACGACTCCGAGCAGAAAATAGCCCGGCCGCGGCAGATCTACACCGGCCACCGCGAGCGCGAGTACGTTGCGCTCGACGACCGCGACGGGCCGGAGAAAATCGTCGGCCCGCCGGCGCGGCGGCCGAAACGGCCGCGGCGCGGCGCGTAAGTCAGAGAGGGATCGGGGGTCGCTCCCCGAGCGCTGCCTTTTTCGCCTCGCGGCCTGCCTCGCTCGCCGACCAGTCTGTGCGAAAAAGAGACCGCCGCGCCCGGCGAGCGACCCCCGATCCCTCTCCAGCAAACCCGTACGCTGCTCGCGTGAGCTGGAAGCTGACTGTCAGGCACGGATCGGACGTATCGCACGCGCGGTTCGCGGAGCTGGGAGAAGCTGTTGCGACGATGCGGGAGCGGGCTTTGGCTATTCGGGCTGAGGGGCCGGTGAAAGGTGTGTCTGCCCTGCGGGATTTTGGGCCTGAGCAGCAGGTTCACGCGCGACTGGAGCTGACCACCGGAAGGCTGCTGCGCAAGCGGGTGGCCGGAGTGGACGTGCGGGGTGACGGGACCTTCATGCCCTATCGCGGCGGGGTCACTCGCGAGGAGCTCGATCCGGCTGCCTTCGACACGCCCTTCGACGCCGTCCGCGAGACTCTGCAGGCCCGATGAGCGAGACCGAGATCCCCAAGGGCAGCTACGCCGCCGGCCGCCGGCTGAAATTGCCCGCCGGCGCCGAAGCCCCCTACGCCGTCTTCGTCAACGGGGTCGAGCAGCGCGAGGGCGCCGACTACGACCTGCGCGCGGGCGAGATCGTCTTCAGCCGCGAGATCGTCAAGGAGAAGGTCGGCACCGGCCGCTGGCTGGCGATGTACCTCGGCCTCTTCGGCACCTACCGCAAGAACGAGACGATCGACCTCCAGTTCCAGCGCAACGGCAAGACCGAGCTGCTCTCCGACCTGCCGGTCGAGCCCTGAGCGCCTCCGGCTACTTGAACACGTAGAGCACGGCGAAGGCGACCGCGACCCAGATCGCCCCCGCGGCGATCATGCCCTTGTCTTTGGAGACCATCGCGGCGATCGAGCGGTCGTCGGCGCGGTCGTAGATCAGGTAGAGGTAGCGGAAGATGCCGTAGAGCACCGGCGGGATCGTCCACATCATCTCGTTGCCGACGATCGGCGAGTCGACTGCGTAGATCGAGTAGCTGATCACGGTCCCGGTGGTGACCAGGGCGACCATCTGGTCGAGGAAGGGCAGCGAGTAGTGCTCGAGCACGGGGCGGCTGCTGGTCCCTTCGTGCAGCTCGGACACGGCCTCCTGGCGCCGCTTGGTGAAGCCGAGGAAGAGCGCGATCATGCCGGTGCAGAGAAGCAGCCATTCCGAGGCGTGGGCGTCGACGGCGCTGGCGCCCGCCGCCACCCGCAGGATGAAGAGGCCGGCCAGGGTCATCACGTCGACGATCACGACCTGCTTGAGGCCGAAGCTATAGGCCATCTGGGCGATGCCGTAGCCGATCACCATCACCCCGACCTCCCAGTTGACGGTGGTGAAGGCAAGCGCGATCGCCGACGCGGCGAGCAGCGGCGCGATCGTCATCGCGGCCCGCTCGGAAAGCTCACCCGCAGCCAGTGGCCGGAAGCGCTTCTTGGGGTGCTTGCGGTCGAGCTCGACGTCGACCAGGTCGTTGACGTAGTAGCCGGCGCTGGAGATCGCGCAAAAGGCGAGGAAGGTCAGGAACGCCTCCAGCACCGCGTGCGAATCGTCGAACTGGCCGGAGAAGAGCAGGCCGGCGAAGACGAAGACGTTCTTGATCCACTCCTGCGGCCGCCCGGTCTTGATCGCCGCCCGCAGCGGCGAGCGCCGCGGCACGACCCGATCACCCGCCGCGGAGTCGGCAGGAATCGTCGGATGCTCTGAGGTGATCGTTTCCATCGCGGGACGCTGAATGCGGCACGAGAAGCCGCTTACCGGTCGCGACAGGGTATCGCCGCCGTGCGGTCGCTCCCCGCTATGGGTCGATCAGCACGCCCGGATTCAGCACGGCGGCTGGGTCGAGCTCGGCCTTGGCGGCACGCAGGGCCGCCGCGAACGGCGCCGGGCGCTGGCGGTCATACCAGGGGCGGTGATCGCGACCGACGGCGTGGTGGTGGGTGATCGTGCCGCCGCCTTCGATCACGGCCTCGGCGGCGGCCGCCTTGATCTCGTCCCACTGCTCGACCTCGCCGCCGCGGATGGCGGGCGCCATCACAGTGAAGTAGGGAGCTGGGCCGTCCGGATAGACGTGGGTGAAGCGGCAGCTGATCCGTGGCGCGCCGGATCCATCGCTCGGCACGTCGCAAACCTCGGCGACCTTCACCCGAACCGCCTCCATCGTCGTCGCGTGGAAGTCCTCGAAGCGGTCCCAGGTGATCGCGGTCTCGAAGGTCTCCGAGAGGACGCCGCAGGCGACGAAAGTGTCGCGCAGGTAGGGCGCGAAGAGAAAGGCGTTGCGCCAGGCGCCGACCGCTCCCGAATCGCCGCCATCGCCGCCGCCGCTTTCGCGCAGCTCCCCCGACGCTCCTCCGTGCTCGCGGGCGATCGCCAGGGCAAGCTCCATCGCCGCCGCGACCGGGTGGTGGGCGGACTCGAAGCCGAGCACCAGCAGGCTCTTCTCGCCCGAGCCGGCGCCGGTCATCCCCGCCTCGACCGCATCGAGCAGACGGCAGTTGCTCGGGTAGAGCCCCGACTGCGAGATCTCGCGCACCGCGGCCGCAGCGGCAAGGAAATCGTCGAACTCGACCCCGCAGGAGGCCTTGAACTCGGGCCGTGGCCGCACCCGCATCCAGGCCTCGCCGATTACGCCGAGGATTCCCTCGGAGCCGATCAGCGCCCGGTCGGGCGAGGGGCCGGCCCCGGAGCCCGGCAGCCGCCGGCTCTCCCAGAGGCCGCGCGGGGTGATCGCCCGCACCGACTCGACCAGGTCGTCGATGTGGGTGTAGAGGGTGGCGAAGTGCCCACCGGCCCTGGTCGCGATCCAACCGCCCAGGGTCGCGTACTCGAAGGACTGGGGGAAGTGGCGCAGGGTCAAACCGTGCTCGCGCAACTGATCCTCCAACACCGGCCCGGTGGCGCCGGCCTGGATCCGTGCAGCCATCGACTCCGCGTCGACCTCCAGGACCCGGTCCAGCCGCCGCAGGTCAAGCGAGACGAACGGCCGATCGCCAAGCCGACCCTCCACCCCACCAACCACGCTGGTCCCACCCCCGAACGGGATCACAGCCGCCCCCTCGGCCTCGGCCCAGCTCAGCACCGCCTCGATCTCCGACTCGTCTCGCGGCCGTGCCACCAGGTCAGGCGGGTTCTCGAATTCCCCCCGAAACCCCCGCACGACATCCCGATAAGCCTTCCCCAGCGCCCGCGAAACCCGCTCGTACTTCTCATCCGTAAACAGATCCCCAAGGCCAGCCGGAGCCTCTAAACGCGACGCGCGAACCTCCACCTGCTCCAGCAGAACGGGTGACTCGACCTCGCCCCCGAACCCCAACCGCTCCCGAATCCCCGCTGCGGCCTCAGTCAGCTCTCTCTCAGAGGGCGCCTGATCCTCATACCCCCACCCCCAGTGCTTCAGGCGTCTGCTCATGACGGGAAACAATCGCAGGCCGTGAGAAATGAAGGCTTGTGTCCCCCATAGGGCCCACAACCCTTCATCCTGCGAGAGAAGGGACGGGGGCGCCTCGTCGCGCGGACGTCGCAGCGCCGACTAGGTAGGTCAGGGCGGGCATGGTGGCCGCCTCCAGCTGGCGTAGGGGGCGCGGCGTACGGGAGGGCCTGGGGGTGTCCTGCGGTGTGCGGCGTTAGTTTTTCGCCCGGCGGTCGACGAGAGCAACTGGCGACGCGGGCGAAAAACCCAGCACTCCGGAGGACACCCCCAGGCCCTCCCCCCACCGGCTGCCTACCAGTGCACGCCTTTCATCAAGTGCGCAAACGCAACCGCCTCGGTGGTGGGCGCCCGATCCGGCGCCTCGTCGCCCTTGCCCTTGGCCGCCTGCGACTCCGGGAAGAGTTTGTAAGCCGTGTTGAGGATCCGGTCGCTGACCGTCGGCGCAACCGCGTAGAGCAGCTCGCCAAACGTGCCCATCCGCGTCGCCACCTTCTTCGGCTTGGAGATCATCGCGCCAGCGATCATCTCGGCCGCCTCCTCGGGCGTGATCGCCGGGAACATGTCGTACATCCGCGTCGGCGCGATCATCGGCGTCCGCACCAACGGCATGTAGATCGTCGTGATGTCGACCCCGTCGTCGACCACCTCGGAGGCGATCACCCGGCTGAAGGCATCGAGCGCCGACTTCGAGGCAACGTAGGCCGAGAAGCGCGGCGGGTTGGTCTGGGCGCCGATCGAGCTGATGTTGATGATCTGGCCCGACTTGCGCGCCTGCATCGAGGGCAGCAGGGCGAGGATCAGCCGCAGCGCGCCGAAGTAGTTGATCTGCATCGTCCGCTCGTAGTCGTGAAAGCGGTCGTAGGAGAGCTTCACCGAGCGCCGGATCGAGCGGCCCGCGTTGTTGACGAGGATGTCGACCTGGCCGTGGTAGGCCAGCACCTCCTCGGCCATCCGCTCCACGTCCTCCATGTCGGACATGTCGCAGCGGTGGATGTGGGCGATGCCGCCGGCTGTCTCGATCTCGGCTTTCGTCTCCTCCAGCTTGTCGACCGAGCGCGCGACCAGGAGCACAGTCGCCCCCGCGTCTGCCGCCTTGACCGCAGTCGCTTTGCCGATCCCCGACGAGGCTCCGGTGATCAGCACGACCTTTCCGCGCACGGCCGCCGAGAGCGAGCGGTCCTTGAACAGGTCGGGATCGAGATTGCGCTCCCAGTAGTCCCAGACGCGGTCGGCATAGCTCTCCAGCGGCGGCACTTCGATCCCCGAGCCGGCAAGCGCCGCCTCCGCCTCGGTCGAATCGAAGTGGGTCGGGTAGTTGACGTAGTTGAGTACGCCGGGCGGGATGCCGACCCGGTCAAGGCCCATCTTGACCGCCCGCTTGGCCGGCGGCAGGAACTTCAGCCCGGTGCGGATCAGGCTCGTCGCTGGATCGGTGATGCCGGAGTCGAGCTGCAGCGCCGCCTGCGGCGCGTCGGCGGCATGGGCAAAGAGGTTGAGCACCTCGCCGGCCGTCTTCGGGTTGGGATCGGTGAGGCTGAAGGCCCGCCCGTCAAGCCCCGGCTTGTGGGCGATGTGGTCGATCGCCGCGGCGACGTAATCGACCGGGACGATGTTGATCTCACCGCCTTCGACGCCGAGGGTCGGCAGCCAGGAGGGCAGCACGCGCCGCGCCTGCTGCAGGAGCTTGAACATGTAGTAGGGGCCGTCGACCTTGTCGATCTCGCCGCTGCGTGAGTCGCCGACGACGATTCCGGGGCGGTAGACCCGCCACGGCCGGCGGCACTCCTCGCGCACGACGCGCTCGGACTCGTGCTTGGTGCGGAAGTAGGGATGGGTGTCGAGGTCTTCCGCCTCGTCGAACATGTCCTCGGTCCAGGTGCCCTTGTAGAGGCCGGCGGCGGCGATCGAGCTGACCTGGTGGAAGCAGCCGGCCTCGATCGCGCCGGCAAGCTCGACCGCGTGCCGGGTTCCCTCGACGTTGGCCACCTCCTGCGCCTCGGCGCCGGCCGCCATGTCGTAGATCGCGGCCAGGTGGAAGAAGTGGTCGACGTCGCCGCGCAGCGTCAGCAGGTCCTCCTCGGAGACGCCGAGCGCGGGCTGGGCGAGGTCACCGGCGATCGGCACGACCCGGGCTCCGTCGGCTCCCCATGCCGTTCGCAGCTCCTCGAGGCGGCCCCGCGAGCCGGCGCGGACCAGGGCGTAGATCGTCCCCTCGCGCTGCAGCAGGCGGGCGACGAGGTTGCGGCCGATGAATCCGGTGGCGCCGGTGACGAAGTAGTTCATCGCTCTTTCATACACTCAATCGACAGATGGCGCAAACGGCGACCGTGCAGATCCAGATGCCCGAGATGGGGGAGTCGGTCACCGAGGGCATCGTGCTCGAATGGCACGTGGCGGAGGGCGACTTCGTCAACGAAGGCGACACGGTGGTCGAGGTCTCGACCGACAAGGTCGACGCCGAGGTGCCGGCGCCGGCTGCCGGGGTCATCACCAAGCTGCTCGTGCAGGTCGACGACGAGGTGCCGGTTGGGGCGCCGCTCGCGGAGATGGAACCGGGCGAAGGGACGACCGAGGGACAAGGGTCTCAGGCCGCGGGTCCTGTCACGGCAGGGGACGAGAACGCCTCGGCCGCGGGTCCTGTCGCGCCAGGGGACCCACCACCCCCTGCGGTAGCTAAAGCTTCCTCGGGGGTGGTTCCCCCTAACGCGCCACCCGCGGGCGAAGCGCCTGCGGGAGCTTCTGGCGGGAACGGCGCTGGGAATGGCGTGCGGGCGACGCCTGTTGCGCGGAGGATTGCTGCGGAGAATGGGGTCGACCTTGCTTCGGTTAGCGGGAACGGGCCGGGGGGCAAGGTGACGAAGGACGACGTGCTCGCCGCTGCCGACGGGGGGAATGGCGCGGCTGCGGCGCCTGTCGCTGGCGAGGCGAAGGCTTTGCGGGGGCCCGCGGCGATGTTGGCTCAGGCCATGGGCGACAGCCGGGAGGTTCCCACGGCTACTTCGTTCCGGACGGTTGCGGTCGACACGCTGGACGCGAAACGGAAGGCGCTCAACGGGGAGCTGAAAGAGCGCGGGCTGAAGGTCTCCTTCACCCACCTGATCGCCTGGGCGATCGTGCGGGCGGCCAGGGAGTGGCCGGTGATGGTGCGCACGTTCGAGCAGCGCGACGGCAAGCCGTTCGCGATCGAGAACGGCCCGGTCAACCTCGGCATCGCCGTCGACGTCGAGCGCAAGGACGGCTCGCGCAGCCTGATGGTGCCGGCGATCAAGGGCGCCGACGGGCTCGACTTCGCCGCCTTCCACACCTACTACGAGGACCTGATCACCAAGACGCGTGAGAGCAAGCTCACCGCCGACGACTTCCAGGGCACCAACATCTCGCTCACCAACCCGGGAGGGATCGGCACCGTCGCCTCGGTGCCGCGCCTGATGAAGGGCCAGAGCGCGATCATCGCCGCCGGCGCGATTGCCTATCCGCCGGAGTGGGCCCACGCCTCACCGGAACGGCTGCGGCAGCTCGGCGTCTCGAAGACGATGACGCTTACCTCTACCTACGACCACCGGGTGATCCAGGGGGCCGAGTCGGGGGCCTTCCTGCGACGCATCGAACAACTGCTCGAGGGCGAAGGCGACTTCTACGAGGGGGTCGCCGCCGACCTCGGCGTCGACGCCGCCCCGCTTGCCACCGCCCATCCCGCGTCCGCGTCCGCGCCGCCACTGGGCGAAGCGCCAGCACCGGCCACGCCAGGCACGCCGGACGAGGAGCTGCTGAGAGCGGTCCAGGCAGCAACCTCGCTGCTCAAGGGCTACCGCACCCATGGCCACCTTGCAGCCCGCCTCGACCCGCTCGGCCGCGAGCCGAAGGGCGATCCGGCGATCCAGCCCGAGAACCTCAACCTGACGCCAGAGCTGATGGCGCGCGTGCCGGCCTCGATCCTGCGCATCGGCGTGCCCGGCGAGACCCTGCTCGACGTGCTGCCGCGGATGCGCGAGGCCTACTGCGGCACGATCGCATACCAGTTCGAGCACCTTTCCTCACACCAGCAGCGGACCTGGCTGCGCGAGATGGTCGAGACCGGCGCCCACCGTCAGCCGCTCGACGAGGCTGAGAAGCGCCGCCTGCTCGGCCGCCTGATCGACGTCTTCGAGTTCGAGCGCTTTATCGAGAAAGCGTATTTGGGCCAGAAGATCTTCTCGATCGAGGGGCTCGACGCGATCGTGCCGATGCTCGACGAGCTGGCCACCCTCGCCGGCCGCTCCGGGGCCGAAGAGGTCGTCTTCGGGATGGCCCACCGCGGGCGCCTCAGCGTCCTCGCCCACAACCTCGGCCGCTCCGTCGAGTCGATCCTGGCCGAGTTCGAGGGAGCGAAACAGATCGAGCAGGTGAAGGCCGTCGCCGCGATCCCCCATGGCGGCACCGGCGACGTCAAGTACCACTACGGCCACCAAGGGACCTACGAGAACAGCGAGGGCGAGAAGATCGCCGTCCGCCTCTACCCCAACCCCAGCCACCTAGAGTTCGTCGACCCGGTGGTCGAGGGCGGGACCCGCTTCCTCCAGTCGAGGATCAACGGGGCCAAGCTCGAGCACGAGTCGAAGCGCGCGGTGCCGGTGCTCCTGCACGGCGACGCCGCCTTCCCGGGCCAGGGAGTGGTCGCCGAGACGCTCAACCTGCAGGCCCTGCGCGGCTACACCACCGGCGGCACGGTCCACATCATCCAGGACAACCAGGTGGGCTTCACCACCGATCCCGAGGACGCCCGCTCCACCCCGTACGCCGCCGACATGGCAAAGGGGTTCAACGTCCCGATCGTCCACGTCAACGCCGACGACGTCGAGGCCTGCTCGGCGGCGATACGGCTGGCGATGGCCTACCGCGAGCGCTGGAGCCGCGACATCGTCATCGACGTGATCGGCTACCGGCGCTACGGCCACAACGAGACCGACGAGCCCGCCTACACCCAGCCCGCGATCGCGGCCAAGATCAAGGCCCACCCCCCGGTCTCCGAGATCTACGCGAAGAGGCTGATCGAGGAGGGGACGATCGCGGCCGAGGACGTCGAGGCGGGGCGCAAGAAGCGCCATGACGAGATGCGGGCGGCGCTCGAGGACCTGCGCAAGAAAATGGAGCTGGGCGAGTACGAAGACCCCACGGTCACCACCTCGAGCACCGGCGAACTCGACCGCAGCGCCAGCCCACCGGTCGAAACCGCGGTCTCCGAGGAAAAGCTCGGCGAGCTGAACGAGGCGCTGCTCGAGGTGCCGGAGAGCTTCACGATCCACCGCAAGCTGCGCAAGCCGCTCGGCAACCGGGGAGACGCCCTGGATAGCGGTGGGATCGAGTTCGGCCATGCCGAGGCTCTCGCCTTCGCCTCGCTGCTGACCGAGGGAGTGCACATCCGCCTCACCGGCCAGGACACCGAGCGCGGCACCTTCTCCCACCGACACCTCGTCCTCCACGACGAGAAGACCGGCCTGCCCTACTGCCCGATGCAGAACCTCGCCGGCTCGGAGGCGCCCTTCGAGCTCTACAACAGCCCGCTTTCGGAGATCGCCTGCCTCGGCTTCGAGTACGGCTACTCGGCGGCGACCCCGAACGCGCTGATCCTCTGGGAGGCGCAGTTCGGCGACTTCGGCAACGCCGGCCAGGTGATCATCGACAGCTTCATCGTCTCCGGCGAGGCCAAGTGGGGACAGACCAGCCGCTTGACCCTGCTGCTGCCGCACGGCTACGAGGGCTCGGGGCCGGAGCATTCCAGCGCCCGCATCGAGCGCTTCCTGGCGCTGGCGGCGGAGGGCAACATCCGCATCGCCAACCCGAGCACGGCGGCCCAGTACTTCCACCTGCTGCGCCGCCAGGCGCTGATCCGCAAGCCGCGGCCGCTGATCGTGTTCACGCCGAAGGGGCTGCTGCGCCTGGGCCGCGCCTCGGCCACCGTCGACGAACTGAGCAAGGGCCAGTTCCACTTCATCCTCGACGACCCCGCCGCGGCGGAGCGACGCGAGAAGGTCGAGCGCCTGGTGCTCTGCACCGGCAAGATCTTCTGGGACATCGACGCCAGCGAGCGGCGCGAGTCGGCCGAGAACGTCGCGATCGCCCGCGTCGAGCTGCTCTACCCCTTCGCCAAGGAACAGCTGAGCCAGCTGATCGCCTCCTACCCCAACCTGAAAGAGCTCGTCTGGACCCAGGAGGAGCCGCGCAACATGGGTGCCTGGAAGGTGATGTCGCGGCGCCTGCCCGATCTATTGCCCGAGGGCGTCGAGCTCGGCTACGTCGGCCGCCCGACCCGGGCCAGCCCCGGCGAGGGCTACTCGGTGTCCCACGCCAGAGAGCAAGAGCGAATCGTCCTCACCGCGCTGACCCCAGGCGCCTGATGCGCAAGCCGGTTCCCGGGCGGCTGTTCGTCTGGGTAAAGCGCATCTCCTGGGTCGAGCTCGTGGTCTTCGCCGGCCTGATCCTCTTCTGGCTGATGCCGGGCTTCGAGACCGAGACGATGCTGTTCGGCTGGGCACACGGCTTGGGCTTCATCGTGCTCTGCATCGTCATCTGGATCGCCTGCGTCAGGCGCGAGGCCCCTTACACCCTGCTCGCAGCAACCCTTACCCCGGTCGGCCCGGTGGGCAGTGTTATCGGGATCGAACTGATCGAGCGGCGAGGTTGGGGCATCGGGGATTCTCCGCAAAAAGTCGTGGAAACCCCATAGATTCGCTCAAGAAGCCTTGACCCCAGGCCTTACAGGCGCTATAGCTAGACAGTGACTGTTCTTCTCGAGCAGTCCCGTTCGAGAGAACAGGCGCGTCGGCATCCCTCCCTGGCTACCGACGCATAGGTGCAGTGAGGGTCGCGCGGACCCCCTGCCTCCCGCGGCCCCGCTGCGCCATGGGCGTTCTGGCGGCGGCGGACACGGCGCGATGCGGCGTCGTCGGTCGCCGAAGTAGGGGACTACTCCGGCTCCCTCCTCCTTGCCTCGCTTGGTCCGGCGCTCGCCAGAACGGCCATGGCTAACTTCTCAAGTTTCTGAGGACCGTCTGCAGGATGCCGCCGTTTTGGAAGTACGTGACCTCGTTGGGAGTGTCCAACCTCACGGTTGCCTCGAACCCCACTTCACCGGCTTTTACCATGACTGTTTTTGTCTGACCTTCTTCCAGGTCTCCCACGTCCACTACCTCTTCACCGGTCAGGCCAAGGGACTCGATCGACTCCCCCTGCGGGAACTGGAGCGGCAGGACGCCCATCCCGATCAGGTTGGAGCGGTGGATGCGCTCGAAGGACTCGGCGATCACGGCGCGGACACCGAGCAGCTTCGTCCCCTTCGCCGCCCAGTCGCGCGAAGAGCCCGAGCCGTACTCCTTGCCGGCGAGGACGACCAGCGGCACGCCTTCCTCCGCGTAGGCCATCGCCGCCTCGAAGATCGTCGTCTCCTCGCCATCCGGAAAGCGCCGCGTGAAGCCCCCCGCGCGCTCGACCAGGAGGTTGCGCAGGCGGATGTTGGCGAAGGTGCCGCGGATCATCACCTCGTGGTTGCCGCGCCGCGAGCCGTAGGAGTTGAAGTCGCGCGGCTCGACGCCCTGCTCGATCAGCCACTCCCCCGCCGGGCTGGCCTTCTTGATCGCGCCGGCCGGCGAGATGTGGTCGGTGGTGATCGAGTCGCCGAGCAACGCCAGCACACGAGCGCCGGCGATCGGCTCGACCGGGGGCGGCTCAGCCGGCATCCCCTCGAAGAAGGAAGGCTTGCGGACATAGGTCGAGTCGGGCCAGGTGTAACGGTCGCCCTCGGGTACCTCGACCGCCTTCCAGGTCTCGTCCCCCTCCAGCACCCCACCGTAGTTGCGGGTGAACATCTCGGAGGCGATCGAGCGGCCGATCAGCTCCTTCACCTCGGCCGGATCGGGCCAGACGTCGCGCAGGTAGACGGGCTCGCCGTCCGACCCTTCGCCCAACGGCTCGTCGATCAGGTCGAGGTCCATGCGGCCGGCGAGCGCGTAGGCGACGACCAACGGCGGGCTGGCCAGGTAGTTCGCCTTCACATCCTGGTTGATGCGACCCTCGAAGTTGCGGTTCCCCGACAGCACCGCGCAGACGACCAGGTCGTTCTTCTCCACCGCAGCGGAGATCTCCGGCGGCAGCGGCCCTGAGTTGCCGATGCAGGTGGTGCAGCCGTAACCGACCAGGTTGAACTGGAGCCGGTCGAGGTACCCGGTCAGGCCGGCCTTCTCGAGGTAATCGGTGACCACGGTCGAGCCCGGCGCAAGCGAGGTCTTCACCCAGGGCTTGCGCTCCAGGCCGCGTTCCACCGCGTTGCGCGCGAGCAGCCCGGCGCCGATCATCACCGACGGGTTGGAGGTGTTGGTGCAGCTGGTGATCGCGGCGATCACGACCCGGCCGTGGTCGAGCTCGACGGTCGTGCCGTCCTCCAACGTCACCTCGATCTCATCGCCGCTGCTGCGCTCCGCGGTGGCGACGGGACTGCCACTCACCGCCGGGCGCGGCTTGCCGCGCTCGTCGTCGTGCTCCTCGGCCGGCGGATCGGAGGCGGGGAAGGACTCTTCGATCGCCTCGTCCCGCCCGTTGCCCATCCGCTCTGCGGCCTCGGGGTCGAACTCCTGCATCGCCTCGAGGAAGGCCTCCTTCGCCTGCGCCAGCGGCACCCGGTCCTGGGGGCGCTTGGGCCCGGCGATGCTCGGCTCGACCTCGCCCAGGTCGAGCTCCAGCGTCGCCGAGAAGACCGGGTCCGGAGTCGACTCGTCGTGGAACATGCCCTGCTCGCGAGCGTAGGCGTCGACCAGCTCGAGCGTCTCGGTCGGCCGCCCGGTCAGCTCCAGGTAGCGCAGGGTCTCGGCGTCGATCGGGAAGATCGCGCAGGTCGAGCCGAACTCGGGCGACATGTTGCCGATCGTCGCCCGGTCGGCGAGACCGAGGGTCGAGAGGCCCGGCCCGAAGAACTCGACGAGCTTGGAGACGACGCCGTGCTCGCGCAGCATCTCGGTCACGGTCAGGACCAGGTCGGTCGCGGTCGCGCCCTGGGGCAGCTCGCCGCCGAGCTTGAAGCCGACCACCTGGGGCAGCAGCATCGAGACCGGCTGGCCCAGCATCGCCGCCTCGGCCTCGATTCCGCCCACGCCCCAGCCGAGCACGCCGAGGCCGTTGACCATCGTCGTGTGCGAGTCGGTGCCGACCAGGGTGTCCGGGTAGGCCTGGAGCGTTCCGGCGCGCTCGGAGCTGTAGACGACCTGAGAGATGTGCTCGAGGTTGACCTGGTGGCAGATCCCGGTCGCCGGCGGCACGACGCTGAAGTTGTCGAAGGCCTCGCGCCCCCACTTGAGGAAGGAGTAGCGCTCGCGGTTGCGTTCGAACTCGCGCTCGGCGTTGACGGCGAAGGCGCGCTCGTTGCCGAAGGCGTCGACCTGCACCGAGTGGTCGATCACCAGGTCGACGTCGACCAGCGGGTTGATCTTCTCCGGGTCGCCGCCGATCTCCGCCATCGCATCCCGCATCGCCGCCAGGTCGACCACCGCGGGCACCCCGGTGAAGTCCTGCATCAGCACCCGCGCCGGCTGGTAGGGAATCTCCGCGCTGGGCTCTGCCGCGGCGTCCCAGCTCGCAATCGCCTCGACGTCAGTTGCACTCGCGGACACCCCATCCTCCAAGCGCAACACGTTCTCCAACAACACTTTGATCGAGTACGGCAGGCGGGCTACGTCGAAGCGCTCTCGCAGGGCGTCGAGGCGGAAGATCTCGTAGGAGCGATCGCCTACGTCGAGGGTCGAGCGGGCGTTGAAGGAGTCGAGGGAGGTCATGGCTTCATCCTAGGCAAGGCGGGAGGTGGGGCGGCGAGTGGGGGTGTCCAGCCGTTGCTGGGTTTTCGCCAGCTGACGGCGCGGCCGTCCGAGATCCTCGGTGGGGCGAAAAGAGGACGCCGCTGCCGGCTGGACACCCCCACTCGCCGCCCTGCTCCGGGGCCGTCGGCTAACCGGCCAGCGCTTTGTCGGTCTGTCGGCTAGCTGTAGATGCCAGCCACGTTGTTCCCGGCGAGCTCCCGTAGCCGCTGAACCGGCGGTTGATGGCCGATGGCGCCGTGTCGTCGCCTGAAGTTGTAGCGCTCGATCCAGCCGGAGAGAGCTTTGGCCCTCTCCG
>JBEVMR010000051.1:0-7264 GCA_040508545.1 Solirubrobacterales bacterium
AGCCCTGCCGGACGCCTTCGGCTGAGTGTCCGGCAGGGCTCACCCGGTCCCGCCCACCAGCAACCCATCAACCAGCTGAGGTAATTCGCGGGCCATTCGGGAGCGCGGCACCACCAGATCGACCCCGGCGGCATCGGCCGCTTGCTTGGTCTCGACGTTGACGTGCGAGTAGTAGCCGAGGACCGGAATGCCCAATCCCACGAGGGCTTCGGGGCTCTCCGTGTCGAGATCGGCGACGATGAGCTCGGCGTCCTCCAGGGGAGCTTCAGCCAGGGCTGGCGAGAGGGTTACCTCGTGACCGGCCGCAGTGAGCATCGCCTCGACCTTGCTGCCCAGCAGAAGGTCGGCGGCGACGGCTGCTACTCGGGCCACTAGATCGCGCGGCGCTGGCGGAACTCTTCGCGGACGCTCTCGGGGCGCCCCCACATCTGCACGACCTCAGAACGCCCCTCGCGCACCTCACGGACCTGCATCTCGCCGGTCACGCCTTCGCCGTCGAGCTTCTGCAGCACGCCTACGACGCTCTCCGCTGCCGCCGCATGGCCAAAGCTATGGGCTACCAGCAAGCGCCAGTGCCAGTCGGCCTCCGAGTAGGGCTGAGCGTTGACCTGACTGAGCGCAACGGCGGTGTCGATGTACTGGCTCTCGTCGTCGATCCGCAGATCGACCTCGAGATCGGTCCAATCCGGCGGCAGGGCGTCGAGCACCTGCTTGAAGTCAGCCGCCAAGCTCACGTAGGCAGCCTACTCGGCGGGCGGTAGAAGATCCGGGCCGGGGATCGGCGTCCCGTGGGGGTCGTGGCTGGGTTCGCCGAGCTTGGCCGCCATCAGCTCCTCCAGCTCCTCGGAGATGTGGTGCTCGAGCACCTCGGCCTCCGCGTGGACCAGGTCGGCCGGCATGCCCAGCGCCTCGGAGAGATAGGCCTCGATCAGGCGGTGATGGCGGATCACCTCCAGCGCGACCTTTTCTCCCGCCGGAGTGAGCGTCACTCCCTTGTAGGGCACGTGCTCGACCAGTCCCAGCTCGTTAAGCCGTTTCAGCATCGAGGTCGCGGTCCCGGGCGCAACCCCGAGCCGCTCGGCGACCTCGCCGTTCAGCACCGGGCCGGAGCGGTCCTGGGACAGCGCGTAGATCGCCTTCGCGTAGTCCTCGATCGCCTCCGTGTTCGGCGAACGCCGCAACGCTCCGCCCCCCGGCGCCCCCATCAGACGCTCACCAGCAGACCGGTCACATAGAGAGCGGCGATGCCGGCGATGATCCCGGCGACCGAGAGCGGATGGAGGAAGCGGCCGTCCTCGTCGCGCATCGAGGGGGCGATCTGGACGATCACGCGGACGATCGCGCCGACGCCGACGCCGAACAGCAGCGCCGCCAGGCTCGGATCGAAGGCAGACGCGCCGATCCAGGCGCCGAGAACCGCTGGCGCACCGGCAAGCAGGCCGAGGCCGATTAGATGACCGAGGCCCGGCCGCGCGTTGGCTGCCTCCCCGCCCCCTCCGCGCAGCGGCGCGACGATCGCCAGGCCCTCGGTGGTGTTGTGGATCGCGAAGCCGACGATCAAAAAGGCGCCCAGCGCCAAGGCGCCGGTCGCATAGGCGGAGCCGATCGCCAAGCCCTCGCCAAGGTTGTGCAGGCCGATCCCGAGCGCGACCAGCAGGGCCAGGTAGAGCCCGCCGCTCGCCGCGCCGGCGGCGCCAGCCGCGCGCTCGCCGCGGCGGCGCAGGAAGGCATCGACCGCCGCCAGGAGCAGATAGGCGACGAACGCTCCGATGAAGACAAGGGCGCTGCCGCCGAAGGCGGCCGGCGCTTCGGCGGCGATGTCGAGCCCCTCCAGCCCAGCGTCGATGGCGAGGAAACCGAGTAGGCCGACCGTGAAGGCGATCAGGGCGCCGACCCAGCGCGCATCGATCCGGCGCACGAATGGCAGCCAGAGCATGCCGAGGCAGACCGGGATGACGCCGACGTAGATGCCGAGCAGGGCCATCAGGCCGTAGAAGTCGAGATCGGCGTCCGGCGTTTCGGCCGCGACCGGGATCGCCGCATCGACCGTGCCGCCGGTCGAGGTAAGGATGAAGATCTCATACGCCTCGCCCTCGATCCACGGGTAGGAGATGCGCAGCGTGGTCGAGCCGAGGTGACCGACCTCACGGCCGCCGGCGGCGCTGAACGGGGCGAAGCCGTCGTTGACCGAGACCTGGGCGACTTCGACCGCGTCGGGCCCGTCGTTGCGCAGGGTGAGCTCGATCGTCCCGGGGTGAAGCACAGTCCGCTCGACGCTCAGCTCCTCCACCGGCGGGCCGGTTCGCTCGCCCAGCCCGGGGGCGCCAAGCAGGGCGAAGGCGCCGATCGCAGCCGCGATCAACGCGAGTGGGATCAGGCCCAATGCCCAGGCTGGGAGCCCGCCCCCAGCCCGCTCGGCGCGCGCCGCCGCCTCCATCAGGCCGCACCCCCGTTACCGCCCCAGGGCAGCTTGCAATACGCAGCCGCAGCCGCCGCGGCGCTCAGCTTCGAGGGGTCGCCGACGCGGAAGAAGCCGGTCCAACCGAGCTCGGCGAACTCGCTGACGTGGGCGTGGAACATGTAGTCGCCGTCGAAGGGGAACTTGAGCTCGAGCACCGAGCGCTGCCCCTGCCCCTGCACGATCGTGTCGGTGTATTCGCTCGGCTCGAGCGAGGTCCCGGTCGGGTAGCTCTGGAAGAAGTTGGCGTGGACGTGGAAGGAGTTGAGCGGGTCGTACTCGAGCACGTTGACGAGGTAGATCCGTGCCAGCTCGTCGCGCTTGACCGCGATCGGCTCGTTGATGTAGTGAAAGCCGACGGTGTTGACCGCGTAGACCTCGTTTGCCAGGTCGAAGTTGGTGTCGAAGCCGTTCATCACCATCACCATCTCGTCGGCTTCCGGCCGCCCCTCCTTCGGGTCGACGATGAAGGCGCCATAGAGGCCGCGGGCGATGTGAGCTGCGAGCGGCATCACGTGGCAGTGGTAGAGGTGGAGCCCGAACGGCTCGGCCTCGAATTCGTAGGCGAAGCTCTGCCCCGGTTCGATCTGGCCGCCGCCCTGTTGCTCGCCGATCCCCGGCATGCCGTCCATCTGCGCCGGGTGGATGCCGTGGAAGTGGATCGTGTGCGGGTGGTTGGAGGAGTTGACGAAGTTGATCCGCAGCTTCTCCCCCTCGCGGGCGCGCAGGGTCGGCCCCGGGACGCGGCCGTTGTAGGTCCAGGCCTCGTACTTGACGCCGGGCGCCACTTCGATCTCCTTGTCCTGGGCGACGAGAGTCCATTCACGCAGCAGCCGGCCGCTGGCCAGCCGCCGGGTCTTGCCCCAGTCGAAGTCGCGCAGGAGCTCGGTCGGGTTGAAGCCGTTGGCGCGGTGGTCGACGCTGCGTCCCGGGGCGAAGCTGGCGTGGGCGAAGCGGCCGTGGCCGGCATGCCCCATCGCGGCGCCGTTCCCCATGCCCGACTCGGCCAGAGCCTGCTCGCCACCGAGCCCGCCGCGCGAGACGAGGCTGTTCAGCCCAGCGGCGGCCGGCACGGTGGCGGCGGCGCCGAGCAGTGCACGGCGGCTGAGGCGGCGGTTGCTCATGCGGAGGCAGATCGGTCGATAGGGGAGATTTTGACACATCTAAATCTGAATTTCGATTCATCAAAATCTGCCGGCCTCACGACGCTCCTAGAATCGGGCAGATGACGCACCAGGTTGCAGTCGAGCTCGACGCCCAGTACCGGCAGCTGCGCGAGGAGTGCGGCCTGCTCGACCGCTCCGAGCGCGGCAAGCTGATCGTCAGCGGCAGCGAGGCGACGGACTACCTCCAGGGCCAACTGACCAACGACGTCGAGGCGCTGGCGCCCGGCGAGGGCCAGTACGCGGCTCTGCTCGACCGCAAGGGCCACATGCAGGCCGACATGCGCGTGCTGCGCCTCTCCGAGGAAGAGATCTGGATCGATACCGAGCCCGAGGCGCACGCAGCCGCGCTGCGCCACCTCGAGATGTACAAGATCGGCCGCGAGGCGGCGATCGCCGACGTCGGCTCCGAGCGGACGATCCTCTCGCTGATCGGCCCACGCAGCGTCGAGATCGCCGGCACGGCTGCCCTGCCCGAATACGCCTGCGAAACGACCGCCGTGCACGGAGTCGAGTGCCTGGCCGTCGGCACCGCCAACGGCATCGACCTGATCATCAAGCCGGCCGAAGCCGAGCGCCTGCGTGACGTTCTCCTCGGCGCCGGCGCGGTCACGGTCGGGCCCGAGGCCGAGGAGATCTTGAGAATCGAAGGCGGCACCCCCCGCTTCGGCGCCGAGATGGGAACCGAGACGATGCCCGCCGAGGCCGGCATCGTCGAGCGCGCGGTCAGCTTCACCAAGGGCTGCTACATCGGCCAGGAGCCGGTCGCGCGGCTCCACTACAAGGGCCGGCCCAACCGCCACCTGCGCGGCCTGCAGCTGAGCGCCCCGGCGGCGCCCGGTTCGAGTCTGCGCCTGGGCGAGAAGGAGGTCGGCAGGGTCGGCAGCTCCGGCGTCTCGCCCGCCCGCGGCCCGATCGCGCTGGCGATCGTCCGCCGCGAGGCCGAGCCGGAGGCGGAGCTGGTCGTAGGTGAAGATGGCGTTACGGCTCGCGTGATCGACCTGCCGTTCGGCTAGATTCCGCAGCGATGGGTCGTTGGAGAGGCAGGCGACTGTTCGCGGCGCCGCGTGCGACCGCGGCCCTGGCGGCTTGCGCCCTAGCCGCGGCTGCGCTGATCGCCGCCGGCTGCGGGGCCGAGAGCCATGTCAACGATCCGCGCCCGCAACCGCCGACCCGGGTCAGCGTCGCGATCAGCGAGAACGCGATCACCGTGCAGCCGCCGCGAATCGCCGTCGGCCCGGAACCGACCCAGCAGATCCCGCAGAACCAGCACGTCGAGCAACCGCAGATCCAGTCCAAGGCGCCGCTCAACGTCGTCCTCGTCGCCGCCAACCTGACCGATGTCGACTCCCGCCTCGAGGTACGCGGCACCGGCAAGGACTTCAGCTCCGAGCCGCTCTACGCCAACTCCAACGTCACCCTGCCGACGATCCTCCCGACCGGGGTCTACATGGTCAGCGCCGCCGACATCCCCGGCGCAAAACCGACCAAGCTCGTCGTCGGCTCGTTCCGCAGCTCGTCCGAGAACGACGTGCTCCTTCCGTAAAAACGACGGCGATTCGCCGTCTGGTCCGACCGTCACCATCGGCTAGGTGACCGTCGTACTGGCAATCGCAGTGGCCCTGCTCGCCGCCGGGCTGCTCTACACGATCCTCTCCCGCCCTCGCGAGGAGATGCCCGAGGCTCCCGATCTCGGCCCGGCGATCCAGGCGGCGACGTCCAAAGCCGTCGCCGACCTGCAGCGGATGAACGAGGAGTCGCGCAAAGTCGACGCCCAGGCCGCCGAGGCGACGCTGGACAAGCGCCAGGCGGAGATCAAGGCGCTCGCCGAGCGGATCGCCAAGGGCCAGGAGAAGATCGAGAAAGAGGTGCAGCGGCGCGGTGAGACCGACCTGCAGACCCGCACCCTGCTCGAGCAGATGGGGCAGACGGTCGGCAACCTGAACTCGGAGACGGCGGGCCTGAAGAAGGCGCTGCGCCAGCCGCAGACGCGCGGCCAGTGGGGCGAGCTGCAGCTGCGGCGCTGCGTCGAGATCGCCGGCATGACCGAGCACGTCGACTTCGAGCTGCAGGAGACGATCCACACCGATGACGGCCGGCTGCGGCCGGACGCGCGCTTCCTGCTGCCGGAGGGACGCGCGTTCGTCGCCGACTCGAAGGTACCGCTCGACGCCTTCCTCGATGCCCAGGAGGCCGAGATCGAAGCCGACCGGCTGGTCCAGCTCGATCGCCACGCGAGGCAGGCGCGCGAGCACATCCGCAGCCTCAGCTCCAAGGACTACCAGGGCCAGTTCAAGGCGGGAGAGATGCCCGACCTGGTGATCTGCTTCATCCCCAACGAGCCGGCGATGCACGCCGCCTTCGCCGCCGACCCCACGCTTTTCGATTACGCCCTCGAGCGCAACGTGCTGGTCGTCAGCCCGACTTCGCTGATCGGGCTGTTGCGCACCATGGAGCTGGGCTGGCGCCAGGAGCGGATGGTCGCCGAGGCTGCGGAGGTCGCCGAGGCTGCGGGCACGATGCACGCTCGCTTCACCAAGTTCCTGACCGATTTCAATGCGGTCGGCAAACGGCTCGGTTCGGCGACCGGCGCCTACAACTCCGCGGTCGCCTCTATGGAGGGCAGGCTGCTGCCCCAGTTGCGCAAGGTCGAGGAGCTCGGCATCGCCCCCGGCAAGGAGATCGAGCCGCCCGAACCGGCCGAGATCACCGTCAGGGCGATCACGGCGCCCGAGCTGAGCGAGGCCGAGAGCCCCGCGCTCGACTAGGATTCGCGGCCCCTTACCCCGACCACGGAGGAGCCGGTTTTGGCCGTCGATAGCAGCGCAGTCGCGAAGTTGGACGTCGAGCTCGGAACGCTGCCGGAGACGATGGCGGCATGGGTGATCCGCCAGGAGCGCGAGGGCGAGCCCAACGACGCCTTCCAGCTCGAGCAGATCGAGGTGCCCGAGCCGGGCCCCTTCGAGGTGATCGTGCGGGTGATGGCCGCGGGTGTCAACTTCAACAACGTCTGGGCGGCGCTCGGCAAACCGGTCTCGGTCTTCGGCTATGGCGACCACCCCGAGTACGGCCACCACATCGGCGGCTCCGATGCCTCCGGCATCGTCTGGAAGGTCGGCGAGGGCGTCACCCGCTGGAAGCCGGGCGACGAGGTCGTCGTCCACTGCAACCAAGCCTCCTACGAGGACGTCGAGGTGCACGGGCTCGACCCGCTCGCCGCGCCGAGCCAGCGGATCTGGGGCTACGAGACGACCTGGGGCTCCTTCGCCCAGTTCACCAAAGTGCAGGCGCAGCAGCTCCTCCCCCGCCCCCAGAACCTCTCCTGGGCCGACTCCTCCTCCTACGGGCTCACCTACTTCACCGCCTACCGGATGCTGATCGACCAGTGCAAGCTGCAGCCCGGCCACAACGTCCTGATCTGGGGCGCCGCCGGCGGCCTCGGCGTCTTCGCCACGCAGCTCTGCGCCGCGGCGGGAGCCAATGCGGTCGGCGTCGTCTCCTCCGACGAGAAGGGCGAGCTGGTCAAGCAGCTCGGCGCGGTCGACTACATCAACCGCAGCGAGTTCGGCGCGATGATGAGGACCCCCGAGAACCTCGCCGACAAGGCGGCGGACAAGGAGCGCTTCAAGGCCTCGCGGGGCTT
>JBEVMR010000091.1:0-7918 GCA_040508545.1 Solirubrobacterales bacterium
AGTGCCGAGCTAATTAGCTCGGCACTTTGAGTATCCGCCCGTTCGAGGGCATCCCCATCCCCTCGTGCGCGCCTGCCAATACGATTGTTCGATGCTGGAGCAGGTGAACTTTGATGAGCGTGGGTTGGTCCCATGCATCGCGCAAGACGCCGAGAGCGGTGAGGTGCTGACGCTCGCGTATGCGAATGCGGAGGCCTTGACGCTCACGGTGGAGACCGGCGAAGTGCACTTCTACAGCCGCTCGCGGGAGCGGATCTGGCGCAAAGGGGAAGAGTCCGGACACGTCTTGAAGCTGCGGCAGCTGCGTCTCGACTGCGACGGCGATGCGATCGTTGCTCTGGTCGAGCCGACCGGGCCTGCCTGCCACACCGGTGAGCGTTCCTGCTTCTACCGCGAGTTGGCGGGGGGCGAGGAGCCGACCCTGGTCCCGCACGAGGCGCTGGCCGCCTTGCAGCGCACCCTGCGTTCCCGTGCTGCCGAGCGGCCCGAGGGCAGCTACACGGTGCAGTTGCTCGACGACCCCAAGTTGATCGGTGAGAAGGTCGAGGAGGAGGCCGAGGAGGTCGTCCGCGCGGCGCGCGAGGAGACCGACGAGCGCGTCGCCGAAGAGGCGGCCGACCTGCTCTACCACCTCAGCGTCCTGCTGGCTTCGCGCGAGGTCTCGCAGGCGGCCGTGATGGAGGTCCTCAATGGCCGTCGCAGCTGACACCGCCGAGCTGAGGATCGAGCCCAGCCTCGAGGGCGCGCGGGCGCTTGCGGCCGAGGGCAACGTCGTCCCCGTCCGCACACGCTTCGTCGACGACTGCGAGACGCCGGTCTCCGCCTTTCTCAAGCTGCGAGCGGGGGAGCCCGAGGGAGCGCCCTGCTTCCTGCTGGAGTCGGCCGAGCAGGGCCAGGTGGGCCGCTACTCCTTCGTCGGCATCCGCCCCCGCTCTGTGCTGCGCTGGGACGCTGGGGTGCTGAGTGAGACAGGCGGGGAGGAGCGAGAGGCCCCCGACCCATACGCCGCAGTTGCAGAGAGCCTTGCCCGCTTCCAGCTCGCTCCGATCGAGGGTCTGCCGCCGTTCGCCGGTGGCGCGGTCGGCTTCTTCGGCTACGACCTGGTGCGCACGGTCGAGCCGCTCGGTGAGCCAAATCCCGACCCGCTCGGGCTGCCGGACATGGCGCTGATGATCACCGACGTACTGCTCGTCTTCGATCACCTGCGCCACGAGCTGACGATCATGTCCTGCGCCTTCGCCGACGACGAGGGTGGGATCGACGCCGCCTACGGGCGCGCGGTGGAGGCGATCGGCGAGGTGCGCAACCGGCTGCGGGGCGCCGTGCCAGTGCCGGAGGCCCCCGCCGTCGCCGAGCCGCCCACCTTCGTCTCCGGCATCGAGCGCGAGGAGTTCGAAGCCGCGGTCGAGCGGATCGTCGAGTACGTGCACGCCGGCGACGCCTTCCAGGTCGTGCCGTCGCAGCGCTTCTCGGCGCCGGCGCCGGTCGAGGCCTTCTCCGTCTACCGCGGCCTGCGCGCGGTCAATCCCTCCCCCTACATGTACTTCCTCGAGTTCGGTGACTTCCAGATCGCCGGCGCCTCGCCCGAGCCGCTGGTCAAGGTGCAGGGCCGGCGGGTCGAGACGCGGCCGATCGCGGGCACCTACCCGCGCGGCGGTGACGAGGAGGAGGACCGCCGCCTCGCCGAGCGCCTCGTCAACGACCCGAAGGAGCGCTCCGAGCACGTGATGCTGGTCGACCTTGGCCGCAACGACCTCGGCCGGGTCTGCGAGTACGGCTCGGTCAGCGTCGACGAGCTGATGGTCGTCGAGACCTACTCGCACGTGCTGCACATCGTCAGCCAGGTCTCGGGGGCGTTGCGCGAGGGCGTGGGGGCGATGGACGTGCTGCGCTCGGCGCTGCCCGCAGGCACCCTCTCCGGCGCGCCGAAGGTGAGGGCGATGCAGATCATCGACGAGCTCGAGCCGGTCAAGCGCTGCTCCTACGGCGGCGCGATCGGGTACCTCTCCTGGAACGGCGATCTCGACACGGCGATCCACATCCGCACGGTCGTCGTCAAGGACGGCGAGATCCACGTCCAGGCGGGCGGCGGCACGGTCGCGGACGCCAAGCCGGCCTACGAGTACAACGAGTCGGTCAACAAGGCGAAGGCGGTCTTCCGCGCCGTCGAGCTGGCCTGCGAGCAACCGGACTGGCCCTGAGGGAGAGTGATGCGGGTCCTCGTCATCGACAACTACGACAGCTTCACCTACAACCTCGTCCAGTACCTGGGCGAGCTGGGGGCTGAGGTCGACGTGGTCCGCAACGACCGGGCCGAGGTCGGCGAGCTGCGCCAGCGCGGCGCCGACCGCCTCGTCGTCTCGCCAGGTCCGTGCACGCCGGCCGAGGCGGGCATCTCCGTCGAGGCGATCCGGAGCTTCGCCGAGGCCGGCACACCGGTGCTGGGGGTCTGCCTCGGGCATCAGTCTCTGGTCGAGGCATTCGGCGGTCGCACCGTGCAGGGCGAGCCGATCCATGGCAAGGACGCCGAGATCGTCCACGACGGCAAGGCGATCTACGCCGGCATCCCCAGCCCGCTGGTTGCCGGCCGCTACCACTCGCTGGTCGCCGACCCGGACCTTCCCGACGAGCTCGAGCTCAGCGCCAGGCTTGGCGACATCGTGATGGGCGCCCGCCACCGCGAGCTGCCGGCCGAGGGCGTCCAGTTCCACCCCGAGTCAGTCCTGACCCCGCAGGGCAAGCACCTGTTGGCCAATTTCCTGGAGCGTGGTTGAGGTTTGAGCCGCATAGCGAACCAAACCTCAACCACGGGTGATGAAGATGCCTAACGAAATCGTCACCAGGGCGATTGACGCGGTCTGCAAGGGCGACCACCTGACCGCCGACCATGCCGCGGCCGTGCTCGCCGAGATCATGCAGGGGCGGGCTGACGAGGTGCAGACGGGCGCTTTCCTGATCGCGCTGCGGGCGAAGGGCGAGACGGTCCCCGAGCTGGTCGGGCTGGCGCGGACGATGCGCTCGCTCGCAGCCGCGGTCGAGACCTCTCGTGAGGATTTGGTCGATACGGCGGGGACGGGCGGCGGCCCCTCGACCTTCAACGTCTCGACCACCGCCGCCCTGGTTGCAGCTGGCGCTGGCTGCGCCGTCGCCAAGCACGGCAACCGCTCCAACACCAGCCGCTGCGGCTCGGCCGACTTGCTGGAGGCGCTCGGGGTCAACATCGACCTCGACCCGGCGCGAGTCGGCGAGTGCATCGACGAGGTCGGCTTCGGCTTCATGTTCGCTCCCCGTCACCACGCCGCGATGGCGCACGTCGTGCCGGTGCGTAAGGCGCTTGGTGTGCGCACGATCTTCAACTTCCTCGGTCCGTTGACGAATCCGGCCGCGGCCGAGCGCCAGCTGCTGGGTGTCTCCGATCGCCACTACCAGGAGACGATCGCCGAGGCGCTCGTCGGCCTGGGCAGCGTGCGGGCGATGGTCGTCGCCGCCGAGGACGGGGTCGACGAGCTCTCGGTCTCCGCCCGAACGCGGGTGATCGAGGTCGCCGAGGGCCGCACCGAGGAGTGGTTCGTCGAGCCCGGAGAGTTCGGGCTCGGCAGGGGCGAGCTGGAGCAGGTCGCCGGCGGCAGCCCGGAGGAGAACGCGGCTGCCTCCCGCGCGGTCCTAGCGGGAGAGGCCGGTCCCCGCCGCGACCTCGTCCTGCTCAACGCCGGCGCAGCGATCTACGTCGGCGGCCGCGCCGGCAGCCTCGGCGAGGGCGTGGAGAGAGCGGCGACTGCGGTGGACAGCGGCGCCGCCCTCGAGCTGCTCGACAGGCTGATTGCAACAACCGCCCAGCTGGCCGGCCGGGCCGGCTGACTCGACTAGGCTTTCTCCCTCTCGTGGGAATGCTCGAGCAGCTGATCGCCGCAGCGCGCGCAGGGGTGGAGGACCGCCGCGCCCATGCCTCCCAGGCCGACCTGGAATCGAGGTTGCAGAGCCGCGGCCACGATCGCCCCTTCAACGAGGCGCTGGTCCGCCCTGGCCTCTCGGTGATCGCCGAGTTCAAGCGGCGCTCGCCGAGTGCCGGCGACATCGCGGCTGCCGCGACGGTTGCCGAGCAGGTCGGCGCCTACGAGCGCGGCGGCGCCGCCGCGCTCTCGGTTCTGACCGACGAGCGGCACTTCGGCGGCTCGCTGGAGGATCTGCGCGCCGCTCGCGCGGCCTGCAGCCTGCCGATTTTGCGCAAGGACTTCATCGTCGACCCCTACCAGCTGATCGAGGCTGCGGTCAACGGGGCCGATGCGGTGCTGCTGATCGTCAGGGCCCTGGACGACGCCGAGCTGCGCGAGATGTACGAGAGCGCACGGCGACTCGACCTCGACTGCCTGGTCGAGGTCCACGACGGCGAGGAGCTGGAGCGGGCCCTGCGGCTCGATGCCGACGTGATCGGGATCAACAACCGCAACCTCGACGAGGGCGCCGTCGACATCGCGACCACCTATGAGCTGATGCCGGACGTGCCGGCGGGCAAGACCGTCGTCGCCGAGAGCGGAATCTCCTCCCGGGCAGAGCTTGAAGAGCTCGAGCGGGTGGGTGTCGACGCCGTGCTGATCGGCTCGGCGCTGATGGGCGCCGCCGACCCCGAGGCCTTGACGCGGGAGCTGACCGGCGCCGACGAGGGCACCCGCGAGCACCACCTTCCTTGAGCGAATCGAAGTTTTAGAAGAACTTTGAAGAGGCTCTCCATCATCGCTCGGCGATGAAGCGACTCTTCAAGACTCCGTTCGGCTCCGCGCTTCTCGGCGGCGCTGTCGTCGCGGCCTTTGGCTGGATCGCAATCGCCGCTGGCTGGATCCAGGCGGATGACAGTGGCTCGACCGTCACCGTCTCACAGCCGCTGGCGGCGCCGGTCAGCACGGGCGAGGAAAGCGAGGACCACAACCTCGTCAACGAGATCTATCGGCGCGATGGCCGTGGGGTCGCCTTCATCAGCGCCAAGCAGGAGGAAGGCGACTCGGCCGGCGTCAACCCGTTCGGCGAACCCGGCGGTGAAGGTGGGACGGCGACCGGATCGGGCTTCTTGGTCGACACCGAAGGGCACGTGATCACCAACAGCCACGTGGTCGAGGGGGCTGATCAGGTCGAGGTCAAACTCGGCTCCTCGGAGACGAGCTACGACGCCGAAGTCGTCGGCACCGATCCCGCCACGGACGTCGCCCTGCTGAAGGTCGATGCCCCGGCTGACAGCCAGCACCCGCTCTCACTCGGTGACTCCTCGAAGATCGAAGTCGGCGACCCGGTGGTTGCGATCGGCAACCCGTTCGGCCTGGATCAGACCGTGACCAGCGGCATCGTCTCGGCTCTGCAGCGCCAGATCCAGGCGCCGAACGGCTTCTCGATCTCGCACGTGATCCAGACCGACGCCGCGATCAACCCGGGCAACTCAGGTGGGCCGCTGATCGACGCCAGCGGCAGCGTGATCGGGATCAACTCGCAGATCCAGACCGGCGGCACCAGCCAGGGCAACGTCGGCATCGGCTTTGCGGTGCCGATCAACACCGCGCGCGAAGTCGTGCGGGAGATCGAAGCGAACGGCGAAGTGAAGCACGCATACCTCGGGATCAGTGGTGGCAGCATCACGCCCGACCTCGCCAAGGCGCTGAAGCTGCCGGTGAGCACGGGCGTCCTCGTCAACGAAGTCGTCAAGGGGGGCCCGGCCGACGAGGCGGGCCTCGAGGGCGGCGACACCTCGGCGACGATCGAAGGGGCGAACCTGAGGCTCGGCGGTGACGTGATCACAGAGGTCGACGGCAAGGGGGTCGACGACATGGAAGAGGTGATCAATGCCGTCAACGCCGCTTCGCCGGGCGAAGAGATGGAGTTGACCGTCGATCGGGACGGCGAGATCAAGAAGATCACGGTGACGCTCGGCGTCAGGCCGGACTCGGCGGAAGAAGTGCCCTCGCGGTAGCCCACCGAAGGGCAGGGGTCGGGCACCCTCCTCTCTCAACTTTTTCCGAAGGCAGCTTGCGATCTACCGCGGGCGCCGCCGCGGAAAAAGTACAAGCCGCTCGGAGGGTGCCCGACCCCTGCCTCCCGTACGCTTGCTTGGATGAGGGTCAAGATCTGTGGGATCACCAATCTCGACGACGCCGCCGAGGCAGTTCGACTGGGAGCTTGGGCTATTGGCTTGATCCACTATGCCGAGAGTCCCAGGGCGGTTGAGCCGACCGAGGCTGTGCGGATCTCGGCTGCCTTTCGCCGCAAGTGCGAGGTTGTCGGGGTCTTCGTCAATCCCGAGCTCGACGAAGTCGCCAAGGCGGTGGAGGACGAGGGGCTGACGATGGTCCAGCTGAATGGCGAAGAGGGTCCTTCGTTCTGTGCGGAGGTCGCGCGCAAAACTGGGTTGAAGGTGATCAAGGCGGTGCACGTGTCGAGCGCCGCCGACATCCATGCGGCCGAGGCGCTCCGGACCGACTTCCATCTCTTCGACAAGGGCGCGAAGGGGCTCTGGGGCGGAACCGGCGAGAGCTTCGACTGGGGATTGCTGGGCGAGCGCCGCTCTGCGGTGCCGGCGATCCTCGCCGGTGGGCTGCGTCCCGACAACGTCGCCGAGGCGATTGCCGTCACCCATCCTTACGCCGTCGACGTTGCCAGCGGGGTCGAGGCGGAGCCGGGCCGCAAGGACCACGCCGCGATGACCGCCTTCTTCGGGGCGGCGCAGCCGGATAGCGTTCCCAGTCCATGAGCGACACGGTCGAGGAGCGCTTTGGCCCATACGGGGGCCGTTACGTCCCCGAGACGCTGATCCCGGCGCTGGACGAGCTCAGCGTCGCCTGGGCGGCGGCCAGCGGCGACGAGGACTACCGCGTGCGGCTCGCCTCCCTACGCCGCGACTTCATCGGCCGGCCGACGCCCCTCTACCTGGCCGAGCGGCTCTCCGAGCGCGTCGGGCGGCGGGTCTACCTGAAGCGCGAGGACCTCGCCCACACCGGGTCCCACAAGATCAACAACGCGATCGGCCAGGTGCTGCTTGCCCAGCGGATGGGCAAGCCGCGGATCATCGCCGAGACCGGCGCCGGCCAGCACGGCGTCGCAACCGCGACCGCCTGCGCCCTGCTCGGCCTCGAGTGCGTCGTCTACATGGGCACCGAGGACATTCGCCGCCAGGCGCCGAACGTCGAGCGGATGAAGCTGCTGGGGGCGGACGTCGCCCCGGTAGACGCCGGGGCGCGCACGCTCAAGGAGGCGGTCAGCGCTGCGATCCGCGACTGGGTGGCGAACGTCGAGACGACGCATTACGTGATCGGCTCGGCTGTTGGGCCAGCGCCTTTCCCGGCTCTCGTCAGGGACCTGCAGCGGGTGATCGGCGAGGAGGCACGTGAGCAGGCGCTCGCTGCCGAGGATGGCCTGCCGGCACGGGTGATCGCCTGCGTTGGCGGCGGCTCCAACTCGATCGGCATCTTCACCCCGTTCGTCGCTGATTCCGAGGTCGAGCTGATCGGGGTCGAGGCGGCGGGTGAGGGCCTCGACACGGGTCGCCACGGCGCCTCGCTGGGCGCCGGCGGCACCGGAGTGCTGCACGGCTCGCTCTCCGCCGTGATCGCCGACGACGAGGGCCAGATACTCGAGGCCCACTCGGTATCGGCCGGTCTGGACTACCCCGGGGTGGGTCCCGAGCACGCGCATCTGCGCGATACCGGGCGCGCCACATACACCGCCGTCACCGACACGGCGGCGTTGGCAGCTTTCGGTGAGCTGGCGCGGTTAGAGGGGATCATTCCCGCCCTTGAGTCCTCGCATGCAATCGCGTGGTTGCTCGAAAACGGAGGCGGGGACGGTTACGACGTGGTCTGTCTCTCTGGCCGTGGTGACAAGGATCTCGCCGAGGTTGTCGCGCATACGCGTGGGGATGACGGGGGATGACTCGGCGGAG